>CANHKG010000049.1 GCA_947460455.1 Rhodospirillales bacterium | reverse complement strand
CGGGCCCATCCATTCAGATCAAATGTCATGGTTTGACTGGCGACACGCCCTCAACACAGGGCGCGCGGCAATCCGCCCCGTCATTTCCTTGAAAGCCATCCCATGAAAACAGCCCTTCCCGCCACCCTTCTCTTCGCCATCGCCACCCTGGCCCTGGCCGGCTGCGGCAACACCTCCGGCGACCGCGCCCTCTCGGGCGGCATGATCGGCGCCGGCGCCGGCGTCGCCGCCAGCGCGCTCACAGGCGGCGCCCTGGGCACGGGCGCCCTCATCGGCGGCGCCGTCGGTGCCGTCGGCGGTGCCGCCACCACCAACCGCAACATCAACCTGGGCACCCCCGTCTGGCGCTGACGCCTCCCGTCCCCGCGCATCGCAAGGGAACACCGCCATGACCATCCAGGCCTACACCCTCGTCGCCTTCCTCCTCCTGCTCGCCACGGCGCGGCTGCTGCCGGCAGCCAGGCCCAAAACGCCGTCGCCAGCCTGAAGGGCACCATCAGGCCCTAGCACCCCTGGCATTCCGGCGCCGAAGCGTGCACCACTGGCACTCATTCGGCGCCGCACGCGCCAGCGAAGGAGCACCACCATGGCCAAGGGCAGGGACAAAGGCGGCCGCGAGGCCAAGAAGCCGAAGGCCACCAAGACGGTCAGCAACACCCCACCCCCGGCCCCGCCGCGCCCCATGCCGATCGCCACCAAGCAGGGCCCGAAAACCGTCAAGGGCTGACCGCAGGCAGGGAGGTTCCCGCCCGGGCCGAGGTCGCGCATACTCCATCCCAAAGGGCACCCAGCCGCCCGCCGGACAGGAACGCGCCATGAAAGACCTCACCCGCAGCATCGTCCGCCGCACCCGCGCGCTCACCTACGCCGCGATGCCCGCGGAAGTGCGCGACCTCGCCCGGCAATGCATGCAGGATGCCATCGCCGTCGCCATGGCCGGCGCGGAGGACGACCTCGTCCGCATCCTGCGCGCCGAGCTGGAGGAAGCCGGCGGCACCCCCCAGGCCAGCGTCTGGGGCAGCACAATGCGCCTGCCCGCCGGCGCCGCCGCCCTGCTCAACGGCACCATGGCCCACGCGCTGGACTACGACGACGTCAACCTCTCCATGCCCGGCCACCCCACGGTCGCCATCCTCCCCGCCGTCATGGCCCTCGGCGAAGCCCGCGGCGCCTCGGGGGCCGAAGTGCTGGCCGCCTTCGTCGTCGGCTACGAAACCGCCTGCCGCGTCGGCCCCGTGATGGCCCCCTCGCACTACGAGCAGGTCGGCTTCCACGCCACCGGCACCGTGGGCACCTTCGGCGCCGCCGCCGGCTGCGCCCACCTGCTGGGCCTCGATGAGGAACAAACCCTCCACGCCCTGGGCATCGCCGCCACCCAGGCCGCCGGCCTCAAATCCATGTTCGGCACCATGTGCAAGCCGCTGCACGCCGGAAAGGCCGCCCAGAACGGCCTGCTCGCCGCCAAGCTCGCCGCCCGCGGCTTCACCGCCCGGCCCGACAGCCTGGAATGCCCGCAAGGCTTCGCGAAAACCCACTCGCCGGATTTCCACCCCGAAGCCGCCCTCGCCGAACCCGAAGGCGGCTGGCACATCCGCGCCAACCTCTTCAAATACCACGCCGCCTGCTACCTCACCCACGCCGGCATCGAAGCCGCCCGCACCCTGCGCGCCAACCCCGCCATCACAGCCGACCGCATCGCCGCCATCACCCTGCGCGTCGACGAAACCACCGACCGAGTCTGCAACATCGCCGCCCCGCGCACCGGCCTCGAAGCCAAGTTCTCGCACCGCCTCACCGCCGCCATGGCGCTCGCGGGGCTGGAAACCAGCCGGCTGGACAGCTTCACCGCCGAAGTCGCCGCCGATCCCCGCATCACCGCGCTCCGCGACAAGGTCACGATCGAGCTCCAGCCTGGCTTCGGCGTCACCCACGCCGCCATGGACATCCGCCTCACCGATCAGACCACGCTCAGCGCCGAACACGACGCCGGCATCCCCGCCGCCAGCGTCTCCCACCAGGGCACCCGCATCCGCGCCAAGTTCGACGGCCTGGTGGCCCCGCTCCTCGGCAACCCCCGCGCCCTGGCCCTCGGCGACGCCCTGGCCGCCATCGACAGCGCGCCCAACGTCGCCACCCTCGCCCCGCTCTGGTCAGCCTAGCCGCGCCGGCCCCGCCACCCCCGCGATCTCCGTCATCAGCTTGCGCCGCACCGCCGCCCCGAACTTCTCGAAATCCTCCGCCACCACCAGGAACGCGCCCTCGCCCCCGATCACCCGCTCCCGATAGTGCTCCTCCAGGTCCTGCTCCGGCGCCCGGCCAAAATTCGGCCGGTCGTTCACGATCGGCAGCCCGTTGATCACCACCCCATCCCGCACCAACACATCGCGGATCACCTCCGGCGGCGGCCCGGAATTGTTCACCCCATCGCCGGAAACATCGATCACCCGCCGCGTCGCCAGGAACGGGCACTCCTCCAGCGCCCGCCCCGCCGCGATCAGCGCCCCGGAAATACTCGTCCAGCTCATGCTGTCCCGAGACGCCCGCGCCAGCCGCGCCGACCACCCCGCACACTCGGCCGCCGACCCCAGCCGCACCCACGGGATCACCACCCGCTGATACTGGATCCCCGCCCATTCCACATACGCCACCGCAATGGCCCCCGCCGGCCCGCCCATGATCGCCGCCACCACCTGCGGGTCCATCATCGCCGCCTGGTAGCCCTCGCGCTGCAGCCGCGCCTCCTCCTCGTCGATGGACCGGCTCACATCCACCGCCAGCACCAAAAGCAGGTCCACCGGCCCCGCCCCCTCGGCCCGCACCCCGCCGCCGAGTGCCAAAGCACCCCCCGCCGCCAGAACCGCGCGCCGCCGCATGCCCCGCACTCCCAACCCGCCTGAGTCAGTGCAGCGCAGCGCGGCACCGGAGCGCAACGGAAATCGGCGCACACAGGGCAGAGAAAGAAAGCGGTTCTTTTTTGAAAAAAAGAACCAAAAAACTTCCGTAGATTTGCACCCGGTTTCCCAGGAGAACCGGGTGCAAAGTCGGAAAAGTCTTTTTGCTTCTTTTTCTTCAGAAAAAGAAGAGGCTTCCTTCCCTAAAAGCTCCGCGCCATCCCCAAAACATGCTGCCCGACATAGCTCAGCACCAGGTTCGTCGAGATCGGTGCAATCTGATACAGCCGCGCCTCACGCCACTTCCGCTCGATGTCGTATTCCCGCGCGTAGCTGAACCCGCCATGCGTCTGCATCGCCGCCTCGGCCGCCTTCCAGGTCGCCTCGCTCGCCAGCATCTTGGCGATATTGGCATCCGCCCCGCAGTCCTTGCCTGCCTCAAACAGCGCCGCCGCCCGCCGGCAGATCATGTCCGCCGCCTCCAGCTCCGCCCAGGCCCGCGCGATCGGAAACTGCACCCCCTGGTTCTGCCCGATCGGCCGCCCGAACACCTGGCGCTCATTGGCATAGGCGACGGATTTCTTCACGAACCACTTCCCGTCCCCCACGCACTCGCTCGCCACCAGGATCCGCTCGGCATTCATCCCATCGAGAATATACCGGAACCCCCTGCCCTCCTGCCCGATCAGGCTGTCGGCCGGAATCCGCAGATTGTCGAAGAACAGCTCCGTCGTGTTGTGGTTGATCATGGCCTTGATCGGCCGGATCTCCAGCCCGTTCCCAACCGCCTCGCGCATATCCACCAGGAACACGCTCAACCCGTCGGATTTCTTGGCCACATGATCCAGCGGCGTCGTCCGCGCCAGCAGCAGCAGCAGATCGGAATGCGCCGCGCGCGAGGTCCAAACCTTCTGCCCGTTCACCACATAGGAATCGCCATCCCGCACCGCCCGCGTGCGCAACGAAGTCGTATCCGTCCCGCTCGTCGGCTCCGTCACCCCGAAGGCCTGCAGCCGCAGCTCCCCGGTGGCGATCTTCGGCAGATACTTCTTCTTCTGCTCCGCCGACCCATGCCGCAGCAAAGTCCCCATGATGTACATCTGGGCATGCCCCTGGCTGGCCGTGCAGCCAGAGGCATTGATCTCCTCCAGGATCACCGCCGCCGCCCGCAACGGCAGCCCCGTCCCGCCATATTCCTCCGGAATCAGCGCCGCCAGGTAGCCCGCCTCGGTCAACTCCGTGATGAACGCCGTCGGATACGCCTCGCGCTCCTCCAGCCCGCGCCAGTATTCGCCAGGATATTTCGCGCAGATGCGCTGGATGCCCTCGCGCAGCTCCGGATAGTCATTGCCCGCCGGCACCATCGTCAGGTCAGCCTGTTCCGCGTCCATCACCGTCTCCTCCGTCGTCCCCCCGGCATATGGCCACTCCGGAAAAGGGGCAACCCTCGTTGACCCCCCTCCCCACCCTGCCTAGCCTCCGCCACGAGACTCGGAGGGAACGTAGATGTCGTCGACCAAGCCGCTCGCCGGCCTGAAGGTGCTGGAAATCGGCCACTCCATCGCCGCCCCCTATGCCGGCATGGTCCTGGCCGAACTCGGCGCCGACGTCATCAAGCTCGAAAACCCCGGCGCCGGAGACTACGCCCGCGGCTGGGGCCCTCCCTTCGTCGAGGGCACCTCCACCGTCTTCCACAGCATGAACCGCCACAAGCGCGGCATCGCCGCCGACCTGTCAGACGATGCCACCCGCACCAAGGTCCGCGCCCTGATCCTCGATGAGATGGACGTCGTCCTCCACAACCTGAAGCCCGGCGCCCTGGAAAAACTCGGCCTAGGCGCCGAAGGCCTCCTCGCCGAAAAACCCTCCCTCATCTTCTGCAACATCGGCGCCTTCGGCCGCACCGGCCCGCTCAGCGCGCTGCCAGGCTACGACCCGCTGATGCAGGCCTTCGGCGGCCTCATGTCCATGCTCGGCGAGGATGGCCGCCCCCCCGTGCGCGTCCCCGTCTCCATCATGGACCTCGCCACCGGCATGTGGACCGTCATCGGCATCCTCGCCGCCCACGCCGAACGCGCCCGCACCGGCAAGGGCGGCATCGTCGATACCTCGCTGTACGAAACCTCCTGCGCCTGGATGGCCATCCCGCTGGCGGACTACATCGCCAGCCAGGTCCTGCCCAAGCGCACCGGCTCCGGCGTCGGCATGATCGTCCCCTACCAGGCCTTCCCCTGCTCCGACGGCCACCTGATGGTCGCCTCCGGCAACGACAACCTCTTCCGCAAGGTCTGCGGCGTGATCGGCCAACCCGAACTGGCCGACGACCCGCGCTTCACGAAAAACGCCGGCCGCGTCGAACACCGCGAAACCCTCATCCCCCTCCTCTCCGCCGCCCTGGCCACCCAAACCCGCAGCCATTGGCAGGAAAAGCTGGAAGCCGTCGGCGTCCCCTGCGGCCCCGTCCAAACCCTGGACCAGGTCGTCACCCACCCCCAAACCGAAGCGCTGGGCATCCTGCAAACCCTCCCCGGCCACACCCTGCAAACCATCGGCCTGCCCGTCAGCTTCAACGGCCAACGCCCGGCCTACGAAAAGGGCGCCCCCGCCCTGGGCGAACACACCGAAAGCGTGCTCGGCAAGCGATAGCCGGCTACTTCAGGCCCGCCAGCAGCCGCCCGAAGGAGGGCACCAGCACCCGGTTGCCAAGGCTGCTGAGATGATCGCCGTCGAAGAACAGCGGCCGACCGTCCCGCACGGCGTGGCACGTCTCGCCAGGGCAAAGCTCCGGCAGCGGGTCCCACACGTGCAGGCCCGGCACCGCCGCACCCAGGCGCGCAAAGGTCTCCAGCACCGGCGCGCGCAACACCTCCACGGTGGCGCGCTGCATCGCCAGCCCACCGGCGCAGATCGGGTTGGCCCGGTTGAACCAGTCCGCACAGCGGAAGGCAGGTGCCGCGAACACCGGCAGCGGCGCTTCCAGAACCACCACCACGCCGCGCTCGGCCAGGCGCGCCGCCAGCCCCGCGAACGCCTCGGCCTGCCGCACGCGCCGCGCCGCCGTCGCCGGATCCGCCACCCGCGCCCGCGCCGCCGCCTCGCCCAGCAGAACAAACTGGTCCGCAATCCGCGGCACCCGCAGCGCCGGCAGGAACAGCACGTCCCCAGGCGCCGCCGTGGCCAGCACGGTGGCCATCGCGGCCTCCTCGAAGGCGCGGCAGGTGGCGCTGGGCTCCTCCACCAGCCCCAGCACGCCGCAGCCCCCGGCGGACATCAGATCCACCCGCGCGCCGGTTTCCAGCACCAGCTGGCGCAGCATCGTCTCATAGGCAAAGGCGTGCGAATCCCCCACCACGAAGATGCGGCGCGCCAACGTGGCCGGCTCCTCGCAGCCAGTGCGGGCCAGGCGCGCACCCGCCCCATGCAGCACGGGAAACGACGTGCCAGCCACCCGGCAGCCGCCGGCGCCACGGGGCGCGCCGCCGAACCACTCGCCCGCGTTGCGATTGACCGTCGAAAGAGAAACCACCGGCCGCAAGGCCCAGATGCCAGAGGCCGCGCCCCACCCCACCAGCAGCACCCCCACCCCGGCCGCCACCACCCAGGGGCGCGGCAGCCGCACCACCATCGGCGACCGGCGCGCAGGCGTCTCCACCCAGCGGTACGACAGCGCCGCAGCCCCCACGCTCACCACCGCGGCCGCGGCCATCGGCACCGCCCCCTCCAGCCCCACGGTCCAGCGAAACAGCACGAAAACCGGCCAGTGCCACAGGTAGAGCGAATAGGAGATGCGGCCGAGATAGGTGGGCACCGGGTGCGCAAAGCCGCGCCGTAACCCTGAAGCCTCAGGCAACGCGCGGAAGGCCAGGATCACCCCCAGCGTGCCCAGCACCGGCAGCACCGCACCAGGGAACGGCGTGCTGCCCGGCGATGCGGTGGCCAGCGCCACGGCCAACATCGCCAGCGACAGCCACGCCACCGGCAGCGCATGGCGGATCGGCGCACGGTGCTCGGCCAGCAGGAACAGCAAGGCCCCGGCCGCCAGCTCCCAGAACCGGAACTGCAGCAGGAAAAACGCCCGCACCGGCTCCGCAGCCATCGCCGCCAACGCAAACGAGGCCAACGCCGCCAGCCCGAACAGCGCCGTGGCCAACCAGCGCCGGCCGCGCAGCCAGAAGAAGAACAGGAACGGGAAGACCAGGTAGTACTGCTCCTCCACCCCCAGCGACCAGGTGTGGGTGAAGCTGTTGAACTCCGAGCGCGGCGAGAAATAATCCGAAGCGGTCGAAAGCAGCACAAGGTTGCTGAACCCGAAGAACGCCGCCAGCCCGGTGCGCTGGCTGGTACCGCTGAGCCAGGCATACGGGATGAACATCACCGTCAGCAGCGTCGCGGCCACCAGGCACACCGCCAGCGCCGGCACGATGCGCTGCAGCCGGCGGGCATAGAACTGGGTCACGAAACCCAGGAACGAGGCCCCGCCCATATGGCTCACAGACCGGCTGACGATGTAGCCGGAGATGACAAAGAACACGTCCACCCCGACGAACCCGCCAGGCAGCAGCCGGGGATCGAGATGGTAGAGAACCACGGCCACCACGGCGACCGCGCGCAGCGTGTCGATATGGGCGAGATACGATGTTCGAGGCATCTCGTGGCGTCCGGCCCTGTTGCTGCCGCACAGGGCAGAGGATGTGATGGTTACGATAACAGCACATCCTTGGCGGGGCGCGATAGCCCCGCCCACCTGCGCGCCTACCTTGCCCGCATCCCCACCAGCGCAAACCCGGCCCCCTGCGGGTCCAAAGCCTGCACCACCCAGGCCCCATCCGGCACCTCCATGGGGCCGTTCATCACCCGCGCCCCGCGCTCCACCGCCCGCGCCAGCGCCGCATCGATATCCTCCACCGCGAAGTAGTACCCCCAGCAAGGCACCGGCATTGCCGCCGGCTTCGTCATCATCCCCCCGCACATCACACCCTCGGCCGAGAACAGCTGGTAGGTCCCCATCGCCCCCATATCCAGCGCATCCCCCTTCACCCAGCCGAACATCGCCTCATAGAACGGCCATGCGCCCGGCATATCGGCCGCCATCAGCTCGTTCCACCCCACCGTCCCCGGCGCCATCATCGGCGCCGCCGGCATCTCCCCATCGGCATGGAACAGCGCCACCACCGCCCCCTGCGGATCCGCCACCACGGCAAAGCGCCCCACCCCGGGAATATCCATCGGCGGCATGCACACCTGCCCGCCCAACGTCACCGCCTGCGCCGCACTGGCATCCACATCCGCCACCGCCACATACCCGGTCCACCCCGGCACCGCCCCGCCCGCCTTGGCCTGCTCGGTCAATGCCATCAGCCCCGCCACCTGCCGCTCCCCGGCCAGCAGCAGCGTGTATTCCATCCCTGGCATCCCGGAATCCCGCGCCGTCCAGCCCACCACCTCGGCATAGAACCGCGCCGCCGCCGGCGCATCCGCTGTCATCAGCTCATGCCAAACAAACCGACCCGCCATACCCGCCTCCCGCTGCTGCACGGAAACCCTAACCCGGCCTGCCCACGCGCCTAAAAAAAATCTTCAGGACACACATTTTTTCCTTGGCATCACCAGCATAGTCTGTTAGTAAAAACATCATGTCATCCCCCCTCCTCCCCCCGGCGCCCCAGGCGTCACGGGAGGACTCCGCCCGCAGCCTGGCCCTGCGCGCCCGCGACCTCCTGCTCGCCCCCCTCATCGCCGCCGGCCACGCCGCCCTGGCCCGTGCCCTCGCCGCACTGCTCGACCTGTTCGAGAAGTGGCAGGCCGGCACCCTTCCCCCGCCTCCTGCGCCGCGCCCGGCCGCTCAGCCGGCCTCTCGCCCGGCCCCCGCTCGCAAGCATTTCGCGCCGCTCGCCTGGCTCATGGGCCTGTTCACCCCCAGCGCTTCCATTCCGTCCTTCCGCCAGGAATCCGCCTCGCGCCATCCCGCCCCGCACCTGCGCCGGCCCATCGCCCGCTCCAGCCAACCCGGCGCAGAGTCCCCCGCGCCCGCGCCGCAGGCCGAAACACCCCCTGAACAAACGCCCGCCACGCGCCACAGGCGCGCCCGGCGCGCAGCGGCCTCCCACCCGCGCCCGATCGCAGCCCAGCGCGTCCACCGCAGCATCAGGCGCGCCGTACCCTACGCCCGCGCCGGCCCGCTCCGCGCCAGGGAGACCATCCTACCGCCCCGCCGCCGCATACCTATTTTGTTGCGATAAAATATCGTTCCGTATTACCCGTGCCGCAACGCCCGCCACACCCGCTCCGGCGTTGCCGGCATGTCCAGCAGCCCGCCGCCGGCCCGGGAAATCGCATCCATCAGCGCGTTCATCACCGCCGGCGCCCCGCCGGCCGCACCCGCCTCACCGCAGCCTTTGATCCCCAGCGGATGCGTCGGCGCATTGGTCGGCAGCGTCTCCAACGTCATCGGCGGCAGCTCGTCGGCCCGCGGGATCTGGTAGTCCATCATCGACCCGCTGAGCATCTGCCCGCTCTCGGGGTCATAAACCACCCGCTCCATCGCCGCCTGGCCGATGCCCTGCGCCACCCCGCCCTGCAGCTGCCCTTCCAGCATCATCGGGTTCAGCACCCGGCCGAAATCATGCAGCATGGTGTAGCGCTCCAGCGTCCACGCCCCGGTCTCCGGGTCGATCTCCACCTCCGCCACGTGGCACCCGTTCGGAAAGGTCGGCCCGCTCGGCGTCCAGGCCCCGGTGCCACCCAGCATCGCATCCGCCGGCAGCCGCCCCGCCACGCTCGAAAGCGTCACCCGCCGATCCGTGCCGACAATCCGGAACGCCCCATCTTCGAACGCCACATCCACCGCCGCCACCTCCAGCGCATCCGCCGCCAGCGGCAACGCCTTGGCGATCAGATCCCGCCCCGCCTCCATCAGCGCCGCCCCGGAAATCGGGATCGAAGCCGACCCGCCGGTTCCATGCCCCGAGGGGATCCGGTCCGTATCCCCCTGGATCACATCGATATCGTCAAAATCCACGCCCAACTGATCCGCGATCAGCTGCGCATACGCCGTCTCATGCCCCTGCCCGTTGGACATGGAGCCCAGCAATGCCGTCACCCGCCCATCCGCCCGCAACTCCAGCCAGGCATTCTCGCCCCAGCTCCCCGCCACCCGCTCGCAGTAATGCGCCCAGCCGATCCCGCGCAGCATCCCCCGCGCCGCCGCCACCTCCCGCCGCGCCGGAAATCCCGCGTATTCCGCGCGTTCCAGCGCGGTATCGATCATCCGCGGAAAATCGCCACTGTCGTAGTTCAGCCCCAGCGCCGTGCGATACGGATACTCCTCCGGTCGCAGCATGTTCCGCCGCCGTAGCTCCAGCCGGTCGATCCCCAGCACATGGGCCGCGTGATCCACCGTGCGCTCCAGCAGATAGACAGATTCCGGCCGCCCGGCCCCGCGATACACTTCAGTGGGGGAGGTATGGCTGAACGCCCCGGTCACCTGCACGTGGATCGCCGGCAGCCGGTACACCCCGGCCAAGGCAGGCGTGTTTGCCGTCGGGGAAAGCTGCCCCTTCGGCGCCAGATACGCCCCGATCGCCGCCACGGACGATACCCGCAGCCCGAGGAAGCGATACGCCGCATCCAGCGCCAGCTCGGCCGAATAGACATTGTCGCGCGCATGGTAGTCGGTCAGGAACCCGTCGCTCCGCTCCCCGATCCACGCCACCTGCCGGCCCACCCGTTTCGCGGCCCACAGAACCAGAATCTGCTCCGGATACAGCGCGTTCTTGATCCCGAAGCTGCCGCCGACATCGGCCACCGTCACCCGAATTTGGTCACGCGGAACCCGGAACACCTCGTCCGCCAGCGCCTCCTTCAACCCGTGCGGCATCTGCGTGCCGGTGGCCAGCGTGTAGCGCCCGTCGGAAAACTCACCGATCGCCGCCCGCGTCTCCATGGAAGCGACATGGATGCGATTGTTGAGCGTATCGAGCTTCACCACATGCGCCGCCGCCGCGAACGCCGCCTCCACCGCCGCCGCATCGCCAGCCTGCCAGTGGAAGCAGGCATTCCCCGGCGCCTCCTCCCAGACCACCGGCGCCCCCGGCGCCACCGCCTCGGCCGTGCCCGTCACCGCCGGCAGCGGCTCGTATTCAACCACCACCGCCTCGGCCGCATCACGCGCCAGCACCTCGGTCTCGGCCACCACCATGGCCACGGTCTCGCCGACATAGCGCACCCGCCCGCGCGCCAGCGCCGGATGCTCCGGCCGGAACAGGAAGCCCTGGTCCCCCGGAGTCCCCGGCAGCCGGATCAGCGGCCCGCCGGGCGAAATCCCGCCGAGCCCATCGGCGGCATAATCGGCCCCCGTCAGCACCGCGAGCACCCCGGGCATGGCCATCGCGGCCGAGATATCGATCGCGCTGATCTCGGCATGGGCATGCGGGCTACGGATCATCGCCGCATGCGCCATCCCGGGCCGCAGCAGATCGGCGGTGAACCGGCCGTGCCCCAGCAGCAGCCGCAGGTCTTCCTTGCGGCGGATCGGCTGGCCGAAGGCATTGCGGCCGGCGGTTCCATCGGGGCTCATGGCTCGTCTCCTCGATCAGGCCCCCCGGTTTCCCACGGCCCCGGGGCGCCTGTCGAGAACGCTCAGAATTCGAGCGACGTCGCCTGCACCACCAAGGGCAGCGTGCGCACCATCGCCAGCACATCATCCGGCACGCGCTCGTCCACCGAGACCAGGCAGATCGCATCCCCACCGGCTTCGGCGCGGCCGAGATGGAAGGTGGCGATGTTGATCCCCGCCCCGGCCAGCGTGGCACCGAAGCGGCCGATGAAGCCGGGCTTGTCGTGGTTGGTCACGTACAGCATGTGCCGGCCGAAATCGGCCTCCACCCGGATGCCCTTGATCTCCACGATCCTAGGCTTGGATCCCGCGAACAGCGTGCCTGCCACGGTACGGGTGCTTTCGTCCGTCGTCACCGTCACACGCACCAGGGTCTGGTACTCGCTCGGCCGATCATGCACCGTCTCGGCCACGTCGATGCCGCGCTCACGGGCCAGGATCGGCGCGTTGACCATGTTCGCCCCGTGCATCACCGGGGAAAGCAACCCGGCCAGCACCGCGGCCGAGAGCGGCCGCTGGTTCAGCTGCGCCACCTGCCCCTCATACTCGATCGTCACGCGGCGCAGCACGCCATCGCGGGACTGCGTGAGCTGCCCGGCGAAACCACCCAGCAGGCGGCACAGCTCCATATAGGGCTTGAGCCGCGGTGCATCCTCGGCGGAGACGCTGGGCATGTTGATCGCATTGGCCACCGCGCCGGTGAGCAAAAAGTCGCTCATCTGCTCGGCGATCTGCAGTGCGACGTTCTCCTGCGCCTCCGCGGTCGCGGCACCCAGATGCGGGGTGCAGACCACGTTCTCCAGCCCGAACAGCGGGCTGTCGGTGGCCGGCTCCGTCTCGAACACATCCAGCGCCGCGCCGGCGACCTGGCCGGATTTCAGCGCCTCGGCCAGCGCCGCCTCGTCCAGCAGGCCGCCGCGGGCGCAGTTGATGATGCGCACGCCCTTCTTCGCCTTGGCCAGCGCCTCCGCCGAGAGGATGTTGCGGGTGGCTTCGGTCAGCGGCGTGTGCAGCGTGATGATCTCCGCCCGGGACAGCAGCTCGTCCAGCTCCACCTTCTCCACCCCGAGATCCAGCGCCCGCTTTTCCGTGAGATACGGGTCATAGGCGATCACCCGCATGCGCAGCCCGATCGCCCGGTCGGCCACGATGGAGCCGATATTGCCGCAGCCGATCAGGCCCAGCGTCTTGCCGGTGAGCTCCACGCCCATGAAGCGGTTCTTCTCCCACTTGCCTGATTTTGTGGAAGCACTCGCCTCCGGAATCTGGCGGGCGAGGGCGAACATCATCGCGATGGCATGCTCGGCGGTGGTGATGGCGTTGCCGTAGGGCGTGTTCATCACCACCACGCCGGCGGCGGTGGCGGACTTCACATCCACATTGTCCACGCCGATGCCGGCGCGGCCGACCACCTTGAGGTTGGGAGCCACCTCAAGCACTTCGCGCGTCACCTTGGTGGCGGAGCGGATCGCCAGGCCGTCATACTGGCCGATGATCTCGCGCAGCTCGGCGGGCGAGAGGCCGGTCTTCACATCCGCCTCGATCCCGCGGCTGCGGAAGATCGCCACGGCGGCGGGGGAGAGCTTGTCGGAAATCAGAACCTTCGGCATCGAACTCAAGCCCCCTTCACCGTCGCATACGCCCAGTCCAGCCACGGCAGCAGCGCCTTGATGTCGCTGGTTTCCACCGTCGCCCCGCCCCAGATGCGCAGGCCCGGCGGGGCATCGCGATAGGCGCCGATGTCGTTGGCAACGCCCTGTTTCTCCAGCAAAGCCGCGATCTGCTTCGCCGCCTCCGCCTGCGCCGCGGGCGCCAGCGCCAGGAACCAGGCGGAGGTGATCTTCAGGCAGATCGAGGTGCAGGAGGTGGTGGCCGCATCCTCGGCGAGGAACGCCGCCCAGTCGCTCCCCGCCACCCAGTCGCGCACTGCGGCGAGATTGGCCTCGCTGCGCGCCACCAGCCCATCGAGCCCGCCGGCGCCTTCGGCCCAACGCAGCCCATCGAGCGCATCCTCCACGCAGAGCATGGAGGGGGTGTTGATCGTCTCGCCCTTGAAGATGCCCTCGGAAATCTTGCCCTTGGAGGTGAGGCGGAAGATCTTCGGCATCGGCCAGGACGGCGTGTGGCTTTCAAGCCGCGCCACGGCACGGGGCGACAGCGCCAGCATGCCGTGCGCCCCCTCGCCGCCCAGCACCTTCTGCCAGGACCAGGTGACGACATCGAGTTTCGCCCAGTCCAAGCGCATGGCGAAGGCGGCGGAGGTGGCATCGCAGATCACCAAGCCCTCGCGGTCCGCCGCAATGAAGTCCGCGTTCGGCATGCGCACGCCGGAGGTTGTGCCGTTCCAGGCGAAGACGAGGTCATGCGCCTTGTTCACCTGCGCGAGATCCGGCAGCGCGCCGTAGCCGGCCTTCAGCACGCGGGCATCGGAGAGGCGCAGCTGCTTCACCACGTCATCGGCCCAGGTCTCGGAGAAGCTTTCGAAGGCGAGGATATCAACGGGGCGCGGACCGAGCAGGGACCACAGCGCCATTTCCACCGCGCCGGTATCGCTGGCCGGGACGATGCCGAGGCGCCAATCCGCGGGCATGCCGAGCATCGCCTTCGAGCGGTCGATCACCTCGGCGAGTTTGGCCTTCGGCGCCTTCGCGCGATGGCTGCGGCCCAGCAGCGCGCCTTCCAGCGCGGCCAGGGAGAAGCCTGGTCGCTTGGCGCAGGGGCCGGATGAGAAATCGGGATTTGCCGGACGAACGGCAGGCAAGCGCGGCGGTGCCGCGGCAGCGGAAGCATCCATGATGCTGTCCCTTTCAGAACAGAAGCGCCCCGGTGGGGGGGCGTGGCCCAACACCGTGCTAGCGCATCAGGTGCTGCAGCGCAACATCAACCGAGGCGGGAGAGATCCACCGTGTTGGCGTGATCCAGCGGCCCGTGCCCGCCGCCATAGCCCGGCGCGGTGGCAATCGCGCGATGCACGTAGCGCCGCGCCCGATCGACCGCCGCCACAAGCGCCATGCCCTGCGCCAGCCCGGCCGCGATGGCGCTGGCCAGCGTGCAGCCGGTGCCGTGGGTGTGGCGGGTGTGCAGGCGGGCGGAGCGGAATTCCTGCACGCCGTCGGCGGTGGCGAGCATGTCCACCACGTCGGGGCTGTCCAGATGCCCGCCCTTCAGCAGCACCGCGGGGGTGCCGAAGCTCAGTAGCAGGTGCGCCGCCTGGCGCATGTCCGCCTCGCTGGCGATCTTCATGCCGGCCAGCAGTTCGGCTTCCGGCAGGTTCGGCGTCAGCACCGTGGCGCGCGGCAGCATCACGCGGCGCAGATGGGCCACGGCCTCGTCCAGCAGCAGCTTGTGGCCGCCCTTGGCAACCATCACGGGATCGACCACCACGGGCACGCCGGGCAGGCCATCGAGGGCCGCGGCCACCACGTCGATCGTGGCGGCGTCGCCGAGCATGCCGGTTTTCACCGCATCCACACCGAGATCATCCACCACGCTGCTGATCTGCAGGCGCAGGAAATCGAGCGGCACCGGGAACACGCCCTGCACGCCCAGCGTGTTCTGCGCCGTCAGCGCCGTGATCGCCGTCATCGCGAAGCCATCGAGCGCGGTGACGGCCTTGATATCGGCCTGGATGCCCGCGCCGCCGCCGGAATCGGAGCCGGCGATGATGAGAACGCGGCCCTTCATGTGGCGCCCTGGGCGGAGAGCTTCACGGCCTGGCCGATCACGGCGCAGAGATCGTCCACCTCCCGTTCCACCAGCGCCTCGTCCTCGGCTTCCGCCATCACGCGGATCACCGGCTCCGTGCCGCTCTTGCGGATAAGCAGGCGGCCCTGGCCGGCCAGCCTTGCCTCGGCCGCGGCGATGGCGCGTTGCACATCCGGCGCCTCCAGCGGCGATTCGCCGGTGAAGCGCACGCTGCGCAGCTTCTGCGGCCAGCGCTGGAACACGCGGCATACCTCGCTGGCCGGGCGGCGCTGTTCCACCAGCACGGCCAGCACCTGAAGGGCGGCCAGCAGCCCGTCGCCGGTGGTGGCGTAGTCGGACAGGATCATGTGGCCGGATTGCTCGCCGCCCACGTTCAGCCCGTCCGCCCGCATCTTCTCCATCACGTAGCGGTCGCCGACCTGGGTGCGGTGCAGCGCCAGGCCCTGCCCCTCCAGGAACTTTTCCAGGCCGAGATTGGACATCACCGTGGCCACGATGCCGCCGCCGCGCAGCTGGCCGGATTGCTGCCAGGAGCGGGCCATCAGCGCCAGGATCTGGTCGCCATCGATGATCTGGCCGCGTTCGTCCGACAGGATCACCCGATCCGCATCGCCATCCAGCGCCATGCCGAGATCCGCGCCATGGCGGCGCACCTCGCCGGTGAGGAAGTTGGGCACGGTGGAGCCGCAATCGCGGTTGATGTTGAACCCATCGGGCGCCACGCCCACGCGGATCACCTCCGCGCCCAGCTCCCACAGCACGGTGGGCGCTACCTTGTAGGCGGCGCCATGGGCGCAATCGACGACGATCTTCATGCCATCGAGCCGCAGGCCGCGCGGGAAGGTGTTCTTGGCGAATTCGATGTAGCGCCCGCCGGCATCTTCCATGCGGCTGGCCCGGCCGAGCTTGCGCGAACCGGCCATGCGGGCGGCGAGGTCGGAGGCCATCAGCTGCTCGATCTCCGCCTCCGTGGCGTCACTCAGCTTGAAGCCGTCGGGGCCGAACAGCTTGATGCCGTTGTCCTCGAAGGTGTTGTGGCTGGCGGAGATCATCACGCCGAGATCCGCGCGCAGGCTGCGGGTGAGCATGGCGATGGCCGGCGTGGGCAGCGGGCCGACCAGCACCACATCCATGCCGGAGCCGATGAAGCCGGCCACCAGGGCGGGTTCCAGCATGTAGCCGGAGAGCCGCGTGTCCTTGCCGATCACCACGCGGTGGCGGTGCTGGCCACGGGTGAAGAGCAGCCCGGCGGCCTGGCCGAGGCGGAGGACGGTTTCGGCCGTCATCGGCTCGGCATTGGCCGTGCCGCGGATGCCGTCGGTGCCGAACAGGCGACGTGTCATGTCCATGCGGGCGCGCGCTCCCCGTGCCAGATTTGGCGTGGATGTATCGCACCCGGGCGCGAATTGGTATCCGGCATCCCTCAGCGCCCGTTAAGGCCACGCCAGACGCGGACGGCCTGTACGGTTTCGGCCACGTCGTGCACGCGCAGAAGGCTGGCACCGCGGTCCAAGGCCGCCAGCGCCGCGGCCAGGGAGCCAGGTCCGCGCTGGGCGGCAACGGCCTCCCCGGTCAGGTGCCCGATGAAGCGCTTGCGGGAGACGCCGGCCAGCACGGTGCAGCCGAGCGAGTGCAGGATCGCTATTCGGTCCAGAAGTTCGATGTTCTGGGCGTGGTCCTTGGCGAAGCCGATGCCGGGATCGATGGCGATATCCCCGGGCGGGATGCCGGACGCCACCGCGGCGGCTACGCGCTTGGCCAGTTCGGCGGTGACCTCGGCGGCCACGTCAGCGTAGGTGGCGTGGTCCATCATCGTCTGCGGCGTGCCGCGCATGTGCATCAGCACCACGGGGGCGCGGGCCGCAGCCACGACCGTAGCGGCGAGTGGGTCGTGCGCCAGGGCGGTGACGTCGTTCACCACCCGCGCCCCGGCCTGCAACGCCGCGCGCATCGTCGCGGCATGGCGGGTATCCACCGACACCACCACACCTTCGCGCGCCAGGGCCTCGATCACCGGCAGGATGCGCGCCTGTTCCTGTTCCGGCGTGACGGGGGCGGAGCCCGGGCGGGTGCTCTCGCCGCCGATATCCACCAAATCGGCCCCGGCGGCGCGCATGGCCAGCCCGGCTTCCACCGCGGCTTCCAGGGTGAAGTGGCGGCCGCCATCGCTGAAGCTGTCGGGGGTGACATTCACGATGCCCATCACCCAGGGGCCACGCCCGGGCAGGCCGGCGAAGGCGGGGCGCGGGGCACACACCTTGGCGCAGGCCTCGGCGAACTCCGGCGGCACCGCGGTGGCGGGTACCACCCCGCGCGCATCGCCCACCAGCCGCGCCAGCGAAAACGCCGCCGGGCCTCCTGCCAGGGGCAGGGCCAGGCGGCGTTCGATCGCCTCAGAGGCGCCGGGGCCGTGCAGCAGCCCCAGCGGCTCGATCAGGCGCAAGCGTCTAGCTGGGCTGCGGCGCCGGACCCAGCCCGCCCGGCGTCGGCGGCATCGGGCGGCCGGCGGACGGCACGGAGGTGCGGCGCGAATCCGCCGGCTCGTCCACCACCACCTTGACCACCTTGTCCCCGCGCAGAACGGTGCGGATCTCGTCGCCAGAGAGCGTCTCGTGCTCCAGCAGGGCCTTCGCCAGCAGGTTCAGCTGGTCCAGGTTCTCCGTCAGGATGCGCTTGGCGCTGACATACGCGTTGTCGATGATCGCCTTGATCTCGCTGTCGATCTCGCGCGCCGTGGCTTCCGAGACGCTTTTGTTCTGCGTCACGGAGTGGCCGAGGAACACCTCCTGGCTGTTGTCGCCATACGCGATCATGCCGAGCTTGTCGCTCATGCCCCATTCCTGGACCATGCGGCGGGTCTGGTCGGTGGCCATCTTGATGTCGCCGGAAGCGCCGTTGGAGACCTTGTCGGCGCCGAAGATGATCTCCTCCGCCGCGCGGCCGCCCATCGCCATGGTGAGCTCAGACAGGCACTTCAGCTTGCTCTTGGAGTAGCGGTCGCCCTCCGGCAGGCTCATCACCATGCCCAGCGCACGGCCGCGCGGGATGATGGTGGCCTTGTGGACGGGATCGCATTCCGGAAGGTTCATGGCACACAGCGCATGGCCGGCCTCGTGATAGGCGGTCATTTCCTTCTCGGCATCGGACATGACGAGCGAACGACGCTCGGCGCCCATCATCACCTTGTCCTTGGCGTTCTCGAACTCCAGCATCGCCACCACGCGCTTGCCCATGCGGGCGGCGAGCAGGGCGGCCTCATTCACCAAATTGGCGAGATCGGCGCCGGAGAAGCCGGGCGTGCCGCGCGCGATCACCTTCGGATCGACGTCGCTGGCCAGCGGCACCTTGCGCATGTGCACGCGCAGGATCTTCTCGCGGCCGTTCACGTCGGGGTTCGGCACCACCACCTGGCGGTCGAAGCGGCCGGGGCGCAGCAGCGCGGGGTCCAGCACGTCCGGCCGGTTGGTGGCCGCGATCAGGATCACGCCCTCGTTGCTTTCGAAGCCGTCCATCTCCACGAGCATCTGGTTCAGCGTCTGCTCGCGCTCGTCGTTGCCGCCGCCGAGGCCCGCGCCACGATGGCGGCCCACAGCGTCGATCTCGTCGATGAAAATGATGCAGGGGGCGTTCTTCTTGCCCTGCTCGAACATGTCGCGCACGCGGCTGGCGCCGACGCCCACGAACATCTCCACGAAGTCGGAGCCGGAGATGGTGAAGAACGGCACGTTGGCCTCGCCGGCGATGGCGCGCGCCAGCAGCGTTTTGCCGGTGCCGGGCGGGCCGACCAGGAGGCAGCCCTTGGGAATCTTGCCGCCGAGGCGCTGGAACTTCTGCGGGTCCTTGAGGAACTCCACGATTTCCTGCAGCTCGCCCTTGGCCTCATCGATGCCGGCCACGTCGTCGAAGGTGATGCGGCCCTGCTTTTCCGTCAGCAGCCGGGCGCGAGACTTGCCGAAGCCCATGGCCCGGCCGCCACCGCCCTGCATCTGGCGCATGAAGAAGATCCAGACGCCGATCAACAGCAGCATCGGGAACCAGCTGAGCACATAGTGCAGCAGCGGGTTCACGTCGCTTTCCTCCGGCTTGGCGATGACGCGCACGCCCTTTTCCGTGAGGCGGGAGACCAGCGTCGGGTCTTCCGGCGTGTAGGTCTGGAACTGGCGCCCATCGGCCAGGATGCCGCTGACGATCCGGCCCTGGATCGTCACATCGCGCACGCGGCCCGCGTTCACGTCGGCGATGAAGTCGGAATACGCCAACTGCGCCGCCGGAGACCGGCTGGAGCCTGGTTGGAACAGGTTGAACAGCACCACCAGCAGCAGTGCGATGATCACCCAGAGCGCGAGATTGCGACCGAAATTGCTCATTCCATTCCCTGGCCGGACCCCGGCCCTGTCAGTCCATGCCTCGGCGGCGGATGCCACTCCGGCTGGAAGCCGCCACGGCGGATGCCGGGGCATACCTACGGCAGCACTGCCACCGCGGGTTTGCAGATAACATAGGATGCTTGCACGTTCCTTGCACCCCTGCCATCGGCTTCGCGCCTTAAATGGCAGCAATCCGGATCAAATCGGCAGGAATTCGGCACCGGCAAGCGGCACGGCGGGGGCAAAACGCAGCCCGAGGCCGGCGCAGGTGGCCGCATCCGGGTAGCCCAGGGCCGGCACCGCCACCAGGCGGGGGCCCTCCCACAGCGCCGGCAGCGCCTGCAGCACCGCCGCGTGCCAGTCCGGACGAAGCCGGCGCAGGCCCGATGCCGCCGGGCCCAGCGCACCGAGTTGCCAGCCCGGCACGGGGCGCGCGCGGGGAGAAAGCCGGAACCGCCCGTCCCAGGTGGCGCCCGGCATCGCCGGCACGGGCGGGGCCATCGCCGCGGCCTCCCGCACCAGCAGCCACGCCCCGGGCGGGCCCGCGCGGCCGGCCGGGAGCAGCCGTGTGCCGGCCAGGGTCGCCGCGCGTGGGGCGGCAGCAAGGGCGGCGACCTGGTGGCTCGCAACCGGATAGGCCCGCCCGGCGATCGTGCGCAGCACCGCCGCCAGTGCCTCGGCCGAAACCAGGCCCGGTGGCAGCACCGCCCAGCCTTCGGGATGCAGCCGCACGCTGCGCGCCAGCTCCGCCGCCGCCTCCCGCTCCATCCCCACCCGCTGCACGCCGAACTGCCGCGCCCGCACCTGCTTCGCCATCACGGCGAAACCTTCCCCGCCGGGGTCGTTGAACGCCGCGCGGATGCGGGCACGCTGCGACGCGGGGTCGGCGTTGGAAGGGTCTTCCACCCAGTTCATGCCGACCTCGCGGAGGAAGCCGCGCAGCCAGCCCGGCGGCACCGCAAGCAGCGGGCGCAGCAGCCGCACCGCCTCGCCCTCCACCACGCCAGACATGGCCGCCAGCCCGGCCCGGCCGCTGTGGGCCAGGGCGCGAATGCGCAGCGTTTCCACCTGGTCCAGCATGTGGTGGCCCAGAAGCAGGTGCAGGATGCCCTGCCCGGCGCAGGCCCGGGTCAGCGCCGCATACCGCGCCGCGCGCGCCCGCGCCGCGAGGCCCGGGCCGCGATGGAGGCCCCGCAACACCAGAAGCCGCCCGGAAACGCCACGCCCGGCCAGCCGGGACAGGGTCAGCGCCGCCTCGGCGGCAGACTCCGCGCGCAGCCCGTGATCCACCACCAGCGCCAGCAGGCTGCCGCCGCGCGGCACCACCCAGTCTCGCACCAATAGCGCCAGAGCCGTGCTGTCCGCACCGCCGGAGACGGCCACGGCCAGGGCCGGCGCGGGCTCGAACGGTTCAAGCCGATCCATCCCCACCGCAAAGCGGCGACGCAGGCGCTCCGTGCTCAGCGGCAGCCGGCGCGCTGCCGGGCGCCGTTGACGGGCTCGCGCAGATCGGCGCGCGGGTTGGGGAACTCCGCCTTCAGCTTGTCCAGCGTGGCGCAGGCGGCGCGCTTCTCGTTGAGCGCGATCAGCGCGTTCGCCAGCCCCAGCAGCGCCGGCTGGGCGTTGGTGCCGGTTTTGCCGCGGTTGTAGGTGTCGTCATAGGCCACGGCGGCGGCCTGGTAGTCCCGCTTGCCGTTCAGCGACTGCGCAAGCAGGAACTGCGCATCCGCGGCGCGCGGCGATTGCGGGAAGCGCAGCACCTCACGCGCGGCGGCCTCTGCGGCGGTGTAGTCGCGCCGGGCCAGGGCCGCGTTGCCCTCCTGCATCGCCACTTCCGGGGTACGGCGAACGGCACCGGCCGGGGGCGTGGCGCCGGAAGCGGCGGCGGCCCCGCCTGCGGCTGCGGCGGCCGCAGCGGCAGGGGCGGCTGCCGCCGGCGGGCGGGCACCACCGCCCTGCCCCAGCTTGAAGTTCAGATCCTCGATTTCCTTGCGCAGCTCATCGCCCTGGCGCTGGCGGGCGTTCTCGGATTCGTCGAGCCGGCCCTGCATGCGGCGCACCTGTTCTTCCAGCGCCACAACGCGATCGAGCAACGCGGCGGTGATCTCCCCGCCGCCGCTGCTGCCGCCGCCGGAGGGACGGCCGCTGAAAATCGACCCGCCGCCACTGCTGCTACCGCTGCTGCCGCCGCTGTTGCGCAGCTGCTCGCGCAGCCCCTGCACATCGCGGCGCAGCTCCAGCAGCTGGTTCTGCAGCTGGATCGCCTCGCGGCTGTCCATCTGCGCCTGCGCAGCCCCTGGCAGCGCCGCCAGCATCCATCCCGCCAACGCCAGCCCTGGCAACCCGCCGAACCACAGCTTCACCCGGCTTCTCCCATCCCGTTGGACTGCGCGCAGTATCGCCGATTGCTGGCGAAAACAAAACGCCGGGCCGGCGCTGCGGCACCCCGGAAACGAAACCGGCGGCCCCGAGGGGCCGCCGGCATCCAGTCTCTCCCATGGCAGGGGCGCCCGAGGGCACCCCGCGCCGCAGGCGATCAGCGAACGGAGGTGATCGCGTTGCGGTTCTGCGCCCAAGCCTGCTCGTTCGAGCCGAGGGCGGTCGGGCGGTCCTTGCCGTAGGAGATGGTGGTGATGCGGGTCGCGGCCACGCCCTTGGCGACCAGGAAGTCGCGCGCGGCGTTGGCGCGGCGCTGGCCGAGAGCGATGTTGTAGGCCTGGGTGCCACGCTCGTCGCAGTTGCCGGCGACCTGCACGTTGTTGGCCGACCACTTCTGCAGCCACGCGGCCTGGCGCTCCAGGGTGATGCGGGCGTCGGAGCGCAGGGCGTTCTTGTTCAGGTCGAAGAACACGCGGTCGCCGACATTGGCCACCAGGTCTTCCTGGCTGCCGGGAACCGGGCCGGAGCTGACGGGGCCGGTGCTGGTCGCGGCCTGGTTGGAGCAAGCAGCCAGAAGCGCCACGGCGGCAACGGTGCCCAGAATCTTGATGTTCATTCGAGTGTGATCCCTGGAAGGAGTGTGCAGCTTGGGGGTGCCCACTGGGCAGACGTCACGGCGGGCGCAGGCAGTAAGGCGAAGTTGCAGTAGGCGAAGTCTAGGAACGAATCGGCGTGAACAGGCCTTGCAGGCCCTTCGGCGATCTGTGTGCGGTCGATTAGCCCGTTGAAACGACTGCGGTCAAGGACTCCTGGCATCGCGCCGCAACATATCATCCATTCCGCTCCGGCACCCGTCAGGCCGGCAGGGGCGACCAGGCGGGGTCCGAAGCGTCGGTCGGCGTGGTCATCTGGCGCTCGTTGAAGCCGGTGATGTCGATCGACACCAGGCGCGAGGTGAAGCCGTTGCCGCGGGCGTCCCGGGCGGCGGTTTCGCGCCAGAACATGATTACGCGGCCATTGGGCGCGAAGGTCGGGCCTTCCACGTAGAAGCTTTCCGACAGGATGCGCTCGCCCGAGCCGTCCGGCCGCATCACGCCGATGGCGAAGGTGCCGCCGGTGATGCGCGTGAAGGCGATCAGGTCGCCGCGCGGCGACCAGACCGGGGTGGCATACTTCCCCTGCCCGAAGCTGATCCGCTTGGCCCCGCCGCCGGACGCGCTCATCACATAGAGTTGCTGGTCGCCGCCACGGTCCGACTCGAAGACGATCTGCTGGCCGTCCGGGCTGAAGCAGGGCGAGACATCGATCGCACCGCCGCCGGCATCGGTCAGCCGCCGCGGCGCGCCGCCGCCCACCGGGATCAGGACGATCTCGCTGCCCGCGCCACGCGTCTGCGCCATGATGATGTTGTTGCCATCCGGCGCATAGCGCGGCGAGAGGGTGATGCCCTCGAAATTGCCCAGCATCTGCTGGCGCCCGCTGCCGAGGTCGAAGGTGTAAACCCGCGGGCGGTTGTTCACGTAGCTCATGTAGGCGATCTGGTCGCGCGTGGGGTGGAAGCGCGGGGAGAGGGCGAGCGCGCTGCCATCCGTCAGGAAGCGGTTGTTCTCGCCGTCCTGGTCCATGATCGCCAGGCGCTTCACCCGGCGGTCGCGCGGGCCGGAGCCGGCGATGTAAACCACGCGGGTGTCGAAATAGCCCTTCTCGCCCAGCAGCCGCTCATAGATCACATCGGAGATGATGTGCGCGATGCGGCGCCAGTTGCCGGTGGTGGCGGTATAGGCGGTGCCCTGGATCTGCGTCTGCGGCAGGATGTCCCACAGGCGGAACTCCACGCGCACGCGGTCGCCGCCCTGGCTTTCCACCTTGCCGGTCACCAGCGCCTGGGCGCCGATCACCTTCCAGTTGGCGAAGTTCGGCACGTCCCCTGCCCCCTGCGCCACGAAGGCGGCGCGGTCGATGGCGCGGAACAGGCCGGAACGGGCGAGGTTGTTGCTGATCACGCCGGCCATGTCGCGGCCAAGCTGCGCCGTATCGCCGCCGCCCACGCCCACCAGGTTGGGGATGGCGATGGGAATCGGCTCGGCACGGGCACGATCGACCGTGATCTCGGCGGATTGCTGGCCCAGCGCGCGGCCGGGCAGGATCAACCCGCCGCCGGCGAGCAGGCCCGCCCCGGCCGAGACAAGCGACCGGCGGCCAAAGCGAAGTGGCGGCAGGGCAGTGCGGGTGATGGCGGCGTCACCTTGGGCGGCCGGCCCGGGGATGCTGTTCATCTTTGGTCTCTCTCAGGGGCTGAATCGGAGGTTTATCCGTCCCGGCCTTCCTAGCACACCGGGCGGCAAAGGAAGCGGGCTGCATTCGGGCGAGGCAACGGCGCGCATGGCCCGAACGATCCAGGCTGCGCGTTCAGGTGGCGGATTGTTGCCATCCGGCCCGTCGGGGTCCGCCAGCACCGCCCGCTGCACCACGCCTTGCGCATCGAAGACAGCAATGAGCCGCACCGGCGCCTGCGGGCGCTGCGAGTCGTCGCGCGGGTGGCAGGGGCGCAACCGAGTGGCGATTGCCTGCTGCTCGGCGCTGGACAGGTGCGGGGAGGCGTCGTCGATGCCGGCGAGTTCCGCCTGCAGCCGGGCACGGCCCGGATTCTGCAGCGCGCGCAGCCGCTCCAGCGTCGACTCCAAGCCCGGGGCAGCAGGCGGCGGGACGGCGGGTGCGCTCGGCGCCTCAGCCGCGCAGCCGGCGAGCAGAACGCAGCCCCCCAGCGCAAGGAACATGTCCCTCACGGTTTGAACCGGAAGGTCAGGGTGCCGATCTTGCCCAGTTCGTTGCGCGGAATTGGCAGGCTGGCGCAGCGCGGGCTTTTCACGGCGCGGATCGCGCGTTCCACAAAGGCACGAAAGCGGGGGTCGCCCATCCTGCCCCGATCGGCGTCACCCACCGCAACGTCACGGGCGGTGCCAGTCTCATCGAAGGTCACGATCAGCTGCGCTGACATGGTCTCGATGCCCAGCTGGCCCTCATCCTTGGTCCAGCATTCGCGCACCTTGCCGCCGATCGCACCCTGTTGCTGGGTGGACAGGCTGGCGGTGATGTCGCCCTGGCGGCTGCCGCCCACCTGCGGCCCGGCGGCGGCCGGCGGGTTCGGCCGGCCGGTGGGCGGCTGGGTCTGGCGCTGCAGGGCGCGCAGGCGCTCCATCGTGTTGCTCAGCTCGGTGCTGTTCGGCGCCGGATTGTTCGTGGGGTTCGGCTGAGACGTGCGGCTGGGCGGGCCCGGCGGCGGCGGCACCGGGGGCGGTGGGCCAGGCGGGGGCGGCACCGGCGGCTGTGGCGCGGGCGGAGCCGGGGGAGCCGGGGGCGGCGGCGGAGGCGGCGGCGTGGGCGGCGCGGGCGAGGGCTCCGGCGGCGGCGGCTGCGGTTTCGGCGGCTCAGGCG
>CANHKG010000048.1 GCA_947460455.1 Rhodospirillales bacterium | reverse complement strand
GCGGTCCTTCCTGCGCGACATCGAAAAGCTGATCCGCGCCAAGGTCCCGGTCCTCACCATCCCCGGCCTCCCCGCCGCCTCGTCCCACGCCGAAGCCCCCCGCGAAGACAACCGCCGCAACGACAGCAACCGCGGCCGCCCCCAGGGCCAGCGCCCCCAAGGCCAACACAACCGCGGCGGCCAAAGCCAGGGCCGCAACCACTCCGGCAAGCCCCGCCAAGCCGCCTAACACCCCCCACACCCAAAACCACCAACGGCGCGGGCCTTCCCGCGCCGTTGCTATGTCTGGTCCAGGCAAGACCTTCTTTTTCTGAAGAAAAAGAAGCAAAAAGACTTTTAAACAACGCACTCCAACACCGGGCGTAGGGCGGAACGCGAAGCGGTCCCGCCATCTTCCTTCCTCCTCCCTTGCCTTGCTCCTCTGTGTCTCTGTGCCTCTGTGGCCCCTTTCTTTCCTGAACCTCGCCACCCCCAGCCTCTTCCCGATTCCTTTGTATCTTAGTGTCTTAGTGGCCGCTTTCTTCATTGCTTCCCGACTTCCTTCTCTCCCCTCGCCGCTTGACGGGGGGAGCCGGAGAGGGCTCTTGAAATGCCCACACCCCACCACCAAACGCCCGAAAACCGCCTGCCAGCCCCCGTTCCAGATCCCCGAACTCCCCGCCCCCAACGCAAGCCCAGGCCGGCCCGATCCCGCCGCCCGAAACTCACCGACCCGATCCTGAACCTGCGCCCCGACGAGATCGCCGCCGCCCGCTACTTCGATAATCCTCGCGACATCCCTTGGCGTGGCTGCCGCGAGTGCGCAGTGGCTAGACCAAAGGCGGAACTGGACGGAGCGGGATGCGCAGGAGCGGCGGTCGGAAACTATCGAGCCCGGCCCCGGGGGCGGATACATTGCCAGGGACACCCAAGGACGTCGGCTCGGTACGGGCCACCCGGATCTCTCCGCCAGCATCGTCGAGCCGACGCGAAGGGACGGCGGACCGGGACCATCGAGCAGAGCGCCGGTAGCGGCTACGTCACCCGCGACCCTAACGGCCGACGCACCGGTACAGTGGAGCCCGGTGCAGGAGGCAGCTATGTCCTGCAAGATGCCCAGGGGCATCGCACTGCGGCAGTAAAATCAGGCCCTGGTGGTTCGTGGGGTGAACGCGGTGCGCAAGGGTTCCGGACGGAGACAATTCAGACGAAATAAGGCGATTTCCTGGTTCAGAAGTTAACCAGCCAGCTAGCCACGAACAGTCCGTACCGTTGTGACGGATACGAAGCGTGGCGACTCATAGTGGCTGGGTTTCTTGCTTTTCCGCCCCCGCGACTCTTCAGCAAATTTCTTTGCTATTTTGCTAGCATTGTAGAGTGGATTCATTTTAGTCAGATATTTTACGATTTTTCTGACTACTCTTTGGTGAGCTTCTTTTTGAGAGACTATCTCCCTCCTAGTATCTACATTGTCAGTAGATTTAGCGAGATCGTTTAGCCGGGAGATTTCTCTCTGCAGCGCCGCCAAGCGAGGCTTCCAGCGCAGTTCAGCGGTCAGGCTCTCCAAAGATTGCAATTTCATAGTCTCCTTCGAGGAGTTCAAAAACGGCCCAATGCACCATGAGGGTAAGAGTTGGCTTATAACAACTCGATCTCCTAACGCAGTTTAGCCACTAGATACGTCTAGTCCACATGCGCATCCGGATTCGCCCCAGGTTAGCTACCCAACTCAAAAAACATGGCCGCGACTGAGCACCCCCAGCCGCAGCCATACCGTTACGATATCAACTTATTCCGCCGAAACATGCACCGGCGGAGTCTGGTTGAACCAGCCCGGCTGCGCCCGCTCCAGCTGCGCCGCCACCTGCATCAGCAGCGCCTCCTCGCCCCACGCACCATAGAACTGCACCCCGATCGGCAGCCCATCGCCATCCAGCCCCGCCGGCACCGAGATCCCAGGCAGCCCGGTCTCGTTCCCCGGCATGGTATAGCGGCACGCATCCGCCAGACGCCCCACCCACACATCAAGGTCCTCATCGCGCAGCAGCGAATACGGCCCATTCGCCTCGGGAACCCGGATCGCCAAAGTCGGCGTCAGCAGCAGGTCGTACTGGTCGAACACCCGCCCGAACTGCCGCGTCACCGTATTGTTGTCCGCCATCATCCGCAGGATGTCGCGCTTGTCGTAGCGCTGCGCCCCCAGGAAATGCCGGTACGTGATCGGCGTCAGGTAGGAAGAAAGCTCCTGCGGCTCGATCCCCAGCGCCCGCGCCCGGTCATCCAGCAGCGCCGCGCCATGGATCCACGCCGTGATGTAGCTGCGCCACAGCACCTCCCAGTCGCAGATATCGCCATCCGCCACCTCCTCCACCTGGTGCCCCAGCGCCTCCATCGCACGGCCCACCTGCCGCACCCGCTCCGCCACCACGGGATCGGTCGCCACCCCGCGCCCCCACATGCCCGTCGAAATCCCGATCCGCAGGCGGCCGGGATCGCGCCCGATGGCCTCCACGTAGGATTCCTTCGGCTCACCCATCCGGATGAACGAGCCCCCCTTCGGCATCCGCACCAGCCGCTCGTACACCGCCGCGGTATCCCGCACCGTCCGTGTCACCACCCCGTCGGCACTCACCCGCGTGCCATACTCGTTGTGCGAAAACCCCCGCGGCACCCGCCCACGGCTCGCCTTCAACCCGATCAACCCAGTGAACGCCGCCGGGATCCGCGTGGAACCACCCCCATCGCCAGACATCCCCACCGGCACCACCCCGGCCGCCACCGCGGCAGCCGATCCGCCGGAGGAGCCCCCCGGCGTATGCGCCAGGTTCCACGGATTGCGCGTTACCCGCACCGCGTCGATATCGGTCGCGGTATCGAAGGTCAGCCCAAACTCCGGGCAGGCCGAGCGCCCCAGCGGCACCAGCCCGCCGGCCAGGAAATTGGCGATCGTCGGGTCCGTCTCCGGCACCACGAAAGCCTTGGTCAGCTTCGATCCCGATTGCTGCGTCCGCCCCTTCAGGCCCGAGCCCATGTCCTTCAGCAGCATCGGCACGCCATACAGCGCCCCGTCATGCGCCGGCCCGTCCACCTCCGGGTTGGCCAGCACGTCGGCGAAGATTTCCAGCACCGCCGCGATCTTGCCGTCCACCCGCCCGCTCGCCGCCGCCGCCTGCGCCATCAGCGCCTTGGGCGAAACCTCGCCGCGCCGCACCAGCCCGGCCAGCGCCACCGCATCGTGCCGCCCCCACTCCGCCCAGCTCATCGCCAGTTCCTGCGCCATCGCACCCTCCCGCACATCGTTGCGCAAACCCTGTGTCCTGCGCTGCCGCGCTGTCAAACACTCGTCAATTCCGCCCATGGAGTCGATTGACTTCGCGCCCCCACCCCGCCACGCTGCCGGAGCGCGGATGGGGGGCGATCCGCAACGGGAGTTGTCACGGCATGGTACGGTGGCTGGGAAGGGCGGGCTTGGCATGCGCCCTCGTGGCCGCGCTTGCGCCCCCCGTGGCAGCCCAGACCAAGGGTGGCGCCATCACCTACGCCGCCGCCGGCGGCATCGGCTCGCTTGATCCGCACGTCTCCGGCTCGATCGCCGAACTCGAAGTCATCCACCACATCTTCGAGCCGCTCGTCACCATCGACGAAAGCTACAACGCCCGCCCCATGCTCGCCGCCTCCATCCAGGTGGGCGACGAGGCACGCCGCTTCCGCTTCACGCTGCGCCGCAACCTGCGCTTCCACAACGGTGACCGCCTCACCTCCGCCGACGTCCTCGCCTCCTTCCAGCGCTACGCCCGCGTCAGCACCAACGCCGCCCTGCTGGAGGATGTCGCCGGGTATGATGTGCCGGATGCCGACACCTTCGTGGTCCGGCTGAAAACCAGCAACGCCGTGTTCCCGGAGATGCTGAAGTCGCCCACCTATCCGCTCGCCATCCTGCCCGCCAGCCAGAAGGACGTGGCCGGCACAGAGGCGGAGCCGATCGGCACCGGCCCCTTCACCCTCGAATCCTGGGAGAAGGACAACCACCTCGTCCTGCGCCGCAACGAGGCCTACGCCGCCGACCGCTCCGCCGCCGGGCCGGATGGGCTCGCCGGCCGCAAGACCGCCTATCTCGATGCCGTGCGCTACAACTTCGTCGCCGAGCCGATGGCCCGCGTCACCGCGCTGCAATCCGGGGAGGCGGATGCCGTCTCCAACCTGCCGCCCGATGCCATCCGCCGCCTGGGCGACCGGCCCGACATCACCGTCATGCGGGTGTTCCCGTTCTGCCAGCTGATGTTCGCGACCCACCCCGGCAACGGCGCCACCGCCAAGAAGCTGGTCCGCCAGGCCATCCGCGCCGCCGTCTCGGTCGACGACATCATCGCCGCCACCGGCCAGCCGATGCGCCGCAACCCCTCGCTCACCTATCCCGGCAGCCCCTATCACACGGAAGAGGCCGCTGCCCCCTTCTACGACCGCCGCAACCTGGCGGAGGCCCGGGCCCTGCTCGCGGAATCCGGCTACAAGGGCGAGAAGATCGTCCTGCAGACCAATGCCAGCTTCAGCTACATGCGCGATGCCATCCTGGTGCTCGCCGGCCAGCTGAGCGAAGCCGGGTTCAATACCGAAGTGCAGATGATCGATTGGCTGAGCCAGTCCGCCAATCTGCGCCGCGGCACCGGGCACTGGAACATCACCGCCACCGGCTTCTGCTCCCAGCCCCTGCTCGGCCCGCAGCAATGGCGCACCCAGATCCAGGCCACGCCCTATCTGCGCGACCGCACCGGGCTGGACGAGGCATGGCGCCAGTTCTCCGCCTCCCCGGGCTTCGCCCAGCGCCAATCCGCCTGGCGCCAGATCGAGACGCAGTTGCTGGACCAGGCCTACCTGATCAAGGTCGCCGACCTCGCCGCCGTGCGCGCCCACACTACCCGCCTGCATGGCATGGCGCCGTATTTCTACCAGCGGTTCTGGAACACGTGGGTACAATGAATGCAGCCGAATGCTGGCCGTCCGCGGTCGTGGGGGTGAGATGTTTCGCGGGATCATGATGCGCTTGTCGCAGGCCGTGCCTGTGCTGCTGATCTTCTCGGTGATGGTGTTCATGCTGATGCACCTGCTGCCGGGCGATCCCGCGCTGGCCATCGCCGGGCCCGATGCGTCGCCAGAGGCGGTGCAGAAGATCCGCGAGCAGCTGGGGCTGGACCGGCCGCTGATCGTGCAGCTGCTCGAATGGTTCTCCCATCTCGCGGTCGGCAATTTCGGTGAATCGCTCACGCTGAAGCAGAGCGTGATCAGCGCGGTGGGCGAACGCCTGCCGGTCACGCTGTCGCTGTCCTTCGTCTCGCTTGTCGTCACCCTGCCGATCGGCATCGGCCTGGGCGTGGTGGCGGCCTATTGGCGCAACTCCTGGATCGACGCCTGGGTGATGGTGCTCGCCCTGCTCGGCGTCTCCCTGCCCGGCTTCTGGGTGGGCATCCTCTCGGTGCTGTATTTCAGCGTCCAGCTCGGCTGGTTCCCGCCCAGCGGCTATGTGCCGCTGACCGAGGGCGGCGTCGGGCCCTGGCTCGCCTCGCTGATCCAGCCCGCCGTGGTGCTGGCGCTGTTCCAGATCGGCTTCCTCGCCCGCATCACCCGCTCCGCCATGCTCGATGTGCTGGACCAGGACTTCATCCGCACCGCCCGCGCCAAGGGCGTGGATGAATGGACCACGATCTCCAAGCATGCCTTCCGCAACACGCTGATCCCCGTGGTGACGGTGCTGGGCATCACGCTGTCCTTGCTGGTCGGCGGCTCCGTGGTGATCGAGCAGGTCTTCGCGCTGCCGGGCATCGGGCGGCTGATCGTGCAGGGGATCCTGAACCGCGACTATCCGCTGGTGCAGGGCACGATGCTGCTGTTCGGGTTCGCCTTCGTGGTGATCAACATCCTGGTGGACATCATCTATACCATCGTCGATCCGCGGGTGCGTTATGGCTGAAGCAACCATCCTGGCTTCCGGCGAGGCGATTGCCGCCCGCCGCCGCTTCCGTGTGCTGCGCAAGCTGCTGCACCATCGCAGCTTCATGGCCGGCTTTATCATCGTGGCGGTGATGGTGATCGCAGCGCTGTGTGCTCCGCTCACCGGTGTCGATCCCAACCAGATGCGGGTGCGTCTGCGCTTCCGCCCGCCTTCCGAGGTGAACTGGTTCGGCACCGACCAGTTCGGCCGCGACCTGTTCACCCGCACGCTGTACGGCGCGCAGCTCTCGCTGTGGATCGGGCTCGCGGTGGCAGTGCTGTCCGGCGTGGTGGGGGCGGCGATCGGCGTGCTCTCCGCCCAGTTCCGCCGGCTGGATTCGCTGCTGATGCGGATCATGGACGCGCTGATGGCCGCCCCCGCCATCCTGCTCGCCATCGGCCTCGGCGCCGCCCTGGGCCCGCAGACGCACAGCGTGATCATCGCACTGGCCGTGGCCTATATCCCACGCACCGCCCGCATCGTGCGCGCCTCGGCGTTGGTCACCCGCGAACTGGAGTTCATCGAGGCGGCACGGGTCTCGGGCGCCTCCTCCATGCGGATCATGTTCAAGCATTTGCTGCCCAACGCCTCTGGGCCGCTGCTGGTGCAATCCACCTTCGTGTTCGCCTTCGCCATCCTGGCCGAGGCGGCGCTTTCGTTCATCGGCATCGGGCCGCCGCCGCCCGCCCCCAGCTGGGGCAACATCATCGCCGAGGGGCGGCAGTTCGCGGTGCAGTCCTGGTGGATCATGCTGTTCCCCGGCTTCGCGATCTCGCTGGCGGCATTGGGCATGAATTTGCTGGGAGACGGGCTGCGCGACGTGCTCGACCCGCGGCTGAAGGTGGAGAGCTGAGATGGCCGTACCCCTTCTCGAAGTTGACGACCTGACTGTCCGCTTCCGCACCGATGCCGGCTGGATGACGGCGGTGGATCGCGTGAGCCTGGCCGTGGGCGAAGGCGAGGCGCTGGGCATCGTGGGCGAGAGCGGCTCGGGCAAGAGCGTCACCGCCCTGTCGATCCTGCGCCTGCATGCCGCGGCCACCACGCGCATGCCAACGGGCAAGATCCACTATGGCGGGAAGGATCTGCTGACCCTGCCCACGCGTGAGATGCGGCAGATCCGCGGCGGGGAGATCGCGATGATCTTCCAAGACCCGATGAGCTCGCTGAACCCGGTGCTGACCATCGCCGACCAGATCGGCGAAAGCCTGCGCCTGCACCAGGGCGTGGACCAGGCCACCGCCCGCAAGCGCGCCATCGAGCTGCTGGACCTCGTCCGCATCCCCGATGCGGCGCGGCGGGTGGACGAGTATCCGCACCGGCTTTCCGGCGGCATGCGCCAGCGGGTGATGATCGCCATTGCCATCGCCTGCCGGCCCAAGCTGCTGATCGCGGATGAGCCAACCACGGCGCTGGACGTGACCATCCAGGCGCAGATCCTGGACCTGCTGCGCGATTTGCAGCGCGAGCTGGGCATGTCGGTGATCCTGATCACGCACGACATGGGCGTGATCGCGGAATTCGCCCGCCGGGTGATGGTGATGTATGCCGGCCGCGTGGTGGAAACGGCGCCGGTGGGCCAGATGTTCCGCCGCCCGGTGCATCCCTATACCGAGGGCCTGCTGACCGCGATCCCGAAGCTGGACGTGGATGTGCGCCGGCTGCCGACCATTGCCGGTTCCATCCCCGACCCCACGGCGGTGATCCCCGGCTGCCGCTACAGCCCGCGCTGCCCGCAGGTGCAGGAGAGCTGCCGGCGCGATTCCCCCGCCTTGCTGCCGGCCGGGCCGGAACGCGAGGCACGCTGCCCGCCGCGCGTGGCCGCGATGGCGAAGGAGACCGTGGCATGAGCGCCGCGCTGAAAACTGACACCGCGGATGCGCCGATCATCCAGGTGCGTGACCTGGTGAAGGAGTTCAACGTCACCCGCGGGCGCGGCGGGCCGCCGGCGATCCTGCGCGCGGTGAACCATATCAGCTTCGACATCCGGTCCGGCACCACGCTGGGGCTGGTGGGCGAAAGCGGCTCCGGCAAATCCACCACCGGGCGGCTGCTGGTGGGGCTGATCCCGGCGACCTCCGGCGAGATCTCGTTGTTCGGCGAGACCATCACCGGCGCGGACGGCGAGGCGGCGCTGGCGAAGGTGCGCAGCAAGCTGCAATTCGTCTTCCAGGACCCGCATGGCTCGCTGAACCCGCGCATGCGGGTGGGCGACTGCATCGCCGAGCCGATCGACATCGCCGGTGGCTGGAGCCGCAAGGACCGTGCCGACCGGGTGAGCGAGTTGCTGGAAACCGTGGGCCTGCCGCGCGCGGTGGCGGAACGCTTCCCGCATGAATTCTCCGGCGGCCAGCGCCAGCGCATCGGCATTGCCCGCGCACTGGCACTGCGGCCGGATTTCGTGGTGTGCGACGAGCCGGTCTCGGCACTCGACGTTTCCATGCAGGCGCAGATCATCAACCTGCTGCTGGACCTGCAGGAGCGGCTGGGGCTGTCGTACCTGTTCATCGCCCATGATCTCGCCGTGGTGCGCAGCATCGCCACCGACGTGGCGGTGATGTACGCGGGTGCCCTGGTGGAGCAGGCGCCCAAGACGGTGCTGTATTCCGCCCCGAAGCATCCCTACACCCAGGCGCTGCTGGATGCGGTGCCGCGGCCGGACCCGGACCGGGTGCGCAGCGCGGCGCTGGGCGGCGAGGTGCCGTCCATTCTCAACCCGCTGCCCGGTTGCGCTTTCGCGGCGCGCTGCCCCCACGTGATGGCCGTTTGCCGGCAGGATCGGCCGGCGCCACGCCCCACCGGCGAGGGGCACGTGGTGGCCTGCCATTTGTATTAGGGCTGGGCGACGGCCCTGAGTTGCTGTGGCGTCGCTGTGCCGAGGCCGAACCAGGCGAGGTAGGCGGGGATCTGCTCGAACAGCATGTCCTCCCCCTGCTGCACCTGGCAGCCGCGGGAAAGAGCTTCGCGTAGCAGGGGCGTGGGCGATTGGCGCAGCACCACCTCGCCAACGAAGGTTGTCGGGGTGAGGCGGGTGGCGTCGAGCGGCAGGGGATCGCTTTCGTTCATGCCCAGCGGCGTGGCGTTAACGACGATGTCGTGGCCGGCGGGATCGGTGCTGCCGGTGGCGAGCGCCAACGCGGGGTAGTGAAGGCGCAGCCGGGTGGCGAGCGCTTCGGCCGCTTGGGTGTTCACATCGTGCAGGGCGAGGGCGGCCACGCCGGCGCGGGCGAGGGAGGCGGCGATGGCGCTGCCAACACCGCCGGCGCCGACGACCAGGGCCCGCAGCCCGGCGGGATCGCGGCCCGCGCGGCGCATGCCGGCGACGAAGCCTTCGCCGTCGAACATCTCGCCTTGCAGCCTTCCATCCGGCGTGGCGCGAACGGCGTTGCAGGCGCCGGCGATGCGGGCGGTGATGGAGAGATCATCGACCAGCGCTGCCGTGTCCACCTTGAGCGGCATGGTGACCAGCGCGCCGATGATGTTGCGCAGGCGGAAAAGCGGGCGGATCAGGTCGGGCCAGAGCGGGCGTTCCACGCCCATCGGCATTACCACCGCGTCGATGCCTTGCTGGGCGAACCAGGGATTGTAGATCAGCGGGGAGCGGAAGCCGGCGGTGGGGTAGCCGACATGGGCGATGAGGCGGGTGGTGCCGGAGATCGTCATGCGCGGGCCGCCTGGTGGATGCGGGCGACGACGCGCAGCGCCTCCAGCCCGTCCTGGCCGGAGACCAGCGGGGTGGCGCGGCCCTGGATCACCTCGGCGAAATGGCGCAGCTGGAGGGCCAGCGGGTCGGCCTCGGCGGCCGGGAGGGCTTCGGCGTGGAGCGGGCGCCACCAGTCCGGTGTGCCGTCGTGGCGCCAGAGGCGGAGGTCGGGGAGGGAGAGCGAGGCCTCGGTGCCGCCGATCAGGTAGCAGCTCTCGCGCGTGCGGGTGTAGGCCGGGTTCTCGCCGCTGGTGAACTCCCAGCTCCAGGGCGCGGCGACGGTGTCGGACACGGTGAGGGTGCCGAGCGCGCCATTGGCGAAGCGCAGCAGGGCGGTGGCGGTTTCCTCCACCGGGTGGCCGCGCACGGCGTTGCTGGCCATGGCCTGGACGTCCGCGATGTCGCCGCAGAGATGTCGCAGCAGGTCGATGTCGTGGATCAGGTTGATCAGCACCGGGCCAGCACCGGGCGCGCGGCGCCAGGGGGTGTCGAAATAGGCGGGCGGCTTGGCGAGCCAGCACGTGGCGTGGATGGCGGTGAGGCGGCCGAGATGGCCGGCGTCGATCGCCTGCTTGGCCGCGGCGATGATCGGGTTGTGGCGGCGGTGGTGGCCGACGAGCAACGGCACGCCCTTTGCCGTGGCGGCGGCGACGAGGCGTTCGGCCGCCTCCACGCTGTCAGCGATCGGCTTTTCCACCAGCACCGGGATGCCGGCGGCAACCAAAGCGAGGGCCTGGGGCACGTGCAGGGCGTTGGGGGTAGCGATGATGGCGCCGTCCGGCGGGGGGCCGGACAGCAGCGCATCGAGCGTGGGGTGCCAGGCAGCGCCCTGCCCTTCGGCCCAGGCCTGCGCCTCCGCCGCGGGATCGACCACGGCGGAGAGCACCAGGCCGGGGTCGGCCTGGATATGGGCGGCGTGGCGCCGGCCGATCAGACCGGCGCCGACGAGGGCAAGGCGCAGCTTCGGCACGTCAGGAGACGGTGAAGGGCACGCCCTCAACCGAGGTGGGGAAGCTCGGCGGCTTCATGTTGAACCACTTCTGGTACGGCGCATCGAGCTGGCCGGCGGCCAGGGCCTTGCCGAGGAAGTCGTTCAGGGCGGCGTTCATCTCGCGGTCCCCAAGGCGGGAGCAGGCGCCGTTGTGCAGGCGGGTGAACTCGATCTTATCCTCGAACATGCTCGGCTTCACCGCGTTCAGGCGCTGCACGTAGAACATGTTGCCGCCCACGGCCTCCACCTGGCCGGAGAGCATGGCCTGGATGGTGGCGGCATCATCGTCGAAGCGGCGGATGGTGGTGCCGGCCGGGGCGTTGTTGGTGATCTGCGTGTCCTGCACGGAGGAACGCGGCACGCCGATGGTGAGCTTGCCCATGTCCGCATTGGCCTTCACCACCGTGGCCTTGGGGGCGACGAGGGTGATGTAGTTGGAGACGTAGGGGCGGCTGTACTGCACCGCCTTGGCGCGATCCGGCAGCATGGCCATGGTGGCGAACAGCACGTCCACCCGGTTGGTGGTCAGCGCCGGAATACGGTTGGCCACCGCGAGCGGCATGAACTCCGCCTGCACGCCGAGATGGGCGGCGAAGAGGCGGCCGACATCGGCATCGTAGCCATCCTGCACGCCCTGGGAGTTGACGAAGCCGAAGGGCGGGTTGTCGCCCTGGATGCCGATGATGACCTTTCCGCGCTTCTTGATCTCGGCGATCGTGTTGGCCGCGGCGGCGCGGGGCAGCAGGAGGGCGGCGGTGCCGATTGCGGCACCGGTGAGGAGGTGGCGGCGGGTTTGGGTCATGCGTGGTCTCCCTGGGGTTTGGTGGGCCGGCTATCGCACCGCGACAGCCAGACGGGTTTCGAGCCGGGCGCTGTAGAGCGAGAGCGGCCAGCAGATCGCGAAGTAGAGCGCGCCCACCACGCCGTAGACCATCAGTGGCGAATGGGTCTGGTTGGCGACGATCTGGCCGGCACGGGCCAGCTCGATGAAGCCGACGATGGCGGCGAGCGAGGTGCCCTTGATGAGCTGGACGAGGTAGCCGACCGTCGCGGGCTGGGCGATGCGCAGGGCCTGCGGCAGCACCACGTGGCGCATGCGGGCGGCATAGCGCAGGCCCAGCGCGCTGGCGGCTTCCGCCTGGCCGTGCGGCACGGCCTGGATGGCGCCGCGCCAGATGTCGCCGAGGAAGGCGCTGGCGTTCAGGGTGAAGCCGATGGCCACCGCAACCCAGGCGGGCAGCTTCAGGCCGAGCAGGCCGAGGCCGTAATAGACGACGAACAACTGCATCAGCAGCGGGGTGCCCTGGAACAGCGCGATGTAGCCGGCCGCACTGCGCCAGAGCCACGGGCTGCGGGCGACGCGGGCGAGCGCGATGGCGAGGCCCGCGAGGCCACCGCCGATCAGCGCGATGGCGGTGAGCGCCAGCGTCCATTGCAGGCCCGTCAGCAGGAAGCCGAACTGGGGCAGGCCGAAGCTGGTGATCATGCGCGGTCACCGCGCGGGGCGTTCATCTCGTCGGCCAGGCGAAGGCGCGGCTGGCGATGGCGGCGAAGCCGGTCATCAGCAGCCAGGACATGGCGAGATAGAGGAAGGTGATGCTGAAATAGACCTCAAAGCTGCGGAAGCTGTCGCTTTCGATGCGCTGGGCAACGGAGGTGAGCTCATAGGCCGCAACCGAGGTGCAGATGGAGGTGGTGAGGGTCAGCAGGACGAATTGCGAGGTCAGCGCCGGGTAGATGGCGCGCAGGGCGGGGCGGAGGACCACGAGGCGGAAGACCTGGAGCCGGTGCAGGCCGAGGGCAAGGCCGGCTTCGATCTGGCCGCGGGGGATGGATTGCACGCCGCCGCGGATGATCTCGATGGCATAGGCGCCGCCGTTGATGCCCAGCGCGATGATGGCGGTGACGGTGGGGTTCAGGCGCAGCCCGGCATAGGGCAGCACGAAGAAGATGAAGAAGATCTGCACCAGGAAAGGCGTGTTGCGGATCACCTCGATGAAGGCGACCGTCGCGATGCGCAGGGGTGCGAAGCGGGAGGCGCGGGCGAGCACGCCAAGGAGGCCGATCACCAGCGCGAGCGCCATGCCGGCCAAAGCGAGGCCGATCGTGCCGAGGCAGCCCCAGAGCAGCGCCGGCGCGTTGTCGTACACCACGCTGAAATCCAGGCTGTGGCCCAAGACATTTCCCCGTTGCCCGCGCGGTGGTGTGCGGGCACTGGGGGTGAATTAAGTAAGCGCTTAATTCAAGTCAACCGGCCGGGTAGGCAGGGCGGTGGCAGCATGGGACAAGGCGGCATGAACGATGCCCCCCTTCTTCCGGTGCGGCGTGCCCGTGACCCCGTGGCGACGCAGCGCAGCATCCTGGATGCCGCCTTCATCGAGTTCAGCGACAACGGGCTGGACGGGGCGCGGGTGGATGCGATCGCCGCACGGGCCGGCACCACGGTGCGGATGATCTACTACTACTTCGCCAGCAAGGACGGGCTGTACCGCGCGGTGCTGGAACAGGCCTATGCCGGCATCCGCACCGCAGAACGCGACCTCGGCCTGGAGGCGCTGGCGCCTGAGGCGGCGATCCGGCGGCTGGCGGAATTCGTGTTCGACTACGAGGAAGCCAACCCGCGCTTCGTGCGGCTGGTGAGCATCGAGAATATCCACCGCGCCGCGCATATCGCGCGCTCCGAAACCATCCAGGGGCTGAACGCCACCGTGATCAGCACGATCGGGGCAATCCTGGCGCGCGGCCAGGCAGAGGGGGTGTTCCGGCGCGACGCGGAGCCGATCGACGTGCACCTGCTGATGACAGCGTTCTGCTTCTTCCGTGTCTCGAACCGGCACACGCTGGGCACGATCTTCGGGCAAGACCCACTCTCGCCGGCGCTGCGGGGGCGGCATCGGGGGATGCTGGTGGAGTCGGTGTTGGCTTTTCTTCGTAAGACATAAGAAAGCGGTTCTTTTTTGAAAAAAAGAACCAAAAAACTTTTGTAAATTTGATGCGGAGAGACTGGGTCTCTCCGCATCGTATGGGAAAAGTCTTTTTGCTTCTTTTTCTTCAGGCCCAACCAAGCTGCTGCAGCGCGAGACCGCTGTGCCAGATCTTGGTCATGTGGCTGATCTTGTCGCCGGTGAACTGCATCACATAGACGTAGTCGGTCGCCACCGCCTTGCCGGTGGGGGGCGGGCCGCCGGCGCCGGTGTTGGTGCCATGGAACACGGCATAGGCGCTGACGTTGTTGCGCACGTTGTCGGTGGCGAAGGACTTGAGGTCGTAGCGACCATCCGGGATCGGGCCGAACAGGCCCTTCATCCAGTCGCAATAGGCGGAGAGGGTCTTCACATCCGCCAGCGGCTCGGACTGGGCGGAGAATGTGGCGTCTGGCGTGCAGTATTCGGCGCAGGCAGCCCAGCCCTTGCCGGCCTCGCAGGCTTCGAAGAAGGCGTGGGCGGTTTCGGTGATCGTCGCCATCGTCACGCTCCTGTGAATATTGTTTTGCTACCGGATTATGCGGAGAGCGGCCTGCTGGCGTCAAGCGCGGCTTGCAGCAGGTAGGCGGCGGCCATGCGGTCCACCACCTCGGCACGGCGCTTGCGGGTCATGTCGGCTTCCTGGATCAGGAAGCGGTTGACGGCGCTGGTGGAGAGCCGCTCATCCCACAGGGCGGCGGGCAGGCCGGTTTCGGTGGACATGGCGTGGGCCCAGTCCCGCGCCGCCTGGGCGGCGGGGCCGGAGGTGCCGTCCATGGACAGCGGCAGGCCGAGGACGAGGCCGCCCACGCCTTCCTTCTGGGCGATGCGGGCGATGGAGGCGGCGTTCACCTTCAGCTTGTCCCGCCGCAGAGTGGAGTGCGGGGTGGCGAGCATGAGGGTAACATCGGACAAGGCGAGCCCGATGGATTTGGCCCCGGGGTCGATGCCCAGAAGGCGGTGGCCCGGCAGGAGCTGGGCGCGCAGGTCGGTCATGTTGAAGAGCGGCATGGGCACGTTTATGGTCCGCCGCCCCACGACCGCCAAGGAAAAGAAATGTCGCTCGACCCCGCGACCGTTCGCCGCATCGCCAAACTGGCCCGCATCCGCGTGGATGAGGCCCAGGTGGAGGCGCTGCGCACGGACCTGAATTCCATCCTGGGCTGGATCGAGCAGCTCAATGAGGTGGACGTGACCGGCGTGGAACCGCTGACCGGCGGCACGCAGATGGCGCTGCGGCTGCGCGAGGATGTGGTGAACGATGGCGGGATCGCGGATGCGGTGCTGGGCAATGCGCCCGATCGCAACGGCGAGTATTTCGCGGTGCCGAAGGTGGTTGAGTGATGCTGACCGATCTGACTTTGGCCGAGGCCCGCGACGGGCTGCGGGCACGCAAGTTTTCCGCCGTGGAGCTGACCGACGCGTATCTCGCGGCGATCGAGGCGGTGAACCCGAAGCTGAACGCCTATGTGCTGGTAACCGGCGATGGCGCGCGGGCGCAGGCGCTTGCGGCGGATGCGGCGCTGGCGCGCGGCGATGCCGGGCCGCTCGCCGGGATTCCGCTGGCGATCAAGGATTTGTTCTGCACCGAGGGCGTGCGGACCACCGCGGGCAGCCGCATCCTGGAGCCGTTCATCCCGCCCTATGAGAGCACCGTGACGGCGAACCTGCTGCGCGACGGGGCGATCTTTCTGGGCAAGGCGAACATGGACGAGTTCGCCATGGGCTCCTCCAACATGACCAGCGCCTTCGGGCCGGTGACCTCGCCATGGACGCGGCGGGGGGACAACCGGGCGCTGGTGCCGGGTGGCTCCTCCGGCGGGTCGGCCGCGGCGGTGTCGGCGCGGATCGCGCTGGGGGCGACGGCGACGGATACCGGCGGTTCGATCCGCCAGCCGGCGAGCTTCTGCGGGATCACCGGGATCAAGCCGACCTATGGGCGCTGCTCGCGCTGGGGGGTGGTGGCGTTCGCGTCCTCGCTGGACCAGGCGGGGCCGGTGGCGCGCAACGTGGAGGACGCGGCGATCCTGCTGGGGTCGATGAGCGGGTTCGATCCGAAGGATTCGACCAGTGCGGATCTGCCGGTGCCGGATTTTGCCGCGGCGTGCCGGCGCGGCGTGAAGGGGCTGCGGATCGGGGTCCCTCGGGAGTATCGCTCCGAGGGCATGCCGGCGGAGATCGAGGCGCTGTGGCAGCAGGGGCTGGGCTGGTTGCGCGAGGCGGGGGCGGAGATTGTCGATGTCTCCCTACCGCACACGAAGTATGGGCTGGCGACGTACTACATCGTGGCGCCGGCTGAGGCTTCATCGAACCTCGCGCGCTACGATGGCGTGCGGTTCGGGGCGCGGACGTCCGGGGAGGATCTGGCTTCCCTGTACGAGAACACGCGCGCCGAGGGATTCGGGGCGGAGGTGAAGCGGCGGGTGATGATAGGCACTTATGTGCTCTCGGCCGGCTATTACGACGCCTATTACCTAAAGGCGCAGAAGGTGCGGGCGCTCATCCTGAAGGATTTCACCGATGTGTTCCGCAACGTGGACGCGCTGGTGACGCCCACGGCACCTTCGGCCGCGTTCGCGCAGGGCGAGAAGATGGATGATCCCATTACGATGTACCTGAACGACATCTTCACCGTGCCGGCGAACATGAGCGGCATTCCCGGGCTTTCCGTGCCCGCGGGACTGGATGCGCAGGGGCTGCCGCTGGGGTTGCAGGTGCTGGGCCGACCGTTCGACGAGGAGACGGTGTTCGCCGTGGGCGCGGCGCTGGAGCGGGCGGCGGGGTTCACCGCGCTGCCTGGCATTCGGGCGGGAGCATAAGGCGATGGCCTATACGATCGAGGGCGCGAGCGGCCCGTGGGAAGTGGTGGTGGGCCTGGAGGTTCATGCCCAGGTGATCAGCCAATCCAAGCTGTTCAGCGGGGCGGCCACCGCGTATGGCGCGAGCCCGAATTCGCAGGTGAGCTTCGTGGATGCGGCCTTCCCCGGCATGCTGCCGGTGCCGAACCGCGAGGCGATCGCCCAGGCGGTGCGGACGGGGCTGGGGTTGAACGCGAAGATCAATCTCGTCAGCCGGTTCGACCGGAAGAACTATTTCTACGCGGACCTGCCGCAGGGCTACCAGATCAGCCAGTTCGAGCACCCGATCGTCGGCACCGGCGTGGTGGAGATCGAGCTTGCGGATGGGTCCACCAAGGAGGTGGGGATCACGCGGCTGCATCTGGAGCAGGATGCCGGCAAATCCGTGCATGACCAGCACCCGACCAAGAGCTTCATCGACCTCAACCGCTCCGGCGTGGCGTTGATGGAGATCGTGAGCGAGCCGGATATCCGCTCGCCGGAGGAGGCGGGGGCGTACGTCAAGAAGCTGCGCTCCATCCTGCGCTACCTCGGCACCTGCGACGGGAACATGGAGGAAGGCTCGCTGCGAGCCGACGTGAACGTATCCGTGCGGAAGGCGGGCGAGGCGTATCGCACGCGCTGCGAGGTGAAGAACGTCAACTCCGTGCGCTTCGTGATGCAGGCGGTGGAGGTGGAGGCGCTGCGGCAGATCGCGGTGTGGGAAGGCGGCGGCGAGGTGCAGCAGGAGACGCGGCTGTTCGACCCGAACCGGGGCGAAACCCGCTCCATGCGGTCCAAGGAGGATGCGCACGACTATCGCTACTTCCCCGATCCGGACCTGTTGCCGGTGGTGCTGGAGCAGGGCTGGGTGGACGGGCTGCGCGCGGCGTTGCCGGAACTGCCGGATGCCAAGCAGGCGCGTTTCATCAGCGAGTACGGGTTGTCGCGCTACGACGCCGGGGTGCTGGTGGCGGAGCAGGCCACGGCGTTGTTCTTCGAGGGTGTCGCCCGCGGCCGGGATGCCAAGATCGCGGCGAACTGGGTGACCGGCGATTTCTTCGCGGCGATGAACCGCACCGGGCGCACGATCGAGGACCCGCCGGTCTCGGCCGCCGCGCTGGGGCAGTTGCTGGACCTGATGGCGGACAGCACCATCAACGGCAAGATCGCCAAAGAGGTGTTCGAGGCGATGGTGGAAACCGGCAAGGGCCCGGCCGCCATCGTGGACGAGCGCGGGCTGCGGCAGGTAACGGATACCGGGGCGATCGATGCCGCGGTGGATGCGGTGATCGCGGCCAACCCGGAGAAGGTGGCGGAATACCGCTCCGGCAAGGACAAGCTGTTCGGGTTCTTCGTGGGAAATGTGATGAAGGCGATGGCGGGGAAAGGAAACCCGGCCTTGGTCAATGCGGCGTTGAAGGCGAAGCTAGGGTAAGGAAGTCTTCTTTTTCTGAAGAAAAAGAAGACTTCCCGACTGGCACGCCTGCCGGGTGCCAGTCGGAAAAGTTTTTTGGTTCTTTTTTTCAAAAAAGAACGCGCTTACTTCGGCAGCACCGCACTCAACGACGAATGCACCACCGCGAAGAGCGGCCCAGGTGCCGTGAGCGCCTCGATCAGCGCCGGCAGCTCGGATTCCTCGCGCACCACCATCACGGGGTAGCCATAGGCTTTGCCCATCAGGGCGAGGTCGGGGTTCACCAGGTCGGTGCCGCTGGTGCGGCCGGGGTGGGCGCGTTCCTGGTGGATGCGGATGGAGGCGTAGCTGCCGTTTTCGCTGAGCAGCACCTTCAGCGGCGCGCCACGGGCGGCGGCAACGGCGAGTTCACTGCCGGTCATCAGGAAGCCACCATCGCCGACGGCGCAGATCACGGGTCGGCCGGGGTGGCGCAGCGCGGCGGCAACGGCGGCGGGCATGCCGTAGCCCATGGAGCCGGCGATGGGGGCGAGCAGGCGCTGGCCCAGTTTCCAGGCGATCTTGCGGTAGAACGGCGCGCCGAAAGTGCCGGCATCGAGCGTGACGATGGCGTCCGCGGGCAGATGCGGGCCGAGGGCGGCGACGAGGTTGGGGAACACCACGCCATCATCGGCCGTGCGCGGGGTCCAGGCGGCGTCGGCGCTATGCAGGGCGCGGAGCTCGGCGTTCCAGGCGGCGCGGCCGGGCGGGGCGGCGGCGTTGCGGGCGGAGAGGGCTGCGATGGTCGGCAGGGCGTGGGCGGCCAGGGCCAGGTGGGTTTCGAAGCGCCAGCCGAGCCAGGAGGCATCCGGGCAGACATGGACCAGGCGCTGGCCGGGTTCGGGGAAGCTGTAGCCCTGGGTGGTGATGTCGCCGAGGCGGGTGCCGAGGGCGATGATCAGGTCGGCGCGGGCGAAGGCCTCGCGCTGGGGCTTGGGGTTGGAGAGGCCCATGTCGCCGGCGTAGAGCTTGTGGGCGTTGGGGAAGAGATCCTGGCGGCGGAAGCTGACGGCAACGGGGAGCTGCCAGCGTTCGGCGAAGGCCAATAGCTCCTCGCGCCCGCCGGGGCGGTCGAGGTCGCCGCCGGCAATGACGATGGGGCGCTCGGCGGTGCGCAGAAGCTCGGCGAGTTGGTCCGCGGCGTGCGGGGAGGGGGCGGCATCGCTGGAAAGGACGGGCGCGAGGGGCGTGCGGGTGCAGGCTTCGGCGAGGATGTCTTCCGGCAGGGCGAGCACCGCGGGGCCGGGGATGCCGGTGAGCATGGCGGCCCAGGCGCGGGAGATCAGCTCGGGCACCTGATCGGCGTTGGTGGCCTCGGCGGTGAACTTGGCGACGCCGTCGAACATCCTGGTGTAGTCGATTTCCTGGAAGGCGCGGGCCCGCAGGTCGCGCGCTTCCACCTGGCCGACGATGAGCAGGAGCGGGACGGAATCCTGCATGGCGGTGTGCACCGCGATGCTGGCGTTGCAGGCGCCGGGGCCGCGGCTGACCAGGGCGACGCCCGGCACGCCGGTCAGGCGGGCATCGGCCATGGCCATGAACCCGGCGCCGGATTCGTGGCGGCAGGTGACGAGGTCGATGCTGGGGTGGGCGTGCAAGGCATCGAGCACGGCGACATAGGATTCACCAGGGACGCAGAAGGCCCGGGTGACGCCCTGCTGGGCGAGGAAGGCGACGAGGGTTTCGGCGGCGGTTGGCATGGCCGCACCTTGGCTTCGGCTTACTTGCGTGTCGAGGGGGTGCGGCGGCCGATCCAGCGGTTCACGCGCAGGGTGTAGTTGCGCCAATCGCGGCCGAAGCGGGCGTTGAGGTGGGCTTCCTCGCGGGCGATGGCGAAATGGGCAGTCAGCGCCGCGGCCAGGAACGCGATGGGCAGGAACCAGGCCATGCCGAAGGCCAGGCCGGCGCCGAGCAGCAGGATGGTGTTGCCGAGATAGATCGGGTTGCGGCTGAAGGCGAAGGGCCCGTGGGTAACGAGCGCGGTGGCGGCGCGGTGCGGCAGGATGTTGGCTTTCGCGCGCCACATCGTGGCCATGGCCCAGAGATCGAGCGAGAGGCCGGCCAGGATCATCGCTTCGCCGACGTGCTGCAATGGCGGGGTGCCGAGCCAGCGCGTGGGGATCGGGGCGGCCTGGTGCAGCAGCACGGCGAGCAGGGCGCCGCCGCCGTAGAGGATCGGCGGCCAGGGGATGGCGTTGGGGCGGGCGGTGCGGTCGTGATCCATGGGCACAGCATAACCGAATGCCGTGGCACACTGTATTGACCGTGTGCGAGGGCGGCGCCCATGATTTGTCGACAATCAGCCGCCGGCAAGGCGGTGCGGAGGAAACCATGGCCGGCGCACTCGCGGGGATCCGCGTGCTCGATCTCAGCGACAGCATCGCCGGCCAGTTCTGCACGCGGATGCTGGCGGATTACGGCGCCGAGGTGCTGCTGGTGGAGCCGCCGGGGGGCGGGGCGATGCGGCGGGCACGGCCGGTGGCGGCGGATGGGACGAGCTTCGCCTTCCTGCACCTGAATACCGGCAAGGGCTCCATGGTGCTGGATGGCTCTCCGGCGGGGCGGGCGCGGCTCATGGCGCTGGCGGCGGAGGCGGATGCGATCGTGATCGGGCCGGAGGCAGACCGGGTGGCGCTGGAAGCGGCGGCGCCGGCGGCGGTGGTGTGCACCGTCTCGCCCTTCGGCACCGATGGGCCGTGGCGGGACTGGACCGGGTGCGAGATGGTGTTCCAGGCCGTGGCGGGGCTGATGCATGCCTCCGGCGATGGGCGGCGGGAGCCGTTGTTCGGCTGTGGGGACCGGGCGAGCTATGGCGCGGGAGCCTCGGCGTATATCGCCGTGCTGGCTGGCCTGTTCGCGCGTGGGCGCTGGGGGAAGGGGCAGGCGGCTTCGGTGGATGTGGCAACGGCGGCAGCGTGCATGGCCAATCCGTTCGTGACGCAGTTCCTCTACAACGGATTGGTGGAGCCGCGGGCCACGCGACGGCAGCCGCTGGGGCTGCTGCGGTGCCGCGATGGCTGGGTTGGTTTTTGGCTGCACGTGCATCTCTACGCGCCGATGATGGCAGCGCTGGGGTTGGAGGCGGAGGACCCGCGGTTCAAGCCGGCCAAGGCGCGGCTGGAGCATTGGGATGCCTTCGTGGCGTTGCTGCAGGAGCGCGTGGCCGCGGAGGCGGCGGATGACGTACTGGCCACGCTGCAATCCGCGCGCGTGGTAGCGGCGCGCTGCTACAGCCTGACGCAGCTGCGCGACACCTGCGCGCATCTGGAGGCGCGTGGCTTCTGGGAAAGCGCGGGCGGCGAGACGATCCTGGGCCCGCAGTTCCGCATGGGCGCCACGCCGCGCTTGGTGCGGGGCGGGGCGCCTGCGGTGGGGAATGCCACGGGGTTCGCGGGGTCGCGGCGGACGGTGCCGGCACTCGCGCCGCCGCCGGCCGGCACAGGGCCGCTTTCCGGGCTGCGCGTGGTGGAATTCACCACCGCCTGGGCCGGGCCGATGGCCGGGCGCATCCTGGCCTGGCTCGGCGCCGAAGTGATCCATGTGGAATCCGCCAGCCGCACCGATAGCTGGCGCATGGTCGGCCAGGTGTTCAACCCCACTCGCTTCCCCGCGGATGGCGCGGGGGACCGGCCCTGGGATCGCTGCGCGCTGTTCAACTCGCAGAACGCCAACAAGCTGTCGCTGAGCCTGGAGCTGAAGCAACCCGAAGCAAAGGCGGCAATGCTGCGCATTCTCGCCAAGACCGACGTGGTGCTGTGCAACTTCACCGCCGGCACGCTGGACCGGATGGGGTTCGGGCATGCGGCACTGAAGGCGTTGCGGCCGGACATCATCGTGGCGGAGATGCCGGCCTTCGGGAGTACGGGGCCGCTGTCGCACGCCACCGCCATTGGCCCCTCCATGGAGATGGCGGCGGGAATGGCGGGGATAATTGGGTATCCCGGCGGCAAGCCGACCGTGACCGGCCCGACCTATCCCGACCCGATCGGCGCGCTGCACGGCGCCGGCGCGGTGCTGACGGCGCTGCTGCATCGCCAGCACACCGGCAAGGGCCAGCACATCGAGGTGCCGCAGGTGGAAGGGGCCATGCACTATATCGGCGAGCACATCCTGGCCGCGCTGGCGACCGGCCAGAACCCGGTTCCCCATGGCAACCGGGTCGACTGGGCGGTGCCGCACGATGCCTTCCCGGCCAAGGGCGAGGACCAGTGGATTGCCATCGCCGCCACAAATGATGCGGCGTGGCAGGCACTCTGCGGCGCGATGAAGCGGTCGGACCTCGCGCGCTTCGCCACGCTGGAAGAGCGGCGGTCGCACGAGGACGAGATCTGCGCCGCGGTGGCGGGTTGGGCGGCCACGCGCGACAAGCACGAGGCGGCCGCGCTGCTGCAAACGCTCGGCGTGGCGGCGGCGGCGGTGCAGGATGGCGGGGACGGCGCGCGCAGCCCGTATCTCGCCGCGCGCGGCTGGTTCACCAAACTGGAGCACGCTGATCTCGGCGCCACGGTGCAGGAGGGGTTGCCCATGGCGCTTTCCCGCACGCCGGGCAGCAACCGCTTCGCCTCGCCCTGCCTGGGCCAGCACACCCATGCGATCCTGCGCGATCTCGCCGGGCTGGACGAGGCCGCCATCGCGGCGCTGGATGCGGCCGGCGCCACCTCCGCAACCCCCGGCTAGGAATTCGCGATGCCCCAATACCGCACCGTGCTCTACGACGTGGCCGACGGGATCGCGCGGATCACGCTCAACCGGCCGCAGCAGCGCAACGCGCAGAGCACGGAGCTGCTGCACGAGCTGGACCACGCCATCCTGGCCGCGGGCGCGGATCCGGCGGTGCGGGTGATCGTGCTGGCCGGCGCCGGGGACCATTTCTCCGCCGGGCATGACCTCGGCACGGCAGACGAGCAGGCCTATCGCGCGGCCAACCCGATGGAGCCGGGCATTCGCGGCTTCTACGACCGCACCTGGCAGCTGTACGTCGACATGCATTTGCGCTGGCGCAACGTGCCCACGCCGATGATCGCCGCCGTGCAGGGCTACTGCATCTTCGGCGGCTGGATGATCGCCAGCACGGCGGATGTGGTGTTCGCATCCGATGACGCGATGTTCCTCGCCTCCCTGTTCCAGTATTTCTCGGTGCCGTGGGATGTGCCGCCGCGCCGGGCGAAGGAGATCCTGTTCCAGGGCCGTTTCGTGGATGCCGCCCAGGCCAAGGAGCTAGGGCTGGCAAACCGCGTGGTGCCGCGGGCCGGCCTGATGCAGGCGGTGCTGGACTACGCCGCCGATGTGGCCGCCAACGACCCACAGCAGATGCGCATGGTGAAGCGCGCGGTGAATGCGGCGCAGGACACGATGGGCTTCACGGCGGCCATCACCGGCGCGCACAGCCACTACATGCTGACCTGGGCGACCGAGAAGGACCCTGGCTACACGCTCGCCGTGCCCGGCCAGCCGCGCCGGCCGATGGTGCAGGTGGCGCTCGATCGGTACCATCGCGACCAGGCCAGCCGCCAGCCCGCGCCCCCTGCCCCGATCCCGGAACGCCAGGGCGGCGAGGGCTCCGCCTGATCCCTGCTTTCGACCTTTCCGCCTGCGTATTGCTGAAGGAACGCCGCCCATGCCCATCACGCGCCTGCTGATCGCCAATCGCGGCGAGATCGCCATCCGCATCGCGCGCAGCGCCGCGGAGCAGGGCATCGCCACCGTGGCGGTGCATTCGGCCGACGACGCGCAGAGCCTGCATGTGCGCGCGGCAGACGAAGCGCGGGCGCTGCAGGGCTCCGGCCCCGCCGCCTATCTGGATGCCGCGCAGATCGTGGCGGTGGCGCGCGAGGCCGGGTGCGATGCGATCCATCCCGGCTACGGCTTCATAAGCGAGAACGCCGCCTTTGCCCGGCTGTGCGCGGAGGCAGGCATCGCCTTCGTCGGCCCGCAGCCAGAGGTGCTGGACCTGTTCGGCGACAAGGCGCAGGCGCGGCGCTTCGCGGCGGCCAACGGGGTGGACATCGTGGCCGGCACGGATGGGCCAACCACGTTGGAGCAGGCGCAGGCATTCCTGGCCGATCTCGGCCCCGGCGGCGCCATCATGGTGAAGGCCCTGGCCGGCGGCGGCGGGCGCGGCATGCGGCCGGTGACGGATGCCGCGCTGCTGCCGGCGGCGTTCGAGCGCTGCCGGGCAGAGGCGCTGGGCGCCTTCGGCAATGGCGATCTCTATGTGGAGCGGCTGTTCGTGCATCCGCGCCACGTGGAGGTGCAGGTTCTGGGCGACGGCACCGGCGCTGTTTCGCATCTGTGGGAACGCGAATGCTCCATCCAGCGCGAACGGCAGAAGATCATCGAGATCGCGCCGGCCCCCTTCCTGCGCCCCGCCGTGCGCGACCGGCTGCTGGCGGCGGCGGTGAAGCTGGCCGCGGCGGCGAAATACCGCGGCGCCGGCACGTTCGAGTTCCTGGTGGATGCCGCGGTGGAAGGCGATGGTGCCGCGATCGCCTTCATCGAGGCCAACGCACGGCTGCAGGTGGAACACACGGTCACCGAGGAAGTGACGGGCATCGACCTGGTGGCCGCCCAGCTCGGCATCGCCGGTGGCGGCACGCTGGCCGCACTCGGGCTGACCCAGGCGGAGATCCCGGCGCCGCGCGGCATGGCGCTGCAGGCGCGGGTGAACCTGGAGACCATGCAGCCGGATGGCAGCGTGAAGGCGGCAGGTGGGGTGCTCAGCGCCTATGATCCGCCAAGCGGGCCCGGCGTGCGCGTGGATGGCTACGGCTATGCCGGCTACCGCACCAACCCGCGCTTCGACAGCCTGCTGGCCAAGGTGATCGTGCACGGGCGTGGCGGCTTCGCGCAGCTGGCCGGCAAGGCGGTGCGCGCACTGGCGGAGTTTCGCCTGGCGGGGGCTGCTTCCAACATCGCCTTCCTGCAGGCGCTGCTCCGCCATCCCGCGCTACTGGGCGGCAAGCTCCACACCAATTTCGTCGCCGAGCACATCGCGGACCTGACCGCCGCCGAGACCGGGCCTGCGAAGTTCTTCGCCCCAGCGGGTGGCTCGGCCGCGGCGCCGAAGCGCGCCGGTGCGCGGCTGGAAAGCCGTGATCCGCTGGCCATCGTGGATTACGGCAAGCAGGCGGCCGAGCAGGAGGAAGAGGCGCAGGCGGAGGAAGCGGAAGGGCCAGACGGCACCACCGCCCTGCGCGCGCCGATGCAGGGCACCATCGTCTCACTCACCGTGGCCGAGGGCGCCACCGTGCAGCCGGGGCAGGAGGTGATGGTGATGGAGGCCATGAAGATGCAGCACAGCATCGCCGCCGCCACTCCGGGCATCGTGCGCGGCTTCGTGGTGGAAGCCGGCGAGACGGTGTTCGAGGGCGCGAAGCTGGCCTTCATCGAGGAACGGCCGGAACTGGGCGGCGCGGTGCAGGAAGAGAAGAAGATCGACCTGGACTACATCCGGCCCGATCTCGCCGAGGTGCTGGACCGGCACCGCCGCACCACGGACGCGGCACGGCCCAAGGCGGTGGAAAAGCGCCGCGCCACCGGGCAGCGCACGGCGCGGGAGAACATCGGCGAACTCGTCGATCCCGGCAGCTTCATTGAATACGGCGCGCTGACGCTCGCCGCGCGGCGCCGCACCACGCCGATGGAGCAACTGATCGAGCAATCACCGGCCGATGGCATCATCCTTGGCCTGGGCACCATCAACGGCACTGATTTCCCGGAGGAGCAGGGCCGCGCCGCCGTGGCCAGCTACGACTACACCGTGCTGGCCGGCACGCAGGGCCGCAACGGGCACCGCAAGCAGGACCGCTTCTTCGAGCTGGCGCACGATCTGCGCAT
>CANHKG010000047.1 GCA_947460455.1 Rhodospirillales bacterium | reverse complement strand
TTCAGCTTGCGGGGGCTGATCCGGATGTTGGAGAGGATGGCCTGCGCCTCGGTCTCGGCCAGGGCGCGCGGGGTTTTCGGCTTGCTCATGTCAGCCTCGCTTCGCCTTCTTGTCCGACGCATGGCCGGTGAAGGTGCGGGTGGGCGAGAACTCGCCGAACTTGTGCCCGACCATGTTCTCCGTCACCTGCACCGGCAGGAACTTGTGGCCGTTGTAAACGCCGAACGTAAGCCCGACGAACTGCGGCAGGATGGTGGAGCGGCGCGACCAGATCTTGATCACTTCGCTGCGCCCAGAAGCTCGCGAGGCATCTGCCTTGTTGAGCAGGTACCCGTCCACGAACGGGCCCTTCCAAGTGGAACGTGTCATGGCCTCAGCCCTTGCCCTTGTTGCGGCTGCGGATGATCAGCCTGTCCGTGCGCTTGTTGACCCTGGTCTTGTAGCCCTTCGTCGGCTTGCCCCACGGGGTGACCGGATGACGACCGCCCGAGGTGCGGCCTTCACCGCCGCCGTGCGGATGGTCAACCGGGTTCATCACCACGCCTCGGTTGTGCGGCTTGCGGCCAAGCCAGCGCGAACGGCCGGCCTTGCCAAGGCTCTGGTTGGAGTTGTCCGGGTTGGACACGGCACCAATTGCGGCCATGCACTCGCCGCGAACCATGCGCAGCTCGCCCGACATCAGCTTGATCTGGGCATAGCCCGCATCCTTGCCGACGAGCTGGGCATACTGCCCCGCCGCGCGGGCAATCTTGCCACCGGCGCCCGGCTTCATCTCGATGTTGTGCACGATCGTGCCCACCGGAATGGCCGAAAGCGGCATCGCATTGCCCGGCTTGATGTCCGCGCGCGCCGAAGCCACCACCTGGTCGCCGGCCTTCAGGCGCTGCGGGGCCAGGATGTAGGACAGCTCACCATCGCGATACTTGATCAGCGCGATGAAGGCGGTGCGGTTCGGATCGTATTCCAGACGCTGCACGATCGCGATCACGTCGCGCTTACGGCGCTTGAAATCCACCATGCGGTAGGTCTGCTTGTGACCGCCGCCGCGGAACCGGCTGGTGATGCGGCCGTGGTTGTTGCGACCGCCGGTCTGCGAAAGGCCCTCGGTGAGGCCCTTGATCGGCTTGCCCTTCCACAGCTCGGCCCGGCTGATCAGCACGGTGCCGCGAAGGCTGGGCGTGACGGGATTAAAGTTCTTCAGTGCCATCTGCGTCGTCCCCGCTTACGCCAGGCCGGTGGAGAGGTCGATCGACTGCCCCTCCGCCAGGGTGACATAGGCCTTCTTCACGTCGGAACGCACACCGGGGCGACCCCGGAAGCGCTTGGTCTTGCCCTTGGTGATGAGCGTATTCACCGCCAGCACCTTGACCCCGAACAGGCCTTCGACCGCCGCCTTGATCTCGGGCTTCTTGGCGTCGATCGCCACCCGGAAGACGAACTGGCCCCGCTCACTCACGATCGTCGCCTTCTCAGTGACGATCGGGTTGCGGATGATGGTGTACATCGCCTCGCGCGACAGCTGCTTCTGGCGCTTGGCGGGCTTTGCGTCGCTCATTTACTGGCCTCCCTCAGCCGCACCGAGGCGGGCCTTGAGCCCCTCGACGCCGGCGGTGGTGATCGCCAGCACGTCATGGGCGAGGATGTCATACACGTTGGCGCCCACCGTCGGCAGCACGTCCACGCCGATGATGTTGCGGCTGGCGAGCAGGAAGGAGGAGTCCACGGTGTGGTCCACCACCAGCACGGACTTCCAGCCCAGCGCGATCAGCTTCGCCTTCAGTTCCTTGGTCTTGCCGGAGCCGCCCGAAGCCGCATCCAGCACCACCAGCTTGCCGTCACGCTGCTTCTGCGACAGGGCAGAGATCAGGCCGAGGCGACGCACCTTCTTCGGCAGGTCGTAGGCATGGCTGCGAACCACGGGGCCGTGAACGGCGCCACCAGTGCGGAACTGCGGAGCGCGCAGGCTGCCCTGACGGGCGTTGCCGGTGCCCTTCTGTCGGTACGGCTTCTTTGTGGTGCCGCTCACCTCGCCCATGCCCTTCACCTTGTGGGTGCCGGCACGGCGCTTGGCCTGCTGCCAGTGAACCACACGGGCCATGATGTCGGGGCGCGGCGCGGCGCCGAACAGGTCATCCGGCAGCTCGGTGGAGCCGGCGGTGGTGTTGTCGAGGGTCTTGATGTCGATCTGCATGGTCCTGCCCCCTTAGCTCGCCGTCTCGACGAGGCCGGCCGGGAACGGCGCCTCCGCCGGACGGGCGCGCTTCACGGCATCGCGCACAAGCACGTAGCCGCCCTTGGCGCCCGGGACGGCGCCCTTGATCATCAGAAGGCCCTTGGCGGCGTCCACGGCGGCCACCACCAGGTTCTGAGTGGTGATCCGCTCCTGGCCGAGATGGCCGGCCATCTTCTTGTTCTTGAAGGTCTTGCCGGGATCCTGGCGGTTACCCGTGGAACCGTGCGAGCGGTGGCTGATCGAAACGCCGTGGCTGGCCTCAAGGCCGGAGAAGTTCCAGCGCTTCATCGCGCCAGCGAACCCCTTGCCCTTGGTGGTGCCGGAGATGTCCACGATCTGGCCAGCGACGAAATGCGCGGCGGAAAGGGTCGCACCGGGTTCCAGCATGGCGTCGGCATCAACGCGGAACTCGACCAGCTTCGCCTTGGGCTCCACCTTCGCCTTGGCGAAGTGGCCCTTGTTCGGCTGGGACACGTTCTTCACCTTGGCCTTGCCATACCCAATCTGGACAGCCGTGTAGCCATCCTTCTCTTCGGTACGGGCGGCCACGACCTGCACGTTGTCCACGTGCAGCACGGTGACCGGCACGTGCGTGCCGTCTTCCTTGAAGATCCGGGTCATGCCCAGCTTCTTCGCAAGCAGTCCTGTTCGCATTTTCTTCCGTTCCCCAGAGGAACCCGACGGGCGGGTTCATAGGCCAAAACGACGCCCGAGACAGTCCCGGGCGGGAGGGTAGGCTAGAGCTTGATTTCCACGTCGACACCAGCGGCCAGGTCGAGCTTCATCAGCGCGTCCACGGTCTGCGGGGTGGGGTCGACGATATCCAGCAGGCGGCGATGTGTGCGGATCTCGAACTGCTCGCGGCTCTTCTTGTCCACGTGCGGCGAGCGGTTCACGGTGAAGCGCTCGATGTGCGTGGGCAGGGGAATGGGGCCGCGGATCTGCGCACCCGTGCGCTTGGCCGTGTTCACGATCTCCTTCGTGCTGTTATCCAGCACGCGGTGATCGTACGCCTTGAGGCGGATGCGGATGTTCTGGTTGTCCATCACTCGGTTCCGATCAGCGGGCAATCGTGAGTCGCTGAAGTCATAGTCGCTAAAGGCAAAAGGCTCGATTGTCGGAGGCACTTCTGAAACGTGACACCGCCGGGACCGGGAGGGCCCCAGCGGTGCTGATCAGCTGGCTTAGGCGACGATCTTCGCAACCACGCCGGCGCCGACGGTGCGGCCACCTTCGCGGATGGCGAAGCGCAGGCCCTCATCCATGGCGATCGGAGCGATCAGCTCCACGTCCATCGACACGTTGTCGCCCGGCATCACCATCTCAACGCCTTCCGGCAGCTGCACGATGCCGGTCACGTCCGTGGTGCGGAAGTAGAACTGCGGGCGGTAGTTGGTGAAGAACGGGGTGTGACGGCCGCCCTCTTCCTTCGTGAGGATGTAGCTCTCGGCCTTGAACTTGGTGTGCGGGGTGATGCTGCCCGGCTTGGCAAGCACCTGGCCGCGCTCCACGTCTTCGCGCTTCGTGCCACGGAGCAGGGCGCCGATGTTATCGCCGGCCTGGCCCTGGTCGAGCAGCTTGCGGAACATCTCAACGCCGGTCACGACCGTCTTGACGGTGGCCTTCAGGCCCACGATCTCGACTTCTTCGCCCACCTTCACGATGCCGCGCTCCACGCGACCGGTCACCACGGTGCCACGGCCAGAGATGGAGAACACGTCTTCCACCGGCATCAGGAACGGCTTGTCGATGTCACGTTCCGGCTGCGGGATGTAGGCGTCGACCGCCTCCATCAGCTTCAGGATCGCCAGCTCGCCGAGTTCCGGCTGGGTATCGTTCAGCGCGCAGACGGCCGAGCCCTGGATGATGGGGATGTCGTCGCCCGGGAACTGGTAGCTGCTCAGCAGCTCGCGCAGCTCCATCTCGACCAGCTCAAGCAGCTCGGGGTCGGCGATGTCGCACTTGTTCAGGAACACCACCAAGGCCGGCACGCCGACCTGGCGGGCGAGCAGGATGTGCTCACGGGTCTGGGGCATCGGGCCGTCGGTGGCCGAAACCACCAGGATCGCGCCGTCCATCTGCGCGGCGCCGGTGATCATGTTCTTCACATAGTCGGCGTGGCCGGGGCAATCGACATGGGCGTAGTGGCGGTTGGCGGTCTCATACTCCACGTGGGCGGTGGAGATGGTGATGCCGCGGGCGCGTTCCTCGGGGGCCTTATCGATCTGGTCGTAGGCCGTGAACGTGGCGCCGCCGGCCTTTGCCAGGATCTTGGTGATCGCGGCAGTCAGCGAGGTCTTGCCATGGTCAACGTGACCGATGGTGCCAATGTTGCAGTGCGGCTTGTTCCGCTCGAATTTAGCCTTACCCATCGTGGTATTCTCCGTGCCCGACGTCTGTTCCGGGGTGGGGGGATCTGTCTAGCCGTGCCTCGTGCTGCCCGCCGGCTGGCGGCGGGCGGCCATTACCACCGGTAGTGGCTGAAGGCCTTGTTTGCCTCTGCCATACGGTGCGTGTCTTCGCGCTTCTTCACCGCCGAGCCGCGGTTGTTCACCGCATCGAGCAGCTCATTCGAAAGCCGCTCTTCCATCGTGTGCTCGCCGCGCTTGCGGGCCGCATCGATGATCCAGCGGATGGCCAGGGCCTGCCGGCGCTCGGTGCGCACCTCGACGGGAACCTGATAGGTGGCACCACCAACGCGGCGCGAACGCACCTCAACGGCGGGCTTCACATTGTCCAGCGCCTCATGGAACATCCGCACCGGGTCGGCGGCATTGCCACCGCGGCGCTTCATAACATCCAGCGCACCATACACGATGGTCTCGGCAGAGGACTTCTTGCCGTCGTACATCAGCGCATTCATGAAGCGCGTGATGACAACGTCACCAAACTTGGGATCGGGAAGGATTTCGCGCTTCACTGCGCGGCGACGACGGCTCATCGTTCCTCTCCTTACTTCGGACGCTTCGCGCCGTAGAGCGAACGGCGCTGGCGACGCTTGGCGATGCCCTGGGTATCCAGAACGCCGCGCAGGATGTGGTAGCGCACGCCGGGAAGATCCTTCACGCGCCCACCACGGATCAGCACAACGCTGTGTTCCTGCAGGTTGTGGCCTTCGCCGGGGATGTAGCTCACCACCTCGAAGCCGTTGGTCAGCCGAACCTTGGCGACCTTACGAAGCGCCGAGTTCGGCTTCTTCGGGGTGGTGGTGTACACGCGGGTGCAAACGCCGCGCTTCTGCGGGCAACCCTGCAGCGCGGGAACCTTGTTGCGTGCCCGGGCGGGAACCCGGCCCGAAGCGATCAACTGGTTGATGGTCGGCATAGACCCTCTTTCCGATCCTGTCAGCGATGACCCGGAAAACCCGTGCCATCGTCAAGCCAAACGCACATCACGCCACACGCAAACCCCGCGGCGGGTGGCTAAGCCACCCTGCGGGGGTCGACCTGTGTGCGGCCTGAGTCACCCGGTGGTCTGGGAGACGGCGCCGCACACAACCGGTGCCTGCAAACGCGAGCCGACCGATCCTTGGGAGGGGCCGGCTGAGGGCGCGATACCTACGGGCTGAGGCAGGACGAGTCAAGCACGAGACGACGGGAACCGCTGTGATTCAGGCGTAGCGCCATGCGTCCGCTGCGGGGCGGGCGTGCAAGGGCGCACCGGTTCCCCGCCTGCCTGCCTGCGCCGCATAAAGAAAGGGTGAGGAGGTTGCCCTCCCCACCCTTTCCAGCCCGTGAATGCACGGAGTCGCGCTATTCGGCGGCCTGGCCGGAGGTGATCTGCGGCGTATCCTGGCGCAGGCCCTTCTGCTTGTCGCGCCCGGCGGCGATCGCGCGCAGCCGGTTCATCACAGCACCGGTGCCGGCGGGGATGAGGCGGCCCACGATCACGTTCTCCTTCAGGCCCATCAGCGTATCCACCTTGCCGGCCGTGGCCGCCTCTGTGAGCACGCGTGTCGTCTCCTGGAAGGAGGCGGCGCTGATGAAGCTGTGCGTCTGCAGGGAGGCCTTGGTGATGCCCTGGAGCACCGGCATGGCCACGGCGGGGCGCTCGCCCTCCTGGATCCGCTTGTTGTTCTCCTGGTCGAACTCCATCCGGTCCACCTGCTCGCCGGTGAGGTAGGTGGTGTCGCCCGGCTCCAGGATCTCAACCTTCTGCAGCATCTGGCGAACGATCACCTCGATGTGCTTGTCGTTGATCTTCACGCCCTGCAGTCGGTAGACGTCCTGGATCTCGTTCACCAGGTAGTCGGACAGCGCTTCCACGCCGAGCACCTTGAGGATGTCGTGCGGCACGCGCGGGCCATCCACCAGCGGGTCGCCCCGGCGGACGAAGTCGCCTTCCTGCACCGAGACGTGCTTGCCCTTCGGGATCAGGTATTCGCTCTCCTCGGCGGTCTCGTCGTTCTTCACGATCACGCGGCGCTTGGCCTTGTAGTCCTTGCCGAACTCCACGCGCCCGTCGATCTCGGCGATGATCGCGTGGTCCTTCGGCCGCCGTGCCTCGAACAGCTCCGCCACGCGCGGCAGACCGCCGGTGATGTCGCGGGTCTTGCTGCCCTCGCGCGGAATACGCGCCAGCACGTCGCCGGCGGCCACCTGTGCTCCGTTCTCCACCGACAGGATCGAGTCGGGGCTGAGGAAGTAGCGGGCATCGGCGCCGTTCGGCAGCTTGATCACCTCGCCGCGGTCATCCTTCAGCTGAAGCCGCGGGCGCAGGTCCACGCCGCGGGCATTCTGCTTGTAGTCGACGACCACCTTGGAGGTGAGGCCGGTCACCTCGTCCATCCGCTCCACCAGCGTCACGCCTTCGAGCAGGTCGAGGTATTCCAGCTTGCCGTTGCGCTCGGTGATGATCGGCAGGGTGTACGGGTCCCACTCGGCCAGCTTCTGCTGGCGGGTGACCGTGGCGCCCTCGTCCACCAGCAGGCGCGAGCCATAGGGAACGCGGAAGCGCGCACGCTCGCGGCCCTTGTCGTCGGCCAGCACCATCTCGCAGTTGCGGCTCATCACCACCGGCACGTTGGACGAGTTGATGACCACGTTGCGGTTGCGGATGGCCACCACGCCGTCATGGCTGGCTTCCACGCTGCTCACCTCGGCGCCACGCTGGGCGGCGCCGCCGATGTGGAAGGTGCGCATGGTGAGCTGCGTGCCCGGCTCGCCGATCGACTGGGCGGCGATCACGCCCACCGCCTCGCCGATGTTCACCGGCGTGCCGCGCGCGAGGTCACGCCCGTAGCAATGGGCACACACACCGACCTTGGCCTCGCAGGTCAGCACGGAGCGGATCTTCACCTGCTCCACGGCGGCCTTCTGGATGCGCTCGGCGTCCTCTTCCTCGATCAGCATATTGTTCGGCAGCAGGATCTCGTTGGTGGCGGGATCCAGCACGTCCTCGGCCGTGGTGCGGCCCAGGATACGCTCGGAGAGGCTGGAGACCTCCTCACCGCCATCCATCACCGGCTTCACCGTCAGGCCGCGCTCGGTGCCGCAATCCAGCTCCACGATGATGCAATCCTGCGCCACGTCCACCAGGCGGCGGGTGAGGTAGCCGGAGTTCGCCGTCTTCAGCGCGGTGTCGGCCAGGCCCTTGCGGGCGCCGTGGGTGGAGTTGAAATACTCCAGCACCGACAGGCCTTCCTTGAAGTTCGCGATGATCGGCTGCTCGATGATCTCGCCGGAGGGCTTGGCCATCAGGCCACGCATGCCGGCCAGCTGGCGCATCTGCGCCGGCGACCCACGCGCGCCGGAGTCGGACATCATCCACACCGCGTTCGTCACGCGGCCGATCTCCTGCTTCTTGATCTCCGCCATCATGGCCTTGGCCACTTCGTCGGTGCAGCGCGACCAGGCGTCCACCACCTTGTTGTAGCGCTCGCCGGCGGTGATCAGGCCGTCCTGGTACTGCTGCTCGAACTCCTTCACTTCCCCCTGGGTCTTCTCGATCATCGCCTTCTTGGTGTCGGGGATGATCAGGTCGTCCTTGCCGAAGGAGAGACCGGCCTTGGCGGCCTGGCCGAAGCCGAGGCCCATCAGCCGATCTGCGAAGATCACGCATTCCTTCTGGCCGCAGTGGCGATAGACCGTGTCGATCACGTCCGACACGTTCTTCTTGGTCAGCTGGCGGTTGATCACGCTGAACGGCACGTTCGGGTGCTTGGGCAGCACCTGGGCGATCATCATGCGGCCCGGCGTGGTGTACACCGTCTCGCGGATGGGCTCGCCGGCGGCGTTCACCGTCTCGAAGCGCGCGCGGATCTTGTCGTGCAGGCCCAGCACGCGGGCGTGCAGGGCATGCTCGATCTCGCCCATGGTGGCGAAGGCGCGCACGTCCTTGTCCTCGGTGGCGCGGAACTCCGGCGTCTCCAGGCTCAGGTAGTAGATGCCCAGCACGATGTCCTGGCTCGGCACAATGATCGGCTTGCCGTTGGCGGGGCTGAGGATGTTGTTGGTGGACATCATCAGCACGCGCGCTTCCAGCTGCGCCTCAAGGCTCAGCGGCACGTGCACGGCCATCTGGTCGCCGTCGAAGTCGGCGTTGAAGGCGGTGCAGACCAGCGGGTGCAGCTGGATCGCCTTGCCCTCGATCAGCACGGGCTCGAAGGCCTGGATGCCAAGGCGGTGAAGCGTCGGCGCGCGGTTCAGCATCACCGGGTGCTCGCGGATCACCTCTTCGAGGATGTCCCACACCTCGGGGCGTTCCTTCTCCACCATCCGCTTGGCGGCCTTGATGGTGGTGGCGTGGCCGTACTTCTCCAGCTTGGAGTAGATGAACGGCTTGAACAGCTCCAGCGCCATCTTCTTCGGCAGGCCGCACTGGTGCAGCTTCAGCTCCGGGCCCACCACGATCACCGACCGGCCGGAATAATCCACGCGCTTGCCGAGCAGGTTCTGGCGGAAGCGGCCCTGCTTGCCCTTCAGCATGTCGGACAGCGACTTCAGCGGGCGCTTGTTGGCCCCCGTGATGGCGCGGCCGCGGCGGCCGTTGTCGAACAACGCATCCACCGCTTCCTGCAGCATGCGCTTCTCGTTGCGCACGATGATATCCGGCGCGCGCAGCTCGATCAGGCGCTTCAGGCGGTTGTTGCGGTTGATCACGCGGCGATAGAGGTCGTTCAGGTCAGAGGTAGCGAAGCGGCCACCATCCAGCGGCACCAGCGGGCGCAGTTCGGGCGGGATCACCGGGATCACGTCCAGGATCATCCACTCGGGCTTGGCGCCGGATTCGGAGAAGGCCTCGATCAGCTTCAGGCGCTTCACCAGCTTCTTGCGCTTGGCCTCGCTGGTGGTCTCCTTCAGCTCCGCACGCAGCTCCACCTTCTCGGCATCGGCCTCGATGCGCTGCAGGATGCTCTTGATCGCCTCCGCGCCGATGCCGGCGGTGAAAGCGTCATCGCCGAACTCGTCCTGCTTGGCCATCAGCTGATCTTCGTTCAGCAGCTGATGCATCTTGAGGTCGGTGGTGCCCGGTTCCAGCACCACGTAGCTCTCGAAGTACAGGATCTTCTCCAGCTCCTTGAGCGTGAGGTCGACCATCAGCCCGATGCGGCTCGGCAGGGACTTCAGGAACCAGATATGCGCCACGGGCGAGGCCAGCTCGATATGGCCCATGCGCTCGCGCCGCACCTTGGCCAGCGTCACTTCCACGCCGCACTTCTCGCAGATGATGCCGCGGAACTTCATGCGCTTGTACTTGCCGCACAGGCACTCGTAGTCCTTGATCGGCCCAAAGATCCGCGCGCAGAACAGCCCATCCCGCTCCGGCTTGAAGGTGCGGTAGTTGATGGTCTCCGGCTTCTTGATCTCACCATAGGACCAGGAGCGGATCTGCTCCGGGGAGGCCATCTGGATCTTGATCTGGTCGAAGGTCTGCGTCTGGCCCGTCTGGCCCAGGATCTTCATCAGCTCGTTCATGCGGGCACCCTCATATTGGCGTGGGCAGGCACGTCAGGCGGCGGAACCGACCGTCAGGTCGGCCCCGAGTCCAGGTCCACGTTCAGGCCGAGGGACTTCAATTCCTTGACCAGCACGTTGAAGCTTTCCGGGATGCCCGCCTCGAACGTGTCCTGCTCGCGCACGATCGCCTCGTAGACCTTGGTGCGGCCCGACACGTCGTCGGACTTCACCGTCAGCATTTCCTGCAGCGTGTAGGCGGCGCCGTAGGCCTCCAGCGCCCAAACCTCCATCTCGCCGAAGCGCTGCCCACCGAACTGCGCCTTGCCGCCCAGCGGCTGCTGGGTGACGAGCGAGTAGGGCCCGATCGAACGCGCGTGGATCTTGTCGTCCACCAGGTGATGCAGCTTGAGCATGTAGATGATGCCCACTGTCACCTTGCGCTCGAACGGCTCGCCGGTGCGCCCGTCGGTCAGGATCACCTGGCCGGAGGTGCCCAGGCCCGCCTTGGTCAGCATTCCTTCGATGTCGGCCATCCGCGCCCCGTCGAACACCGGGGTGGCGATGGGGATGCCCTTCTTCAGGTTGTCGGACAGCTCCATCAGCTGGCCATCGGACATGTTGGCGATCTGGTCGGCATAGACCTTGTCGCCGTAGATGTCCTTCAGGCGCGCCAGCAGTTCGTCGCGCGCGTGGCCGGTGCGGCGGTATTCCTCCACCAGCTCACCCACCTGCTTGCCCAGCGTGGCGCAGGCCCAACCCAGATGCGTCTCCAGGATCTGGCCCACATTCATGCGCGAGGGCACGCCCAGCGGGTTCAGCACGATGTCGACCGAGGTACCGTCCTCCAGGAACGGCATGTCCTCCACCGGCACCACGCGCGAGCACACGCCCTTGTTGCCATGGCGGCCGGCCATCTTGTCGCCCGGCTGCAGCTTGCGCTTCACCGCCACGAAGACCTTGACCATCTTCATCACGCCGGGCGGCAGCTCGTCGCCGCGCTGCAGCTTCTCCACCTTGCTGTCGAAGCGGGCCTGCAGCTTGGCCACGGCGGCGTCGAACTCGCGCTTCAGCACCTCGATCTCGGCCATCACCGCGTCGTCCTGCACGCCGATATGGCGCCAGCTGCCGCGCACATGCTCGGCCAACACCTCCTCGGTGATCACCGTGCCGGCCTTGATGCCCTTGAAGCCGCCGCTGGCCTTGCCGCCCAGCAGCTTCTCGCGCAGCCGGTTCAGGAACGACCGCTCCTGGATCGCGCGTTCGTCGTCGCGGTCCTTGGCCAGGCGCTCGATCTCCGCGCGCTCGATCGCCATCGCGCGCTCGTCCTTGTCCACGCCACGGCGGCTGAACACGCGCACATCCACGATCGTGCCGGAAACGCCCGGCGGCAGCTTCAGCGAGGTGTCGCGCACGTCCGACGCCTTTTCGCCGAAGATGGCGCGGAGCAGCTTCTCCTCGGGGGTCATCGGGCTTTCGCCCTTCGGCGTCACCTTGCCAACCAGGATGTCCCCGGGGTTCACCTCGGCGCCGATATAGACGATGCCGGCCTCATCGAGGTTCTTCAGCGCTTCCTCGCCCACGTTGGGGATGTCGCGCGTGATTTCCTCCTGGCCCAGCTTCGTGTCGCGCGCCATGACCTCGAACTCCTCGATGTGGATCGAGGTGAAGACGTCGTCGCGCGCGATGCGCTCGCTGATGAGGATGGAGTCCTCGAAGTTGTAGCCATTCCAGGGCATGAACGCGACGAGCACGTTCCGGCCCAGCGCCAGCTCGCCCAGCTCGGTGGAGGGGCCGTCGGCGATGATGTCGCCCTCGGCCACCCGGTCACCCACGCGCACCAGCGGGCGCTGGTTGATGCAGGTGCTCTGGTTGCTGCGCATGAACTTGCGCAGGCGGTAGATGTCCACGCCCTTGGTCGTGCCGTCCTCGGCCGTGGCCCGCACCACGATGCGCGCACCGTCGATCTGGTCGATCACGCCCTCGCGCTTGGCCACGATGGTGGCACCGGAGTCACGCGCCACGGCGGCTTCCATGCCGGTGCCCACCAGGGGCGCGTCGGCGCGGATCAGCGGCACGGCCTGGCGCTGCATGTTGGAGCCCATCAGCGCGCGGTTGGCGTCGTCGTTCTCCAGGAACGGGATCAGCGCCGCGGCGACGGACACCAGCTGCTTCGGCGAAACGTCGATCGCCGTCACGTCCTCCGGCTTCACCAGCCGGAAGTCGCCCTGCTTGCGCACGGAGACCAGCTCGGAGGTCAGCGTGCCGTCGCTGCTCATCTCCGCGTCGGCCTGGGCGACGACGAGCTTCTCCTCCTCCATCGCCGACAGGTACTTCGGGTCGCGCTGCACGATCCCGTCCTTGACCAGCATGTACGGCGTCTCGATGAAGCCGTACTTGTTCACCTTGGCGTAGGTGGCCAGGCTGTTGATCAGGCCGATGTTCGGGCCTTCCGGCGTTTCGATCGGGCAGATGCGGCCGTAATGCGTCGGGTGCACGTCGCGCACCTCGAAGCCGGCGCGCTCGCGGGTCAGGCCGCCCGGTCCAAGCGCAGAGAGGCGGCGCTTGTGCGTCACTTCCGACAGCGGGTTGGTCTGGTCCATGAACTGCGACAGCTGCGAGGAGCCGAAGAACTCCCGCACCGCGGCCGCCGCGGGCTTGGCGTTGATCAGGTCGTGCGGCATCACCGTGTCGATGTCCACGCTGCCCATGCGCTCGCGGATCGCGCGCTCCATGCGCAGCAGGCCAACGCGGTACTGGTTCTCCATCAGCTCGCCCACGGAGCGAACGCGGCGATTGCCCAGGTTGTCGATGTCGTCAATCTGGCCGCGGCCGTCCTTCAGCTCGCACAGGATCTTCACCGTGCGCAGCACGTCCTGCTTGCGCAGCACGCGGATGGTGTCGGGCACATCGTCGAAGCCCAGGCGCATGTTCATCTTCACGCGGCCAACGGCCGAGAGGTCGTAGCGGTCGCCGTCGAAGAACAGGCCGCGGAACAGCGCCTCGGCCGTGTCCGGCGTCGGCGGCTCGCCCGGGCGCATCACGCGATAGATGTCGATCAGCGCATCGTCGCGGTTGCCGTTCTTGTCCACCGTCAGCGTGTTGCGCAGCCACGGGCCGTTGGACTGGTCCACCGCCAGTGTCGGCAGCGTGTCGATGCCGCGATCCTCCAGCGACGCCAGCTTGGCCTCGGCCAGCTCCTCGCCCGCCTCGGCAAAGATCTCGCCGGTCTCGGTGTTCACCAGGTCCTCGGCCACGTAGCGGCCCAGCAGGTCCGCACGACCCACCAGCACCACGCGCGTGGTCTCGGCAATCTTGCGCGCCTGGCGCACGGTCAGCTTCGCCTCGGCCTCGGCCACCACTTCGCCGGTCTCGGCGTCCACCAGCGGCTCCAGCAGCTTGATGCCGCGGAACGCCTCGGGGTCGAACGGCCGCGCCCAGCCCTTGGCCATGCGGGTGAACACCACCTGGCCGTAGAAGAAGTTCAGGATCTCCTCGGCATCCATGCCGCGGATTTCGCCCGGCTCCAGCTCCGCGCCCTGCGCCGCGCGGGCTGCGCGCAGCGTCTCGGTATGGGCAGACTCAAGCGCATACAGCAGCGTGGTGACCGGCAGCTTCCGCTTGCGGTCGATGCGCACATACACGAGGTCCTTGGAATCGAACTCGAAATCGAGCCAAGAGCCGCGATAGGGGATCACGCGCGCGGCGAACAGGTACTTGCCGCTGCTGTGCGTCTTGCCCTTATCGTGGTCGAAGAACACGCCCGGCGAACGGTGCATCTGGCTGACAATGACGCGCTCGGTGCCATTGATGATGAACGTGCCGTTATCGGTCATGAGCGGCATGTCGCCCATGTAAACCGGCTGTTCCTTGATGTCGCGGATCGAGCGGGCGCCGGTGTCCTCGTCGAGGTCCCACACGATCAGGCGCAGGATCACCTTCAGCGGGGCGGCATAGGTCATGCCGCGCTGGATGCATTCCTCAACGTCGTATTTCGGCTCTTCCAGCTCGTAGTGAACGAACTCCAGCCGGCCGCGCCCCGCGAAATCGTCGATCGGGAAGACGGATTTGAAGACCTCCTGCAGCCCGGTATTGGTCCGGCTGTCAGGCGGGGTCGCCATCTGCAGAAACGCCTCATAGCTGGCGCGCTGCACATCGATCAGGTTGGGCATCTGCGCCAGCTCGGGGATACGCCCGAAGCTCTTGCGGATGCGCTTCTTGCCGGTAAACGAACCAGTGATCGCGTTCATGCCCGTGTCCTGAACAATGGGTCATTCGGTAGTCCCGGTCCTGGCCCGTAGCATGGGCCCAACCGTCAGCAGGTCGTCAGAAACGCCGACACGAGCGGAGACCGCCCCCCTGCGGGGGTAGCCTCCGCCCGATCAGCGCAGTTGCGCGGCTGTCACGCCGCGCAGCTTATCACTTAATCTCAACCTTAGCGCCGTTATCTTCCAGCACCTTCTTGATCTTGCCGGCTTCTTCCTTGTTCACGCCTTCCTTCACCGTCTTGGGAGCGCCCTCGACCAGGTCCTTGGCTTCCTTCAGGCCCAGGCCGGTGATCGTGCGGATCTCCTTAATGACGTTGATCTTCTTGTCGCCGGCTTCGGCGAGGATCACGGTGAATTCCGTCTGTTCCTCAACCGGGGCGGCAGCGGCGGCGGCGGCAACCGGCGCGGCGGCAGCCACCGGCGCGGCGGCGGAAACGCCCCACTTCTCTTCCAGCATCTTCGACAGCTCGGCGGCTTCCAGCACGGTCAGGCTGGACAGCTGCTCCACCAGGTTTGCGAGATCGGCCATTAGAATATTCCTTTAACTTAGTCTCTGGTCGGTTCCAAGCAAGCCCGCCTGCCCCATCGGGGGGCGCGCCTGCCACTCAGTCAGCGATGCGCAGCCCTTAGGCCGCCTCGTCCGTTGCCGCTTCGTCCTTGGTGGCATACGCCGCCAAAACCCGCGCGACCTGCCCGCCCGGCGCCTGCAGCACAGCCGCGATCTTGGTCGCCGGAGCATTGAGCAGCCCCAGGATCGAAGAGCGAAGTGCATCGAGCGACGGCAGCTCGGACAGCGCCTTCACACCCGATGCATCAAGCATCTGGGTGCCAAGGGCACCACCGAGCACCACGAACTTGTCGTTGGTCTTGGCGAACTCGATAGCAGCCTTAGCCACCGCCACGGGGTCCCGGCACCACGCAAGCGCGGTCGGGCCCTTCAGCAGGGGGGCGATGCCATCGAAGCGGGTCCCATCCAGGGCGAGGGTGGCCAGCCGGTTCTTCGCAACCTTGTAGGTTGCGCCAGCCGCGCGCATCTGCCGCCGCAACTTCGTCACATCGGCCACGGTCATGCCCTTGTTCAGGGTGACCACAACCATGGACGTCTCGGCGAACACCGCCGCCATCTCGGCGACGAACGCGTGCTTCTCCGTACGGTCCAAATCCCGTCTCCGTCGGTGGCCAGAAGCGTATGGACCGCTCCCAGCCGGGTTGCCCTAAGGCCAGCACGCACGCCCGTCACCCGAAGGTGACATCCAGGCGCCCGGACCAGCCCGGTTCGCCTGTCCCCGACGGCACAGGGTGCCGCCAGTCGAGTCGGAACCGCCAAAGACACCGGGGCATGAACCCCTTCAATCCTTGGCATCCCCGTCTCCCGCGCGCGCACCCGAAGGTGCCTTAATGCCCCGCCGGCCAAGGGCGTGGGGGCAACGTGCGGTCTCGGACAGGATCGGGGGCTCCCGCCCCCTGCCCACGCCCGGCCCGAAGGCCGGGGTGTATCTTGTTGAAGCCGTTAGGCGAGCGTGCCCACGTCCACGCGAACGCCCGGGCCCATGGTGGAGCTGACCGCAACCTTCTGCACATAGGTGCCCTTGGCGCCGGTCGGCTTGGCCTTCACGATCGCATCGGCGAACGCCTTGGCGTTCTCCAGCAGCTTGTCGGCCGGGAAGGACGCCTTGCCGATGCCGGCATGCACGATCCCGGCCTTCTCGGCGCGGAACTCAACCTGGCCGGCCTTGGCGGCGGTGATCGCGCCCTTCACGTCCATGGTCACGGTGCCCAGGCGGGGGTTCGGCATCAGGCCGCGCGGGCCCAGGATCTTACCCAGGCGGCCGACGAGGCCCATCATGTCCGGCGTGGCGATGCAGCGGTCGAACTGAATGTCGCCGGCCTGGATCTTCTCGGCCAGGTCGTCCGAACCAACCACGTCGGCCCCGGCGGCCAGCGCCTCCTCGGCCTTCGCGCCGCGGGCGAACACGCCCACGCGCAGGGTCTTGCCGGTGCCGTTCGGCAGGCCGACGAGCCCACGCACCATCTGGTCGGCATGCCGCGGGTCGATGCCCAGGTTCATGCTGATCTCGATGGTCTCGTCGAACTTCGCCTTGGCATTGGCCTGCACCGTGGCGATCGCCTCGGCCAGGGAATACAGCTTCGCGGTGTCAACGGCCTGGTAGGCAGCGGCCAGACGCTTCTTGTGTGCCATGATCTCAGCCCTCCACCACGGTGAGGCCCATCGAGCGGGCACTGCCGACAAGCATGCGCACTGCGCCATCAACGTCGTTGGCATTCATGTCGACCATCTTCTGCGCCGCGATCCCGCGCAGCTGCTCCATGGTCACGCGGCCGCTCGGCGCACCCTTGCCCGGGGTGGTGGTCCCCTTCTGGATGCCGGCGGCCTTCTTCAGGAAGTAGGTGTTCGGCGGCGTCTTGGTGATGAAGCTGAAGGTGCGGTCGCCGAACGCGGTGATCACCACCGGCACCGGCATCCCGGGCTCCATCTGCGCCGTGACGGCGTTGAATTCCTTCACGAACGACATGATGTTCAGGCCGCGCTGGCCCAACGCCGGGCCGACTGGCGGGGAAGGATTGGCCTTGCCGGCCGGAATCTGCAACTTGATGTAGCCGACGATTTTCTTCGCCATGATCCCTTGGCTCCTGTCTTCCAGACCCACAGCCACATGGCCATAGGCGGGAAGAGGTTTGGGGACCGCGGTTCAACCGACACCCAGGGCGCGCAAGCGCACCCGGACATCTCCCGCGTTCCGGTGGAGGGGCGCATCTACGCTCCACCCGCCCCCGAGTCCAGCCCTTTCTCGCCATGCCCCGCTGGCGGTTGCACCGGCAAGCGCATTGCTGGCCTGCGTGCCGGGCCGCCCCTATGCTGCGCCACAGCACAGGAGCCCGCATGCCCCACGCCGCCCCCCATGCAGCCACAGTCAACGGAACGCGCTACAGCTTCCCCAACCTACGCACCCTGCTCGCCCGCGCCACACCGCTGCGTTCCGGCGACATGTTGGCCGGCCTCGCCGCGGAATCTGCCAGCGAGCGCGTCGCCGCCCAGCTCGCCCTGGCCGACCTGCCGCTGCGCACCTTCCTCAACGAGGCCGTGATCCCCTACGAGGCCGACGAGGTCACCCGCCTCATCATCGACAGCCACGACGCCACCGCCTTCGCCCCCATCGCCCACCTCACCGTCGGCGGCTTCCGGGACTGGCTGCTGGCCGAGGCCACCACAGAAACCCTCACCGCCCTGCGCCCCGGCCTGACCCCCGAGATGCTCGCAGCCGTCTCCAAAATCTGCCGCCTGCAGGACCTCGTCGCCATCGCCGCCAAGTGCCGCGTCACTTCCGCCTTCCGCAACACCATCGGCCTGCCTGGCCGCCTCTCCGTGCGCCTCCAGCCCAACCACCCCATCGACGACCCGCGCGGCGTGGCCGCCTCCACCCTGGATGGGCTGCTGCTGGGCGCCGGTGATGCCGTCATCGGCGTGAACCCCGCCACCGACAGCGTCGCCGCCACCACCACCCTGCTGCACATGCTCGATGAGGTGCGCGCCCGCTACGCCATCCCCACCCAAACTTGCATCCTCGCCCACGTCACCACCACGCTGCGCTGCATCGAGGAAGGCGCCCCCGTGGACCTCGTCTTCCAGTCCATCGGGGGCACCGAAGCGACCAACACCAGCTTCGGCGTGAACCTCGCCCTGCTCGCCGAAGCCCAGCAGGCCGCCCTGGCGCTGAACCGCGGCACCGTGGGGCAGAACGTGATGTATTTCGAAACCGGCCAGGGCAGCGCGCTCTCCGCCAACGCCCATCACGGCGTGGACCAGCAAACCGTGGAAGCCCGCGCCTACGCCGTCGCCCGCCGCTTCTCGCCGCTGCTGGTCAACACCGTCGTCGGCTTCATCGGCCCGGAATACCTCTACGACGGCAAGCAGATCATCCGCGCCGGGCTGGAGGACCATTTCTGCGGCAAGCTTCTGGGCCTGCCGATGGGGGTGGACGTTTGCTACACCAACCACGCCGAAGCCGACCAGGACGACATGGACGCCCTGCTCACCCTCCTGGGCGCCGCCGGCGTCACTTACATCATGGGCGTTCCGGGCGCGGACGACGTGATGCTCTCCTACCAGAGCACCTCCTTCCACGACGCGCTCTACCTCCGCAGCACCCTCAACCTGCGCCCCGCCCCGGAATTCGAGGCCTGGCTGGAACGCATGGGGCTGGCCACCTCCACGCCCGACCGCATCCCCGCCCCCATGTCCCCCGCCCTGGTCGGCCTGGCATGAGCACGCCACCCACCCTCTGGCGAGACCTGCGCCGCTTCACCCCCGCCCGCGTCGCCCTCGGCCGCGTCGGCAATGGCCTGCCCACCGCCGCGCACCTCGAATTCCAGGCCGCCCACGCCGCCGCGCGCGACGCCGTGCATGCCGAACTCAACGTGGAACAGCTCGCCGCCGACCTCGCCACCGCCGGCCTGTCCAGCACCATCGTCCACAGCGCCTGCCCCGATCGCCGCACCTATCTGCTGCGCCCCGATCTCGGCCGCCGCCTGGCCGAAGGCGAGGCCGCCCGCCTTCCCCGCACCCCGGGCATCGCCTTCGTGGTGGCAGACGGCCTTTCCGCCACCGCCGTGCAGCGCCACGCCGCCCCGCTGCTGGCCCAGGTGATGCCCGCCCTCGGCGCCACCGGCCCCGTCGTCATCGCCCGCCAGGGCCGCGTCGCCCTCGGTGATGAGATCGGCGCGGCCCTGGGCGCAGAGGCCGTCGCCGTGCTGATCGGCGAGCGCCCAGGCCTGTCCACGCCCGACAGCCTCGGCCTCTACCTCACCTGGCAGCCCCGCCCCGGCCGCACCGATGCGGAACGCAACTGCATCTCCAACATCCGCCCGGAAGGCCTGCCCATCCCCGAGGCCGCCGCGAAGCTGCTCTGGCTGATCGACGCCATGCGCCGCCTCGGCCTTACCGGCGTGGCCCTGAAGGACGAACAACCCACCCCCGCCGCGCGCATCAGTGAATCCTGAAGCAAGATTCTTCTTTTTGTGAACAAAAAGAAGCAAAAAAACTTCATTCATGGGGCGGGGTGATGCAGCCCATCCGCATCTATTCGGAAAAGTTTTTTGGTTCTTTTTTTCAAAAAAGAACCGCTTCCTTCCCTTAGAAGATCTCAACCTCGGTGGTGGCCACGTATCCCACGCGCCCATCCACTTCCACCTGCACCCACTGCATCATGCTGCGCCATTCCGTGCGCTGCACCAGCAGCCGCGTGCCAGACCCCAGCCGCCCGATAATCTCCGAGGAGCGGTCGGGCCCACGGTACAGCACCGCCCCCGCCCCACGAACCATGGCCACCCGCGCCGCCGGCGCCCCGACATCCCCGCGCCCCGCCATGGGCACCGGCGCCGGGTCCGGTGCCAGCAGCACCACCCCGGCGGCCACCGCCACCACGCCGATCGCCCCCAAACCCAGCAACAGGTTGCGCATCTTGGCCCCGGCACGACGGCGGTACATCGCCACGCGCATCGCACCGTTCTCGGCCACCAGCACATCGCGGTCCTCGCGTGCCGCCCGCTCCCCCTCGCGCGCCTCGCGCAGTTCGCGGCGGAGCGCGTCGATCTCCTGCTCCAGCCGCAGCGTCGCCGGTGAACTGCCGGGCCGGAACCTGCTGCCCGCGCTCGCCAGCACCAGCGCCTTCAGGTCGCCGCCCGAAAGCCCCAGCCGCCGCGCCAGCTGGCCCACCGCACGGCCGGCATTGTCGGCCTCGCCGTCATCGGAGACCAGCAGCGCCATCCGGTTGGCCAGCCGCTCCAGGTCCTCGCCGCTCACCTCGCCCAAGATGCCCCCTTCAAGGCCACGCCACGCCCTGGCTTAGCCGAAAACCCCGCGGGAGTGGACTCGCGCCGCATTTGGGCATCACACTCCCAACAAAACGGGGTCATCACCATGTCCAGCACCCAGCGCGTCATCGTCGGCTTCCTCTGCGCCGCACTCAGCGTCGTGATCTTCCACCAGGGCATGATCCTCGCCCTGCGCGAGATCGGCATGCTGCCCGGCGCAACCCGGGTCTGGAATCTCGCCCCCACCCCCTGGGGCGTGCCCACCCTGCTCAACCAATGCTTCTGGGGCGGCCTCTACGGCGCCGTCTTCGGCGCACTGGCCCCGCGCTTCACCATCCCGCTCTGGCTGGCCGGTCTGCTCACGGGCGTCGCCGCCATGCTGGTGGGCTTCTTTGTCGTCGCCATGCTGAAGGGCAACCCGATCGCCGGCGGCTGGGCCGGCCAGGCCTGGCTGCGCTCCTTCCTGATCAATGGCTGCTTCGGCCTCGGCCTCGGCCTGATCTGGACCGGCGTGACCGGCCGGTTCTTCCCGCCGCCGCTGCCGCGCAGGTAGGCGAGGAAGGAAGCCTTCTTTTCCCGAAGAAAAAGAAGGCTTCCCTTCACATCAGGCGGTCTTGAGGTCGATCAGGAACGGCCCCTTGCGGTTCAAGGACTGCGCGAACAGGTCGTTGAACTGCTCCATCGTCTCCGCCCGCGCCGCTTCCACGCCCATGCCACCGGCGATCTTCACGAAGTCGATGTCCGGGTTGCCCAGGTCCATCATGTCCATCGCGGTGCGGCCGGGATTGGCGCCCACATTGGCCAGCTCGCCAATCAGGATCTGGTACTTGCGGTTGTTGAAGATCACCGTGGTCACATCCAGCTTCTCGCGCGCCTGGGTCCACAGGCTCTGGATGGTGTACATCGCGGAGCCATCGGCCTGCAGGTTGATCACGCGCCGGCCCGGTGCGGCCACCGCGGCACCGGTCGAGATCGGCATGCCGCCGCCGATCGCCCCGCCGGTCACCGTCAGCCAGTCATGCTGCGCGGCGCCGTGGGTGGCACCGACAAAGGCGCGCCCGAACGTGACGGCCTCGTTCACGATGATCGCCTGCTCCGGCATCATCGCGGTCAGCGACTGGGCGAAGGATTCGCTGCTGATGGCGCCCTTGGCCACCTCCACCATGCCGTAGCTGGGGGCTGCCACGGCGGCCGGGTTGCCCAACTCCTCGGCCAGCGCCTGCAGCGCCTGCAGCTGGTTGTGCTCGGGGCGGGAGAGCGGATGCACCGTCGCATCCGCCCGCACCGGGGAGCCCGGCTTGTTCGGATAGGCGAAGAAGATCACCGGCTTCAGCGTGCCCACCAGGATGATGGTCTCGAAATCCTTCAGCGCCGCCACGGCCTGGTCCACGGGGTAGGGAATGCCGTTGATCGGGTGCCGCCCACGCCCGCGCTCGATGCGCCCGTTGCTGCCCTGGCTCATCATGGTGGCGCCGGTGGCCGCGCAGATGCGCGCCGCCTCGGCCAGCGTATCCGCGCGCAGCGCGTTGCCACCGAGCAGCAGCAGGGTCTTCGTGCCGCCGCGCAGCAGTTGGGCCGCCACCTTCACCGCATGCGGCGTGGCCATCGGCGCCGGCGGCACCGGCAGCGGCTTGCCCACCACGCCGCCGGGGTTCCAGCAGGTGTCCGAAGGCAGGATCAGGGTGGAGATCTGGCCCGGCGACACCTGCGCCATCTGGGCCGCCACGGCGGCATCGTTGCCCACGTCCTCGGCGCGCATCGCGGTGCGCACCCAGCCGGAAACACCACGCGCGAAGCCTTCGGTATCCGCCGTCAGCGGCGCATCCAGCGGGCGATGGTAGGTCGCCTGGTCGCCCACGCAGTTCACCATCATGGTGCTGGCGCGGCGGCCGTTATGCAGGTTGGCCAGGCCGTTCGCCAGGCCGGGCCCGCAATGCAGCAGGGTCGCGGCCGGCTTGCCGGCGATGCGGGCATAGCCATCGGCCGCCCCGGTCACCACGCCCTCAAACAGGCCCAGCACGCAGCGCATGCCGGGAATCCGGTCCAGCGCGGCCACGAAATGCATCTCGGAGGTGCCGGGGTTGGAGAAGCAGGTATCCACCCCGCTGGCCAGCAGCGTGTGCACCAGCGCCTCGGCGCCGTTCATCGCCTGATTCGAATCACTCATGGACCGTCCCCTCGTTGGCCGAATTTTCAGGGGCCGGAGACTGCGCGCCGCCCGGCGCCAAGGCAAGCCGGGCCGGCGCAGGTCAGGATGCCTGCAGCGCCGCCGCGGCCCCCGCTGCCACAAGGCGCGGCGTCAGCAACGCGGTGCCATGCGCGGCTTCCTCCTCACGCAGCGCCCGCTCGGCCAGCGCCAACAACCCGTCCGCCGGGTCGCCGCCATCCACCAGCGGCAGCACGCTGCCCGCGCCGATCCGCGCCGCCAACCCGGCATGCGAGAGCTGCCGCCACGCCTCGGCCACCGCCTCCCGCACCCGCTCGGCCACGCGTTGGGCGCCGATCCGGTCGGTGGTGGGAAGCAGCACCGCGAACAGCGCCTCATCCAGCCGCGCCGCGAAGTCGCCCGGCCGGCGCAGCACTCCGGTCAGCAACCGGCCGATCTGCTGCAATGCCACCTCCGCCTGCTGCGGCCCCAGCTTGGCCGCACAGCCCGGCCAATCCTCCAATCGCAGCAGCACCAGCGAGATCGGCTCCTGCGCCCGCCGCGCCCGGCCCAGCTCCTGCGCCAGCGCCTCGTCGAAGCGCTTGCGGTTGGCCAGCCCGGTCGGCTTGTCGGTCAGCGACAGCGCCGCCAGGCCCTGCTGCGCCTCCTCCAACGCGCGCTGCAGCGCCATCTCCACGCCGATGTCGCGGCAGGCGAGCATGAAGCCGCCATCGGCCAGCCGCCGCGCCCGCACTTCCAGCGCCACCTCCCCGTCATCGCGCCGCCGTGCCATGAAGCGGCTCGGCGCCGGCGACATCTCGCCCTGCCGCAGCGCCGCGATCTGCACCAGGCACGCCTCCCAGCCCGGCTCGTTCGTCAGCTCGGCATCCTCCACCTCCGCCGGCGCATAGCCCAGCAACGCCCGTGTGGCCGGAGAGGCAAAGGTCACCCGCAAATCGGGATCAAGCCGCAGGAACATCTCTCCGGCCGCATCCACCACCGCGGCGAGGTCACCCTGGTGGCGCAGCCACATGCCGGCCGGCCGCAGCGCCGCCAAGGCCCGCGCCTCGTGGGAGGCCGCGCCCGATCCCTCCTCCCCCTCGCCCCGCAGCGGCCGCATCAGCCAGCGCCGCGCCATCAACCAGGCGATCAGCACCCCCAGCGCCGCCAGCGTTCCGGCCGCCACCAGCTGGTCGCGCCGCCGCGCATCGGCCTCGGCCAGCAAAGCATCATAGGGAAGCTCAATCAGCAGCGCGGCCCGCCCGGCGAACCGGATCCCCGCCGCCTCCAACGGCAGCGCCGCATGGCCCACCAGCCGCAGCCCGCCCGCAGCGTCGCGCGCCTGCGCCACCCCGGCCTGGCCGCCGCGCAGCGCCGCCAGCAGGCGCGGCATCGCCAGCCCCTGCCCCGCCCGCGCGGCATGGCCTGGCATCGCCACCAGCACCATCCCGTCATCCGGGTCCACCAGCAGCCGCCCAGCCTGGTCGCGCCGCAGCGGGAGCCCCAGCGGCGGCAGATGCGCCGGCTCCAGCCCCACCGTCAGCACCGCCACCGTGCCATCCCCGACCGGAATCGCCTGCGCCAGCAGCAACCCGCCCTGCGCGTCGCCGGCCATCGTGATCGCCCCGCCAGCCGCCAGCGCGGCACCCACCTGCGCCGCCCCCACCGATCCGCAGGCCGGCACCGCATCGCCATGATGCACCGCGATCGCGGCAACAGGCACCGACGCCGCCTCCAGCAGCTGGCGCACCGCCCCGCACAGCATCGCCACGGGCAGGCCGGCCGCTTCCTCGGTGCCCGCCTGCACCAGCCGCCCCACCCGCGCCAGCTCCGCCGCCTCGCGCACGGCCGCCTGGGCAGCGGCATCCTGCAATTCCGTCTCCAGCCAGCCCAGAGTCGCATGCCGCGTCGCCTCGGCCGACACCGCCAGGTACACCGCCAGCGGAAGTACCGCGGCCAACAGCATGGCCACCAGCCGCGGCGCCAGGCGCCGTGGGGCACCGGCCTCGTTACGGAACGATAAAGCCGGAACTGCGCCGGCCACTGGGGTTGGGGGAAATGGCGGCACGGGCCCGCTCCACGCTGAAAGGTCTTGCCCACAGCGTAGGAACGCAATTCTCAACCAATCATTGCCGGCACAGGTCAGCGCAGCTGCGGATTGTCGAACACCGGGTTGCGGCGCCGATGCAGCGCCTCCGCCAGCGCCTCCGCCAGGGAGCGCTTGGCGTCCTCCCCCAGTTCGCGCCCCACCTCCACCGCCTGGCCGCGCAGCTGCAGCACCAGCGCCGGCACCCGCCCGTGCCGCTCCTCCAGCCGCACCGCCATCCAATCCGCCGGCAGGTCGCTCGTCTCCACCCGCCCGCGCGCGCTGGTGCGCACGATGCGCAGCCCCGCCGGCGTCAGCAGCAGCAGCTCGCTCGCCCGCGCCGCGTTCATGTGCAGCCGGAACAGCACCGCGGCCAGCACCAGCTCCAGCCCGGCGAACACCCCCACCGGCCACGCCCCCAGCAGAACGAACGCCGTGCTGCTGCCCACGCAGGCCGCCAGCACCACCCCCAGCAGGATCCGCAACCCCACCACAGACAGGCTGCGATGCGGCACGATCACCGCCTCGAACAGCACCGTCTCCTGCGCCTTCATCGCCGCCCCCGCTTGTGCGCCCCCGCCGCCGCGGCGAGAGTTCCCCTCATGTCAAAGCCCCCCACCTCCAGCAAGACCGCCCCTGGCAAGACCGCCGCCAGGAAGCCCCGCAAGACGCCGCCGATGCCGCGCGCCGAGGTGGAACCCTTCATCCGGGCCCTGGCCGCCGTCCACCCCAACCCGCGCAGCGAGCTGGACTACACCACCCCATTCACCCTGCTCGTAGCCGTGGTGCTCTCCGCCCAGGCCACCGACGCTTCCGTCAACCGCGCCACCGCCGGCCTGTTCACGGAGGCACCAACACCCCAGGCGATGCTCGCCCTCGGCTCAGATGGGGTGGCGCGCCATATCCGCACCATCGGCCTGTGGCAGGGCAAGGCGCGCAACGTGGTGGAACTGTCCCGCCAGCTGATCGAGCAGCACGCCGGCGAGGTGCCGCAAGACCGCGCCGCGCTGGAAGCCCTGCCCGGCGTCGGCCGCAAGACCGCCAACGTGGTGCTGAACGTCGCCTTCGGGCAGGACACCATGGCGGTGGACACGCACATCTTCCGCCTGGGCAACCGTACCGGCGTCGCCCCCGGCAAGAACGAGCGCGCGGTGGAGGATGCCCTGGTCAAGCGCATCCCGAAGGACCTGCTGCGAGATTCGCACCACTGGCTGATCCTGCACGGCCGCTACGTCTGCAAGGCGCGCCGGCCTGAATGCTGGCGCTGCGTCGCCACCCAGTGGTGCCGCTACCCGGAAAAATCCCCGCCGCCCGGCTAATCCTGCGGCGGGATGGTGCGCAGATA
>CANHKG010000046.1 GCA_947460455.1 Rhodospirillales bacterium | reverse complement strand
CCGCTTTTCCGGATCGCCGGAAAGGTGCGGGTCCGTGCCCCAGCTGCCGGTGAACTTCGCGGTATCCTTCAGCCCGGCCGCAGCCAGTACGTCGGCCAGCTTCACGCCGGTCCATTCCGCGCAGCCGGCGCCGCCATTGGTCCATTGGTTGCCGCGCGCGCTGGGCGCGAAAAAGGCGCGGCCATTGCCGCCGCATTCCATCACCATGCGGTGCGTCTGCGCCTGGAAGCGTTGCTTCAGCTCGCCCAGGGTCAGCGACAGCGGCGCGTTCACCTCGCCCTGCACGGTGATCTTCCAGGCATCGGCGTTCGGGGCCTCATCCGGCAGGCCGCCATTGTTGCGGACGAAGAATTTCTCGGTCGGCGTGGTGTCGTCGTCCAGCAGGTGCTCCGGCGTTTCCGCCACCAGCGGCTTGTCGCCGAGCACCACCAGGCCCTTATGCTTGTCGGGATAGTCGAGCATCTGCGGTCCCTTTCCCTGAGCCTGCGCCGCGGGCACTACGCCGCCACGGCTGCCTTCCGGGATCGCTCCCATCGGAACCGCCATCGCCAGCGCCGCGCCCAGGGCGGTCAGTGCACTTCCACGCAGCAGGTCCCGCCGCCCGGTGGCGGATGCGCCGGCCTGCTCAGCCTGTTCCAGATGGCCACGCGTCGTGCTGCGTTCAATACGGACCGTCATGGCATCCCCCCAAGCTTATGCTTGCGAGGGTTGTACAGACTGTTACCTGCGCGGTGAAGCCGCCTCAGCGCTTCTCGAAATCGGTCCGCTCGATCACCGGCAGGCCCTGCAGGTAGCGGCGCAGGCAATCCAGCCCCATTTCCACCGCACCCAGCCGGATCCACTCGCGCCCGCCCAGGATGCGCGCCCGGCGCACCACCGTGTCGCCCTCGCGGCCCACCGCCACCCAGATCGTGCCGCCGAGATCCATGCGGTCCGCACCCTCATCCAGGTCGATCAGCACCGCCAGCGCATGGCTCGCACCGGCCTGCTCGCGTGCTGCCGAGGCCACTTCCGCCGCCACCGCTTCCGAGTATTCGCCGATATCCAGATGCGGCGGCAGGCCCAGCGCCTCGAACACCTGGCCGCGCTCGCGCGCCACCAGGCCACGGCGGAACACCGCCTCGGCGCCGGCCAGATGCGCCAGGCGCATGGCGATGTGCCCGGCGGTGAAGGTCTCCACCACCGCCAGGCGCCCGCCAGCGGCGGCCAGCCCGGCATTGACCACGCCTTCCAGCGTCTGGTCGTCCTCGCAGATGATGAAGTTGCCCAGGCGCTCGCGGATCACCGCATCCACCGGCCCCAGCTTGGCGGCGATGTCGGCGGCGTCGGTGCCGCGAATGGTCAGCTTGGTCTCGATCTGCGGGTAGTGCGCCCGGAAGCCCAGCTTCACACCGCCGGTCGGGTCCAGATCCTCCACCCCCTGCAGCAGCTGGTCGATATGCGATTCACCCAGGCCGTAGCCGTGGTAGCGCTTCAGCCGGATGGTCGCCGGCGCCCCGGTGCGGGCCAGCAGGCGCGGGATGATCTGCTCTTCCAGCATCCGCCGCAGCTCGCGCGGCACGCCGGGGGTGAAGAAGAACCGCGCGCCGCCGATATCCAGCGCGAAGCCGCAGGCGGTGCCGATCGGGTTGTCCACCATCTCGCTGCCCACCGGCAGCATCGCCTGCTTGCGGTTGTTCGGCGGCATGGTGCGGCCGCGCCGGGTGAAGAAGCCCTCCATCGTGGCCAGCCAGCCCTCGTGCAGTTCCAGCTCCACCCCCGCCGCCTGGGCCGCGATCTCCTGGCTGAGATCGTCCACCGTCGGGCCAAGGCCGCCATTGACGATCACGATATCCGCCCGGCCGGCCGCCAGATGGAACGCGCTGAGCAGCGTCGCCCGGTCGTCGCCCACCGTGGTGCCCCACACCACGCTCAGGCCCACATCCTCCAGCTTCTGCGTCATGTAGCTGAAGTTCGTGTTGACGATCTTGCCGGTCAGCACCTCGTCCCCGGTGCAGATGATCTCGATGCGCACTTTCCGTCTCCCCAAGGCCGAACCGGCTTGCCGCATTACAACGCCCCGGCGCGGGATCGCCAAGGGGGGGCTAGCGGCTGGCCTTCTGGCTGTCGGCGAGGCCCTTGCCCATCAGCAGGCCGAGCTCGCCGGGCCGGTCGCGACATTCCCGCATGGTGCGGTAGGGCACCGCGGTGATCTCCGCGATCACGTGCAGCTTGCCGGCCACGTCCAGCGCGCTGAACTTGCGCGCGCCGGGCCGGCGTTCGTAGAGCGCCGCCACCGCCTGCACCGTGCGAACCGGCACCACGCCGAGCACCTTGCTGTGCTCCGGCGTGATGTCGGCGGCCACCAGGATGCGGGGCGGGGGCGCATAGCTGGCCTGTTGTGGCGCCGGGCTGCGCGCCATGCCGGCAGGCGGCGCGGCACGCAGATCGGCTTCGGGGAAATCCAGCTCCGAGCCGTTGTCCTGCACGATGTAGACCCGGCCCGCGTCACTCTCCAGCACCCGGCCGCTGCGCTTGCCGTCGCGGTGCCATACCATCTGCCCGACCGTAAACATGCTGCCGTTCCTCTCGTCGCGCCCGACCGAGTTGCCGGCACGCGGCACCCTACGCCTTTGTGATCTCCACGATGGCATCTTTCCAGGCCGCGACCGTCAGTTTCACGTCCGCCTCGGTATGGGCGGTGGAAACGTAGTACTTGCTCTCGCCCTTCATGATGCCGCGCTTGCGCAATGCGGCGTTGAAACGCTTCAGCATGTCGGTGTCGCCCTTCAGCGTGCCGCGGTAGTCGCGCACGGGTTCGCGGGTGAACACCACGTCGAACAGCACGGGCTCGCCGATCACCTGGGCGGGCAGGCCGGCGGAGGCGAGCAGCTCGGCCAGCGTGCCCATCAGTTCGCGCCCGGTGGCAAACACGCGGTCATAGGTGCCCGGCCGCTTCAGCACATCCAGCGTGGCCAGGCCTGCCACGGCGGAGACGGGGGCGGCGGAGAGGGTGCCGACCTGCATCAGGAAATCCTCGTCGGCCACGGCCGCGCGGTCGAAATGCGCCATCATGTCCGCCCGCCCGGCCACGGCAGCCAGGGCGAAGCCGCCGCCCATGATCTTGCCCAGGGTGCAGAGATCGGGCGTCACGCCGTAATATTCCTGCGCGCCGCCGTAGGAGAAGCGGAAGCCGGTGACGACCTCATCGAAGATCAGCGGAATGCCGAGTTCGGCGGTGATCTTTCGCAGACCCTGCAGGAAGCCGGGGGCGGGCGGGATCAGGCGCTGGAACGGCTCCACGATCACGCCGGCCAAATCGTCCTGGTGTTCGCGGATCAGGCTTTCCACCGTCTCCAGGTCGTTGAACGGCGCCACCAGCATGGTGTCCTGGATGGCGCGCGGAATGCCCGCCGAGTCCGGCACCGGGAACGGAAAATTGCCGGGCCGCTTCGGCGCCAGGGACATGAGGGAAAAATCACTCATGCCGTGGTAGCCGCCCTCGAACTTCAGGATCTTGTCCTTCTTGCGGAAGGCGCGGGCGACGCGCATCGCATAGAGGTCCGCCTCCGTGCCGGTGCAGACGAAGCGCACCTGCTCGGCGCAGGCCATGGCGCCGACGATCTCCTCGGCCAGCTGGATGCCGTGGCGGTTGTTGGCGAAGAAGGTGGTGCCCTGCGGCACCTGCGCCTGCACCGCCGCCGTCACCTCCGGATGGCCGTGGCCGATGAACATCGGGCCGGAACCGAGCAGGAAATCGACGTATTCCCGCCCCTCCTCATCCCACACCCGGCCCGCCTTGCCCTCGCGGATCATCATCTCCGCCGGAAGGTTGCCGAAGCTGCCGCCGGGCAGCACGCGGCGTGCCTGTTCAACCAGCGTCTGGGTGGGGGTGGTGTCCATCTGGGGCCTCCGCCGAAGGGTCTGGCGGGAGCCTACACGCATTTTGCCGCAGCGCGATAAGGCAGCACCGTTGCCGGTTTGACCTGCATCAATGCCGGCCTGGCCAGACGGTGGCTTCCTACGCTCACTCTTGCGAAGGACCCATCCCATGACCTCCAGCGAACAGCTCTTCCTGGCCCTGGCCCTCGCCACCATCGGCGGCTTCGGCCTGTGGCTCTTCTTCATCACCTCGCGCTACGACCGGTTCCGTGCCGGCAAGCCGGAAGCCCGGCGCTACGAGGCAGACCACGACATGGCCCACGCCGGCGCGGACTGACACCCGGCCCCAAGGGCGAAGGGAAAGGCCAGGGCTCTGCCCTGGACCCGCTGGGGCCTTAGGCCCCAGACCCCTTGACCTGAAGTTAGCCTAGGTCCCACAACGCCGAGTACGTACGGGATAAAAAACCTTTTCCATCGGTGCTGCGTTTGGCAAACTCACTGGTGATGCCACATCCCGTCGCCACTCCGAACGAAGCCGACGCCCTTCGCCGCTTGGCGGAGGCGATGAATCGCGTCCATTTTCCGGTGCCCCTGCTGCATTTCCTGCTCGCCCTGCTGGCAGTCCTCACCGGGACCAAGTCCGTCACACCCGTCCTGGTCCCTGTCCTCGGCCGCACCTGGCGCACCCCGCAGCGGGATTGGCACTTCTCCCCCACCGGCGAAACCATCGACGACCTGGCACCCGTACTCCATCCGCGCGCCCTGCGCCGTTTGCGCCGCCAGCGCGCCTGGATCGGCTGGATTCTGCGCGGCCGGCCGGGCCGCGGCATGCGCCGTTCAGGCAACCGCGCGGCCGCGCCCCGTCCCCGTTGTATCGCCCGCGCGCCGCCTCAGGCGGCTGCGCGCGCCAAATCATCATGAATCCGTCGTTCGGCCCCCGCCTCGCGCGGCGAAGACCCATGCCCAAAGTCAAGGGGTCTGGGGCCTAAGGCCCCAGCGGGGTCCAGGGGCAGAGCCCCTGGCCTTACTCGACCGTGACCGACTTCGCGAGATTCCGCGGCTGGTCCACATCGGTGCCTTTCAGCACGGCCACGTGATAGGCCAGGAGCTGCACCGGGATGGCGTAGAGGATGGGCGCCACGAAGGGGTCCACGGTTGGCATCACGATCGTGTCCACCGAGATGCTGCGCAGTTTTTCTGCCCCCACGGCATCGCTGAGCACGATGATCTGGCCACCGCGGGCGGCGGCTTCCTGCACGTTGGAGGCGGTTTTTTCGAACAGCGGGCCGGAGGGGGCGATGGCGATGATCGGCACGGATTTGTCGATCAGCGCGATCGGGCCGTGCTTCATTTCGCCGGCGGCGTAGCCTTCGGCGTGGATGTAGCAGATTTCCTTCAGCTTCAGCGCGCCTTCCAGCGCGATGGCGTAGTTGGCGCCGCGGCCGAGGTAGAGAACGTCGCGCGCTTCGGCCACGCGGCGGGCCACGCGCTGGATGGAGGCGGCCTGTTCCAGCACTTCGGCGGCCGCGCCGGGCACCGTGAGCAGCGCCTGGGTGAGGGCGGCTTCCCGCGCCTGGTCGATGGTGCCGCGGGCGCGGGCGAAGGCGATGGCGAGGCAGGCCAGCACCGTGAGCTGCGCGGTGAAGGCCTTGGTGGAGGCGACCGCGATTTCCGGCCCCGCCACGGTTTGCATCACCACGTCGGACGCGCGGGCCATGGTGCTTTCGGGCACGTTCACCACCGAGAGCACGGGCATGCCCTGGGCGCGCATGTAGTCCATCGCCGCGATGGTATCGGCGGTTTCGCCGGACTGGGAGACGAGCACGCCCAGGCTGCCGGGGATCACCGGCGGCTCGCGGTAGCGGAACTCGCTGGCCACATCCACGTCGGCCGGCAGGCGGGCGATTTCCTCCAGCCAGTGGCGCCCGGCCATGGCGGCGAAATAGGCGCCACCGCAGGCGCTGAGGCTCACGCGGGAGAGCTTGGCGGGATCGAAGGGCAGCTTGGGCAGGTTCACCGCGCGGGTGGCGGGGTCCACCATCTGGTGCAGCGTGTCGCCGATCACGCCGGGGTGCTCGTGCAGCTCCTTTTCCATGAAGTGGCGGTAGTTGCCCTTGCCCACGGCGGCGCCGGACAGCGCGGTGAGCTTCACCTCGCGCTTCACCTCCGCGCCCGTGGCATCGAGGAACACGGCGCCGGTGCGGCTGAGCACCGCCCAGTCGCCATTGCCGAGGAAGGCGATGCGGCGGGTGAGCGGTGCGAGCGCCAGCGCGTCGGAGCCCAGGAACATCTCGTCCTCGCCGAAGCCCACCGCCAGCGGCGCGCCGTGGCAGGCGCCCACCATCAGTTCCGGGTGGCCGGCGAACACCATGGCCAGCGCGTAGGCGCCTTCCAGCCGGCGCAGCGACGCACCCGCGGCCTCCACCGGGGCCATGCCCTGCTTCAGGTAGAGATCGACCAGCTGGGCCACCGTTTCGGTGTCCGTCTCGCTGCTGAAGACCTGCCCGGCCGCTTCCAGCTCCGCGCGCAGTTCGGCGTGGTTCTCGATGATGCCGTTATGGACGATGGAAACGCGGGCGGTGCCGTGCGGGTGGGCGTTCCCCTCGGTGGGCGCCCCGTGCGTGGCCCAGCGTGTGTGGCCGATGCCGGTGGTGCCCGAAAGCGGGGTCGTCTCCAGCACCGTGGCCAGGTTGCCGAGCTTGCCCGGGGCGCGCCGGCGCTCGATATGCCCGTTCACCAGGGTGGCGATGCCGGCGCTGTCGTAGCCGCGGTATTCAAGCCGCCGCAGCGATTCCAGCACCAGCGGGGCCGCCTGCCGCGTTCCGATCACGCCGATGATGCCGCACATACGCTGCCAATCCCTGTTGCTGAAACGAGGCTACTTCGTCTTCTTGCGGCTGGCCCGGAACGCCGCCGCGCGGCCCGCCTTGATATCCTGCCGGGCGCGCCCGAAGGCCATGGCATCGGCCGGCACGTTCTCGGTGATCACGCTGCCGGCCGTGACCATCGCGCCGTCGCCGACGGAAACTGGCGCCACCAGGATGGAATCGGAGCCGATGAACACATCCGCCCCGATCACCGTGCGGTGCTTGGCGAAGCCGTCGTAATTGCAGGTGATGGTGCCGGCGCCGATGTTGGTGCGCGCGCCCACCTCGGCATCGCCGATATAGGACAGGTGGTTGGCCTTCACCCCGCGCCCCAGCTTCGCGGCCTTCACCTCCACGAAGTTGCCGACATGGGCTTCCTCGCCCACATCCGCCCCAGGCCGCAGCCGCGCGAACGGGCCGATCACCGCGCCCGCGCGCACCGTGCAGCCTTCCAGGTGGCTGAAGGCGCGGATTTCCACGTTCGATTCCACGCTCACGCCGGGGCCGAACACCACGTTGGGGGCGATGCTGACATCGGTGCCGAAGCGTGTGTCGGTGGAAAGGAACACGGTATCGGGGGCCGTCATCGTCACGCCGGCATCCATCGCCGCGCGGCGCAGGCGTTGCTGTACGGTGGCCTCCGCCTCGGCCAGTTCGGAGCGGGAATTGATGCCGCGCAGCTCCGCCTCCGGCCCCACCACGGCGGCGACGCGCTTGCCCTCGGCGCGGGCCAGGGCGACCAGGTCGGTGAGGTAGTATTCGCCGGCGGCGTTGTCGTTGCGGACGGCGGCCAGCCAGCGCGCCATGTCGGCGCCGGGGCCGCACAGCACGCCGGCATTGCACAGGCCGACGGCCAGTTCGTCGGGCGTGGCGTCCTTCGCTTCCACGATGCGCTGCACCTCGTCCTCGGTGCCGATCACGCGGCCGTAGCGGCCGGGCACCGCGGGGCGCATCGCCACCAGCGCCAGCCCCGCGCCGGCGCTGCGCCGTGCGAGAAGTGCCCGCAGCGTTTCCTCCGACATCAGCGGGTTGTCGGCATAGAGCACCGCCACGTCGCCCGGGCCGAAATGCGGCACCGCCTGCAGCGCCGCGTGCGCCGTGCCCAGCCGCTCCGCCTGCACCACGCAGGCATGTGGGGCAGCGCCCTTTTCCAGGGCGGCCATATCCGGCCCGACCACCACCACGATCCGCTCGAACACCGCCTCGCACGCCGCCAGCAAATGCCGCAGCATGGGCCGGCCGGCGATCGGGTGCAGCGCCTTCGGCAGGGCGGACTTCATGCGCGTGCCCATGCCGGCGGCCAGCACCACGGCCGTTGTGCCAGCCATCGGGGGGGAAAGGGCAGGGGATGCGACCGTGCTCATGCCCCGGGGAGTAGCGGCCCGGGCTGTGCCGTGTCAAAGGGAGCGCAATCACGCTTCGTTTCCCGAACACGCCGGGCACCAGGAATCGACCGCATGCAACCACTGATGGTCTTCGACCTCGACGGCACCCTGGTGGACTCCGTCCCCGACCTGGCCGCCGCGCTGAACCGCCTGCTCGCCAGCCGCAACCTGGCCCCGTTCGGCCGGCCCGAGGTGGCCGGGTTCGTGGGTGACGGCGCCCGCGTGCTGCTGGAACGCGCCTTCGCCGCCCGCGGCACCACGCCCGATGCGAAGGCGCTGGCGGATTTCCTGGACGACTACGGCGCCAATGCCGCGGTGGAAACCGAGCCCTACCCCGGTGTGCGCGAGACCCTGGACCGCTTCGCCGCCGCCGGCTGGCGCATGGCCGTGTGCACCAACAAGCCGGAAGCCCCCGCCCGCACGCTGCTGGATGCGCTGGACCTCAGCCGCTACTTCGCGGCGCTGGGCGGTGGCGACAGCTTTCCCGTCCGCAAGCCCGATCCCGGCCACCTGCTGGCCACCATCCAGGCCGCCGGCGCCACGCCCGCCCAGGCGATCATGGCAGGGGACCACCATAACGATGTGCTCAGCGCGGCCGGGCTCGGGATGCCCAGCATCTTCGCCGCCTGGGGCTATGGGCCGGCGGATACCGGGGATCATGCCTCGGCGACGGCTAAGGTATTCCCGGAGTTGTTCACGCTGGCGACAGGGCTCAGGAAGTAAATCTTCTTTTTGTGAACAAAAAGAAGCAAAAAAACTTCATGACTTTGCGCCGGGGCTAGCCTCGGCGCAAAGGAACGAACCAACCGCTTATCTTACCAAGGCGCCGCCATCCACCGGCAGTTCAACGCCGGTGATGAACCCGGCCTCGTCGCTGGCCAGGAACAGCGCGGCGTTCGCCACGTCCCAGCCCGAGCCCATCTTTCCGCGCAGCGGCACCTTGGCATCGCGCTCGGCGGCGATTTCGCTGCGCGGGCGGTTTGTCGCCCGTGCCCGCGTGTCCACCGCCATCGGCGTGTCCATCAGCCCCGGCAGGATCACGTTGGCCCGGATGCCGTAGGACGCATTCTGGATCGCCAGCTGCTTGGTGAATTCCACCATCGCCACCTTGCTCGCCTTGTAGGCGACGTAGGGATAGTTCTCGTAGGCGGCGACGGAGGAGATGTTCAGGATCACCCCGCTGCCCTGGGCCCGCATGATCGGCACGGCATGCTTCGCCGCCATGATGCAGCCGCGCAGGTTGATGGCGAACAGGCGGTCGAACGCCTCCTCCGTGAAGTTCTCCAGCATCGTGTCGCCGCCGCCCAGGGAGACGCCGACATTGTAGTGCAGGATATCCACCCGGCCCCAGCGGGCGTGGCAGGCCTGGATCGCGGCGGCCAGCGCGGCTTCGCTGGTCACGTCCGCCTCGAACGCCTCGCACACGCCGCCATCCTCGATGACCAGGGCGGCGGTTTCCCCGGCGCTGTCCAGCCGGCGGTCCACCGCCCAGACCTTCGCGCCTTCCTGGGCGAAGCGCATCACCGTGGCGCGGCCGTTGCCCACGCCCTCCCCGGGGCTCTGGCCCGCGCCGATCACCACCGCGACCTTGTCCTGAAGCCGGTTTCCGGTCCGGGGCATGGGCATCTCCTCCGTGTCGTGTTCTATGGCCTGGAGATCAGCACCCACCCCCACCAGGGTCAACCAGCACCCGCATGACCTACGATGCCATCATCCTCGGCGCCGGCGCCGCCGGCCTTATGTGCGCCATTGCCGCGGGGCAACGGGGCCGCCGCGTGCTGCTGCTCGACCATGCCGATGCCCCGGGCAAGAAGATCCTGATCAGCGGCGGCGGGCGCTGCAACTTCACCAACCTGGGCATCGCGCCGGACCGGTTTCTCTCGGCCAACCCCCACTTCGCCCGCTCGGCGCTGGCCCGCTATACCCAGCACGATTTCATCGCGCTGGTGCGAAAGCATCGGATCGCGTTTCACGAGAAAACGCTCGGCCAGCTTTTCTGCGATGGCTCCGCCCGCGAGATCGTCGCCATGCTGCTGGCCGAATGCCAGGCCGCCGGGGTGGATCTTCGGCTTTCCTGCCGCGTGACCGGCGTTGCGCGTGCCGAGCACTTTCGCGTGGAAACCAGCCTTGGTGCCTTCACCGCGCCCGCCCTGGTGCTGGCCACCGGCGGCCTCTCCATCCCGAAGATGGGCGCCACGGGCCTGGCGCATGAGCTTGCGCGGCAGTTCGCGCTCCCGCTCGTGCCGCCGCGCCCCGGCCTGGTGCCGCTCACCTTCGAGGGCGAGGCGCTGGACCTCATGCGCCCGCTCTCCGGCCTGGCCACGCCTGTCGTCGCCACCGCGGGCAAGCGGAGCTTCCCTGAGGCCATGCTGTTCACCCATCGCGGGCTTTCCGGCCCCGCCATCCTGCAGGCCTCGTCCTATTGGCAGGAAGGCGAGCCGCTCACCGTCGCGCTGGCCGAGGACCCGCTTCCGCAGCTTCTCGCAGCCAAGAAATCCCGCCCCAACGCCACGCTGCGCACCGCGCTGTCGGATCTGCTGCCAGCCCGCCTCGCCGCCGCGCTTGCCCCGGGGGATACGCCGATGGCGCAGCAGCGCGACAAGAGCCTTGCCGACCTTGCCGCCACCTTGCGCGCCTGGCGCCTGATCCCGGCCGGGACCGAGGGCTACGCCAAGGCGGAAGTGACGCTGGGCGGCATCGACACCGCGGCGCTGGACCAGAAGACCATGGCAGCCAAATCCGTGCCGGGCCTGTTTGCCATCGGCGAGGCGGTGGATGTGACCGGCTGGCTTGGCGGCTATAATTTCCAATGGGCCTGGTCGTCGGGCTGGGTGGCGGGTGGTGCGGTTTAGCAAGGCCTTCTTTTTCTGAAGAAATAGAAGCAAAAAGACTTTTCCATTTTGTATCGTGGCTAGCCCGTGGCCCGCGGATAAAAGTTTTTTGGTTCTTTTTTTCAAAAAAGAACCGCTTCCTTCCTTCTCTCCGGAGCACCTCGCATGGACAAAGATGCCCTCACCGCCTGGGCCCTCGCCAATGGCTGGCAGATGATTGCCGGCTGCCTCAGCCTCACCAAGCCGTCTGCGCCGAAGGAGGCGATTGTGCGGATGCAGCTCAAGGCCACGGTTGTCACGGTTGAGGTGAAGAAGCCCGCCGGCAAGTGGGAGAAGGCGGCGAGCCAAGCCTATGGCAAGCTGGTGGCGGATGAGGAGACGGGCATGCCGCGCGGCCTCGGCTTCGAGGTGATTCCGGGCTTCACCATGCTGATGCGCGACAACCGGGACCGCCAGGTGTTTGCCAAGATGACCGGCGGCTAGCGGCTGGGGCTTCACGGCACCTCGCGCCCGCGCCAAACTCCGGGCAACGCGGGAGAGAACGGCATGGCGAAACGATCGAAGGTGTTTGAAAGCTTCGCGGATGCGGTGGCGGATATCCCGGATGGCGCCAGCATTGCGTTTGGCGGCTTTGCCTATCCCGGCGTGCCCTTCAACCTGATCGCGGCGCTGCTGAAGCAGGGGGCGAAGGGGCTCACCTGCATCACCAACGGCACCGGTGGCTCCGCGCCGGACCGGATGCCGGATATCGGCATGCTGGTGCAGAACGACCAGGTGGCGAAGGTTGTTGCTTCGTTCACCGCGCCCACCCGCGCCTCCGATCGCATCCCGCTCACGCAATACGTGGCCGAGGGCAAGGTGGTGGCCGAGCTGGTGCCGCAGGGCACGCTGGCCGAGCGCCTGCGCGCCGCCGGCTGCGGCATTCCGGCGTTCTACACGCCGACTGCCGTGGGCACCGAGCTGGCGGCGGGCCGCGAAACCCGCGTGTTCGGGGGCCGCGAATACCTGCTCGAGGAGGCGCTGCCGGTGGATGTCGCTTTCATCCGCGCCTGGAAGGCGGACACGGCGGGGAACCTGTTGTTCCGCCGCAGCCAGCGCAACTTCAACCCGCTGATGGCCATGGCCGCGAAGATGACCATCGTCGAGGTGGAGGAGGATTTCCTGGAGCCCGGCGCCATCGACCCCGACGACGTTCACACCGCCTCCATCTTCGTTCACCGCATGGTGAAGATCCCCGCCGCCCCCGAGGGCCTGTGGCCGGGGCGTCGCCCGGAAAGGGCGCCCGCGAAAGAGAACCCCGAACGCGCCGCGCCGAAGGAGAAGCAGTCATGAGCGGTCTTGAACGCCAGCAGATCGCCGACCGCGTCGCCCAGGAATTCCAGGACGGCTGGATCGTGAACCTCGGCGTGGGCATGCCCACCATGTGCAGCAACACGCCGATCGACGCCGACATCCTCTACCACGCCGAGAATGGCGTGATCGGCTATGGCCCCGTGCTGCCGGCGGGGCAGGAGGATGTTCACCTCGTCAACGCCGGCGGCCAGAACGTCTCGCTCAACCCCGGGGCGGCGATTGTTCACCACGCCGACAGCTTCGGCATCATCCGCTCCGGCCGCATCGACGTGACGGTGCTGGGCATCTACGAGGTGGCCTGCAACGGCGATTTCGCCAACTGGAAGGTGGCTGGCGCGAACGGTGGCGGCATTGGCGGCGCCATGGACCTGGCTGCCTGCGCCAAGCAGGTTTTCGTGATCCTGGAGCACACCACGCGCGACGGCTCGCCCCGCCTGCTGCGCGAATGCGCGCTGCCCGTCACCGCCCGCGGCGTGGTTTCCCTGGTGGCCACCAATCTCGGCCTGTTCAAGCCGCTGGGCGACCGCTTCCTGCTGCGCGAGATCGCCCCCGGCGTGACCGTCGATCAGGTTCGCGCCGCCACCGGTGCGCCTGTCGAGGTGCCGGCCGACCTCAAGGTGATCAAAATCCTTTAACGCGGCCACCATTGAGCCGGCGCGGCAACGGTGCTTTGTTCCGACGGTTGCATGCCTCGCACATTGAAAGGACCCTGCCTCATGATCCGGCTTGCCGCCCCTCTCGCCGCCGCCTTGCTGGCCGCCACCCCGGCCTTCGCCCAGGCCCCCGCCCCCGCCCCGTTGCCCTCCGCGCCGGCCGCCCCCGCCACCCCCAAGGACGTGCCGATGGCCCGGCTGATGAGCGACGGCGCGCAGGTTCGCGGCGGCATGGGCGATCGCATCCTGCTGCAGCTCGGCAAGTTCGTGTTTGCCTGCAAGCACGAAGACAGCAAGCCGGCCACTTGCGACCTCGTCCCTTGAGCCTGAAGGAGCGGCGCGCATGACCACGCAGGAAGGCCCGGCCTGGGCACACGCGATGTATGATGCCCTGCGCGCGCAGGGCGTCACCCAGATCGCCTACGTGCCCGATGCCGGCCATCGGGTGATGATCGACCGCTCCCTCGCCGACCCGGAGGTTCACTCCATCCCCCTCACCACCGAGGAGGAAGGGGTGGCCCTGCTGGCCGGCGCCGATCTCGGCGGTGCGCGCGGCGTGCTGCTGATGCAGTCCTCCGGCGTGGGCAACTGCATCAACATGCTCTCGCTCACCAACGGCGCGCGCTTTCCTCTGCTCACCATTGTTTCCATGCGTGGGGATTTCGGGGAGGGGAACCCGTGGCAGTTCCCCATGGGCCGCGCCACCCAGACGGTGCTGGAAGCCATGGGCGTGATCGTCCTGCGTGCCGAGGCTCCGGAAGACGTGCTCCCCACCATCCAGGCCGCCAGCACCATGGCCTTCCAATCCGGTGAGGCCGTTGCCGTCCTCCTCTCCCAGCGCCTGCTTGGCGCCAAGAAGTTCTAGTGGTCCGATGCTGACAGGCACTTCAGCCTGTCAGCTGAATCGGCCCACTCACCAAAGGCCCGGAGGGAAGAGATGGCCCAGCTCAAGCGCATTCCCGGCACCAACCAGCCCGCCGCCACGCTGGACCGGCGCCAGGCCGTTCCCGCCCTGATCGAACGCCCGCACGATTGGCTGGTCGTTGCCGGCCTGGCCGGCACCGCGCAGGAACTCTGTGCGATGACCGATGACGGCCCCAACGTGTTCGGCCTCGGCGGCGCCATGGGTGCGGGGCCGATGATGGCCCTCGGCCTCGCCCTTTCCCAGCCGAACCGCAAGGTGCTCGGCATTACCGGCGATGGCGAGCTGCTGATGAACGTGGGCGCGCTGGCCGCCATCGCCCTGCAATGCCCGCCCAACCTCAAGCTGGTCTGCGTCGATAACGGCCACTACGGCGAGACCGGCAACCAGGACAGCCATACCGGCCTCGGCGTGGCGCTGGATCGCGTTGCCGCCGGCTTCGGCATCCCCACCGTGCACACCATCAACACCATGGCGGAGATCGAGGAAGGCAAGCGCATCCTTGCCGCCCCCGGCCTGGCGTTCATCCTGCTGCGCGTGAAGGATGGGCCGGCGTTGAAGAAGCCCCGCAGCCTGCGGCCGCATGTGGTGCGGGATCGGTTTCGGGCGGCGTTGCTCGGGGAAAAGTAAGCAAGACTCTTCTTTTTCTGAAGAAAAAGAAGCAAAAAGACTTTCCTGACTTTGCGCCCGGTTCCTCCGGCCCAAGTCAGGAAAGTTTTTTGGTTCTTTTTTTCAAAAAAGAACATCCTTCCTTGCCTTCCCTGCCTTCGCCCCCACATCCCGGCCTCCAACCGGAATGGCGAGCCTCATGGCGGAACTGGCAGTGGTTATCGGCGCAACCGGCGGCATCGGCGCCGCCCTTGCGACCGCCCTTGAAGCGGGTGGGCACCACGTGCTGCGCCTTGGCCGCGCCACCACCCCGCCGCTCGACCTGCTGGATGAGCCCTCCATCGCCGCCGCCGCGGCCCATATCGCCACGCTCGGTGCGCCCACGCTGGTGATCGACGCCACCGGGTTCCTGCACGGCGAGGGCATCGCGCCGGAGAAATCCTGGCGCGAGCTGGATCCCGCCCATCTCGCCCGCGCCTTCGCGCTGAACGCCATCGGCCCGGCGCTGCTGATGAAGCACCTGCTGCCGCTGCTGCCGCGCACCGGCCGCCCGGTGTTTGCCACGCTTTCGGCCCGCGTCGGCTCGATCGGGGATAACCGCCTGGGCGGCTGGTATGCCTACCGCGCCAGCAAGGCCGCGCTGAACCAGCTGGTTCGCACCGCCGCCATCGAGCTGCGCCGCCGCGCGCCCAATGCCATCTGCGTGGCGCTGCACCCGGGCACCGTGGATACCCCGCTTTCCGCCCCCTTCGCCCGCACGGGGCTGGAGGTGCGGCCGGCCGCCGAGGCCGCCGAGGATCTCCTGCGTGTCATCGCCGGCCTTACCCCGGCCGAGAGCGGCGGCTTCCTGGACCACAAGGCCGTGCCCATTCCCTGGTAGGGGGCTATCCCGCCGGGCCGCGCCGTGCCTCCGTCGCCGGCGTGCGCAGTGCCAGGCGGAACACCGTCCCTTCCGGCGTTGTTCGTACCAGGCCGATCTCGCCGCCCTGCGCCCGCACCAGGTCGCGCGTGATCGCCAGACCCAGCCCGCTGCCGCCCTTCTTGCCGGAGGTGACGAAGGGCTGGAACAGGCCGGCGCGCACCACCTCCGGCAGCCCGGGCCCGTCATCGGACACCGTCAGCAGCACCAGCTCTCCATCGGGGGCGGCCCCGATCTCCACCCGCCGCGCCCCGGCCTCGGCGGCATTGCGCAGCAGGTTGGAGAGTGCTCGGCGCAGGGAGGCCCTGTCGCCATGCGCGGCCAGGCTCGGCTCGATCCGCACCACCACTTCCAGCAGCGGGTGGCGGGTGCGCACCTCCTCGCCCACCTCCTGCACCAGGTCGCGCAGGGCCACCCGCTCACGCGGCGGCGCCGGCACCTCGCCGGCGAAATCCAGCGTGTTGCGCATCAGCTCGGTCGCCCGTTCCACCGTGCGCGCGATCGAATCGCCGATCCGCCGCAGGGCCGGGTCTGTGTTGCCTTGCAGCCGTTCCGCGGACAGCAGCGCCGGGGCCAGGATGCCGCGCAGATCGTGGCTCACCCGTGCCAGCGCCGCCCCCAGCGCGGCCAGCCGCGCGTTGCGCCACAGCGCCGCGCGCAACTCGCGCTGCATCGCGGCCAGCTCGCGCTGCGCCAGCGCCATCTCGTCGCGCGTTTCCGGCGCCGCGTGGGGTTCCTCCATCGGCGCCGTCCGCTCCGGATCGGCCCGGAACGCCGCGATGCTCTGCGTCAGCCGCCGCATCGGCCGCACCAGCAGCACCAGCAGGGCCACATGCACCAGGATGCCGGTGGGGATCGCCACCGAAAGCCCGTGCAGCGCCACGGTGGCGGCTGCCTCCTTCAGATGGTCGTCCAGCTCCCCCTCGCGCAGCACGATCGACAGCACCGCCTGCGGCCGCTTCGGGCTTGGCGCCACCACCATCAGCAGCCGGTCCCCGTCGCGCGTGAGCGCCGCCAGGGTGGCCACCAGGCGGGACCAGGTGGTTTCCGTGCGCAGATCCAGCAGCGTGGGCGACAGCATCTGCCCCACCGGGGCCAGCGCCACCATCGGGCGGCCGGGTTCCTGCAACCGCACGGAGAGCACGCCTGCCAGCCGCAGCAGTTCCTCGCGCGCCGCGCGTTCCGGCGTTCCGCCATCGGGCAGCGCCTGCACCGCGATCTGCGCCGCCACGATCCGCGCATCCAGCCATTTCTGCCGCTCGCGCTGCATGGCCGGCAGGAACAGCAGCAGCTCCACCCCCACCATGGCGGCCAGCGTGAACCACATCACGCGCCATGAGAGGCTGCGACGCGGCGCAGGTTCTGGCGCCGTGTCTGGTCGCTCGCTCTCGATCAGGCTCATGCGGCGATGATCGGGCCGCATCCCATGGAGTGCAACCGTTACTTGAAGCGCCTCACGGCAACTTGGCCAACCACCCCACCAGCCGCTTCGTGCCGGCCGCGAACAGCTTGGGCACGAAGAAGCTGCCTGCCGCGCGCTTGCCCGCCTCCGCGCGCGTGGGATACGCCACGATCATTCCGGCCAGGGCGGAAAGCTTGATCCCCTGCGCGATCGCCAGCGTCCAGGCGCCCAGCATTTCTCCGGCATGGGGTGCGAGGAACCCCGCGCCGAGAACCTTGCCGCCTGGCGTTGCCACGATCTTGGCCAAGCCTTCGGTGCGCCGCTCTGCCTGGGCCCGGTCGTTCTCCGCCATCGGCCAGCGCAGGATGCGCAGATCGGTGTGCCCCGCCGCCCGCGCCTCTGCTTCCGTCATTCCCACCTGCGCCAGTTCGGGGTCGGTGAAGGTCACGCGGGGCAGGGCGGCGTAGTCCAGCTTGGCCGGCAGCCGGAAGATTGCCCGCCGCACCACGATCCCCGCATGGTAGCTGCCCACATGGGTGAACAGCCGCGGGCCGATCCCAACCGGGTCCGCGATGTCCCCGGCGGCGAACACGCGCCGGTTGCTCACGCTGCGCAGCCCGGCATCGGTGGCGATCCCGCGCGCAGAGGCCGTCACCCCGCCCGCCTCCAGCCCGAGCCCATCGAGGTTCGGCACGCGCCCGGCTGCCACCAGCAGATGGCTGCCCGCCACACGCCGCCCGTCGGACAGCACCAGGGTCGGGCCCGGCTCCACCCGCGCCACCTCCACCCCTTCCAGCAGATCGATGCCATCCGCGGCCAGCGCCGTGCGCAGCCCGGCCACCAGTTCCGCATCCTCGCGCGCCGCGATTGCCCTGCGCTCCACCACCGTCACCCGGCAGCCCAGCGCGGCATGCGCCTGGGCCATCTCCAGCCCGATCGGCCCGCCGCCCAGGATCAGCAGGTGCGCGGGCTTCGGCGTTACCTCGAAGATCGTCTCATGCGTATGGAACGCCACCTCGGCCAGCCCCGGCAGGGCGGGGATCGCCGCGCGCCCGCCGGCGGCTACCACGATCCGCTTGGCCGTGATCTGCCGGGTGCCCTCCGGCAGGGAAACCTCCAGCGCATCCGGTGCCACGAACTTGGCGTTTCCCTGCAGCACCGTGGCCCCCAGCGCCGTGAAGCGGGCCACGCTGTCCATCGGTGCGATCGCCGCGATCACGCCATGCACATGCGCCTGCACAGCCGCCCAATCCACCTCCGGCTCCGCGATGCGGATCCCCAGCACGCCGGCCCCGCGCGCCGCGCGCATCGCATGCGCGCTGGCCAGCAGCGCCTTGCTCGGCACGCAGCCGGTGTTGAGGCAATCCCCCCCCATCCGCCCGCGCTCCACCAGCGCCACCCGCAGCCCCAGCTGCGCCGCCACCGCCGTGACTGACAGGCCCGCGGCCCCGGCCCCGATCACCGCGATATCGAAATCAGCCATGCCGCGCCCTCCACCATTTCCACGCCGGCGGCAGCATCGCCAGCAGCGCCAACCCCAGCAGCGGCCCCAGCACCGGCCAGGAGACCACCACCGACAGATCCGGCGTCTGCCCGGCTTCCAGCACATGCCCCAGCCCCGCCCCGATGGAGGCGAACACCACCGCGCCGGGAATGATCCCCAGGGCCGTCGCCGCGATGAACGGCCCCAGCCGCATCCCCACCAGCGCGCACACCAGGTTCAGCAGCGCGAACGGCACCAGCGGGATCAGCCGCAGCGCCAGCAGCACATGAAAGCCATCCCGCTCCAGCCCCGGCCGCAGCCGGTCCAGCCATGCCCCCGCCTTGCGCGCCAGGAACGGCCCCAACGCGGTCCGCGCCACAAGAAAAAGCCCCACCGCGCCCAGGGAAGCCCCGGTTACCGCCAGCGCCGCCCCCAGCGCGATGCCGAACAGCAACCCGCCCGAGGCCGTGATCACCCCAGCCCCCGGGATCGAGACCGCCACCGCCGCCGCATACACGGCGATATACCCCAGCGCCGCCGCCACCGGCCGCGCCGCCACCAGCTCCACCAGCGCCGCCCGCCGCGCCGCCAGCCCTTCCCAGCTCAACGCCTGGTGCCACCCCATCGCCCAGATCAGCGCGAGCAGCCCAACCAATCCCAGCAGCGGCAGCACCCTGCGCATCGCCAACCCTTCCATTCCCGGATACGACTCCGCACCCGGCCCGGCGTGACACCGCACGCCCGCGGTTGGCGGCCCACCGCGCCACGCGGTTGACTGGTGAAGCGGCCACCCCCTATAAGCCGGCCCCTGCAACGGGACCTCCAGCCGAGGTCCCGCCCCACCTGCTTGACCCCCCGACCATACCCGGGCACGGCCGGCAGACCTAGGCGAGATCGGAGACTGTCGTGAAGCGCACCTATCAACCGTCCAAGCTGGTCCGCAAGCGCCGCCATGGCTTCCGCACGCGCATGGCCACTGTCGGCGGCCGTAAGGTTCTGGCGAACCGCCGCGCCAAGGGCCGTTCGAAGCTTTCGGCCTGACCGGCCCGGCTTCCCACCGCCCGCCCATCCCGTTCGCGGAGGCGACCATGGCGCCGGCTCCGCATGCTTCCGGCCCCCACTTGCCTGCCGGCGGCCCCAGGCCCCGCAAGCCGCACCGCCTCACACGGCGCGCGGAATTCCTTGCCGTGGCCGCAAAGGGCCGCCGCGCCGCCGTGCATGGCCTCGTGCTCCAGGCCCTCCCGCGGGAGGACCAGGGGCCCATGCGCCTCGGCTTCACCGTTACCAAGAAGGTTGGCAATGCCGTGGTGCGCAACCGCACCCGCCGCCGCCTGAAGGAAGCCGCCCGCCTCGCCTTGGCTGAAGCCCCGCTCACGGGCGTTGATCTTGTGCTGATCGGCCGTGACAGCACCCGCGCCCGCCCCTTCGCCGAACTGCAGGACGATCTGCGCCGCGCCCTCAAGAAGGCCGGCGTGCCATGACCCCCCCCCGTCCCACTGTGGCCGCCGCCATGCTCACCGCCGCCGTGCGCACCTACCAATGGACCCTGCGCCCCTTCATCGGCGCCCATTGCCGCTTCGAGCCTTCCTGCAGCCACTACGCCTGCGCCGTCCTGGCCTCCCACGGCGCCCTGCGCGGCACCGCCCTTGCCACGAAGCGCATCCTGCGCTGCAACCCCTGGCACCCCGGCGGACTCGACCTGCCGCCCGCGCCTGAGAACTCCACCCACCGCCAAGCTGGAACGCCCGCCTGATGGACCAGAAGCGACTTTTCCTGGCGATCGCCATCTCGGTGATGATCCTGCTCGGCTTCCAGCTGATCATGCCGGCGCCCAAGCCCGTGCTGCCCCCGCCCGCGCAAACCGCCGGCACGCCCGCGGCCCCCGCCGCGCCGCAGGGACAGTCCCTTACGGCCACCCCCGCCGGCCCCGCCGCCGCCACCGCCACCACCGTGCCGCGCGAAGTGCCGCGCCTGCAGATCGACGGCGCCCGCGTGCAGGGCAGCATCTCCCTCCTCGGCGCCCGCATCGACGATTTGGTGCTGAAGGGCTACCGCACCTCCGTCGCCCCCGCCGCCCCGCTCGTTCGCCTGCTGGAGCCGCGTTCGGAGAAGGACCCGTACTACATCCAGGTTGGCTGGTCCGCCGACCCCGGCACCACCGCCAAGCTGCCCGACAGCGATACGCTCTGGACCGGCACCGGCACCGTTACCCCCACCACGCCCGCCATCCTCACCTGGAACAACGGCGAGGGCCTCACCTTCGAGATCGAGGTCGGGCTGGACGCCGACTACATGTTCACCCTCACCCAGCGCGTGCAGAACGCCACCGGCGCGCCCGTGGCGCTGCACCCCTGGGCCCGCATCCGCCGCGACACCAAGCCGCACACCGAGGGCTATTACATCCTGCACGAGGGCATGCTCGGCATCCTCGATTCCCGCCTCAAGGAAGTCAGCTACGACACCGCCAAGTCCGACGGCGAGAAGAAGGCCGGCGTGGCCCTCGAACAGACCTCCACCGGCGGCTGGCTCGGCTTCACCGACAAATATTGGCTCACCGCCATCATCCCGGACCAGAAGGCCGCCAACCTCGCCGCCGTCCGCCATGTCAAGGAAGCGGGCGCCGATCGCTTCCAGGTTGATTTCGTCTCGAAGGACGCCGTGGCCACCCCGGCCGGTGGCACCGCTTCCGCCACCTGGCGCGCCTTTGCCGGCGCCAAGGAAGTCCATATTCTCGATCGCTACGAAGACACGCTGGGCGTGAAGTGGTTCAGCTACGCCGTTGATTGGGGCTGGTTCTTCTACATCACCAAGCCGTTCTTCTACTCGATCGACTGGCTGTTCCAGATGACCGGCAATTTCGGCGTTGCCATCCTGGTCTTCACCCTGATCGTGAAGCTCGCCTTCTTCCCGCTCGCCAATAAATCCTACCGGTCGATGAGCAAGATGAAGCTCCTCGCCCCGAAGATGACCGCGCTGCGCGAGCAGTACAAGGAAGAGCCGCAGAAGCTCCAGCAGGCGATGATGGAGATGTACAAGACGGAGAAGGTGAACCCCGCCTCTGGCTGCCTGCCCATCATCATCCAGATCCCGGTCTTCTTCGCCCTCTACAAGGTGATCTTCACCACCATCGAGATGCGCCACGCCCCCTTCTTCGGCTGGATCAAGGACCTCTCGGCGATCGACCCCACCAACATCTTCAACCTCTTCGGCCTGCTGCCCTTCGATCCCGGCCAGTACAGCCACTTCCTCCATCTCGGCGTCTGGCCGCTTGTCATGGGCGTTACGATGTGGGCGCAGATGAAGCTGAACCCGGCCCCGCCGGACCCGGTGCAGGCCAAGATCTTCGCCTGGATGCCGGTGCTGTTCACCTTCATGCTGGCCTCCTTCCCCGCCGGCCTGGTGATCTACTGGACCTGGAACAACCTCCTCACCATCGGGCAGCAGTGGCTCATCATGCGCCAGACCACGCTCGAGAAACCCGGGGCGGCCCGCGCGTGATTCCAGAAATCCGGACCCCCGAAGAGGAAGCTGCCCGCATCGAAGCCGGCCGCCTCCTCTTCGCCGGCGACTGCCAGTTCTTCTTTGCCGCCCAGCAGTTGGAAAAGCTGCCACCCGCCCTGCTGCCCGAAATCGCCTTCGCCGGCCGCTCCAATGTCGGCAAGTCCACGCTGGTGAACGCGCTCACCGGCCGCAACAGCCTCGCCCGCGCCTCCAACACCCCAGGCCGCACCAAGCAGCTGAACTTCTTCGACCTCTCCGGCCGCCTCGTGCTGGTGGACATGCCCGGCTACGGCTACGCCCAGGCCGAACGCAGCGTGAAGGAGGATTGGCAGGGCCTGATGTTCGAATACCTGCGCGGCCGCCCCACCCTGCGCCGCGTCATCCTGCTGCTCGATTCCCGCATCGAGATCAAGGAATCAGACCTCGCCGTCATGGGCCTGCTCGACCGCGCCGCCGTTACCTACCAGCTTGTCCTCACCAAGGCCGACGGCCCCAAGCCTGGCGCCCTGGAACGCAAGCAGGAAGAAGTGCAGGCGCTGGCCCGCAAGCACCCCGCCGCCTACCCGGAGATCGCCACCACCAGCAGCGAAACCGGCTTCGGCATCGCCGAGCTGCGCGCCGAACTCGCTGGCCTCGCGGAAGAGTAAGCGTCTTCTTTTTCTGAAGAAAAAGAAGCAAAAAGACTTTTCCGACCAGATGCGGCAACCGCCCATTCGCCACGCGGACACCGCCAAGCCCTCCCTTGCCTTGCTTCTCTGTGCCTCTGTGTCTCTGTGGCCCCTTTCTTCCTTGCTTCCCCACCGCCACCCCAGCGCACGCCGCCCCTCCTTGACCCCGCCCAAACTCGGCCCCACAAGGCCCGCCGAATACGCCCGCAAGAGGACGCCAGCATGACCGACTCCGCCCAGCGCAGCGCCGAGGAGCAGGCGCGCATCCTCGCCCACGCGCTGCCCTTCCTGCGCCGCTACGCCGGCGCCACCATCGTGGTGAAGTACGGTGGCCACGCCATGGGCGAGGAGCACCTGGCCGCGATGTTCGGCAGCGACATCGCGCTCCTGAAGCAGGTCGGCATCAACCCCGTCGTCGTCCACGGCGGCGGCCCGCAGATCAACGCCATGCTCAAGAAGCTGGACGTGAAGTCCACCTTCATCGACGGCCTGCGCGTTACCGACCAGGCCACCATGGACGTGGTCGAGATGGTCCTCGCCGGCACCGTCAACAAGCATGTCGCCGGCCTCATCAACCGCGCCGGCGCGCTCGCCGTCGGCATCTGCGGCAAGGATGGCGGCCTCATCACCGCCGAAAAGGCCCGCCGCACCCGCAAGAACCCCGAAACCGGTGCCACCGAGGAAATCGACCTCGGCTTCGTCGGCGACCCCTCCCACGTCGATGTCCGCGTCATCCACGCGCTCACCGGCGCCGGCCTGATCCCGGTCATCTCGCCGGTTGGCGTCGGCGCCGATGGCCAGACCTACAACATCAACGCCGACACCGTGGCCGGTGCCGTCGCCGGGGCGCTGGGCGCCATGCGCCTGCTGATGCTGACGGACGTTCCCGGCGTGCTCGACAAGAACAAGGCACTCATCCCCGAGATGACCCTGTCCGACGTGCAGGCCCGCCTGGATGACGGCACCATCACCGGCGGCATGATCCCCAAGGTGGAAAACTGCGTCGATGCCGTCCAGCGCGGCGTCAAGGGCGCGGTCATCCTCGATGGCCGCCAGCCGCATGCCTGCCTGCTGGAGCTCTTCACCGAAGGCGGCTACGGCACGTTGATCCGGGGCTAAGCAAGCGGTTCTTTTTTGAAAAAAAGAACCAAAAAATTTTTATGACTTAAGGGCGCCTGGGAGACCGGGCGCCCGACGCGCGGGAACGAATGAAAGTCTTTTTGCTTCTTTTTCTTCAGAAAAAGAAGAGTCTTGCTTCCCTTCGCCAGCCGCGGCCTGTGCTCCCATCCCCGCCGCACCCCCCTGGTCCACCCCCGCAGTGCCCGCGGGCCACCTGCATCCGAGTGTCATTGTCATCCCGGTTGGCAAATCGAGGCGGTGCAGCACGGGCATCCCGTTTCTCCATAAATGCGAATCACTCGCATTCGCATTTAAACACCCATCCACGACATCACGGCAACACCCGGTACAGCACCACACGCCGCTCCTCCCGGTCTTCCAGCTCCCGCGTCGTCGGCACCACGTATTCGCCGAAGGCCTCCATCCCCTCCTTGGGCAGATAGGCCCGCCCGGGATCGGCCATCCACACCTCGGCTGTGCGGGCCATGCGCCGCAGCCACGGCATGATGTGCCCGGCGGTGGCCGCCTCGTAGCAAACGTCGCCGGTCACGATCACATCCCACCGGCAGTCCTGCCCCACCACATCGCCGCCCAGCCGCAGCGATACCCCGTTCAGCTCGGCATTCATCACCGTCGCCGCATCCGCCAGCCGGTCGATCTCCGCCGTCTCGGCCCAGGCAGCCCCCGCCATCATGCAGGCGATCGCCGCCAGCCCGCCGCCGGCCGCGAAATCCAGCACTCGCTTGCCCGCCACCAAGCCGGGATTGTCCAGCACATGCCGCGCCAGCGCCTGGCTTCCCGGCCAGGCAAAGGCCCAGAAGGGGGGCGCGATGTTTCGCTCCGCCAGCCAATCCTCGGTCGCCTGCCAGATCGGCGTGATCTCGGTGGCCAGCAGCAACCGCACCTCCGGCACCATCACCGGCACCGCCGCCACTGTGTTCTCCCGGATGAACCCCTCGGTGTCCGTCACAGCCTCCCCACCAGCAAGGCCAGCCCGACCGCCAGCCCCACCTCCCGGTTCGCCTTGAACAGGCGCAGGCACAGGCTTGGATCATGAATATCCAGCCGCACCACCTGCCACCCCAGCACCCCCACCGGCAGCAGCATCGCCACGAAGAACCCCCACCCCAGCCCCGCGGCCCAGCCCACCGCCAGCAGCAGCAGCACCGTCAGCGCGTAGCAAACCCCCACGAACACGCGGGATTGCGCCGCGAACAGCCGCGCCGTCGATCGCACCCCCACCAGCGCATCATCCTCCCGGTCCTGATGCGCATAGATCGTGTCGTAGCCCAGGATCCACAGGATCGCCGCCGCATAGAGCAGCCCCGCCGCCACGGAAAACCCGCCGGAGGCCGCCGCGAACCCCATCGGTGCCCCCCACCCGAACGTCACCCCCAGCATCAGCTGCGGCCACCATGTCACCCGCTTGGCCAGCGGATACAGAGCCACCAACCCCAAGGAAGCCACGCCCAGACCCTGCGCCAGCCCATTCAACTGCACCAGGATCGCCAGACCGATCGCCAGCAACACCCCCAGGAACCACGCCGCCTGACGCATCCGCAGCGCGCCGGAGGCCAATGGCCGCCCCGCCGTTCGCGCCACCTGGCGGTCCAGATCGCGGTCCCACATGTCGTTCACCACGCAGCCCGCCGCCCGCATCACGATGCTGCCCACCCCGAACAGCCCGATCAGCCACAGCGCCGACCGCCAATCCGCAGCCGCCAGCACGATCGCCCACAGGCCGGGCAGGAACAGCAGCCAGAACCCGATCGGCCGGTCCGCCCGCGCCAGCAGCGCATACGGCACCCATGCGGCCGGCAGCCGCGCCACCCAGCCGGTACGAACGATGTCGGTATGCGCCATGGCTGCTACTGTGCCCGTTCCCATGACCCACTCCAACACCACCCCCCGCCTGTTCGTCCCCGAACCCCTCGCCGAGGGCATGGAGATCGCCGCCACCCCGGCCCAGGCGCACTATCTCGGGACCGTCATGCGCCAGGCTGCCGGCGCGCCCCTGCGCCTGTTCAACGGGCAGGACGGCGAATGGGCCGCTCGCCTCGCCGCCATCCGCAAGGACCGCGCGACCTTCGCCGTGGAACGCCAAACCCGCCCGCAGGCGCCGGAGCCCGATCTCTGGCTCGTCTTCGCGCCCCTGAAGCGCGACGCCACCGACCTCGTGGTGGAAAAAGCCACCGAGCTCGGCGCTTCCGCCATCCTCCCGGTATTCACCGAGCGGACCAACACCGCCCGCCTGAACCTCGATCGCCTGCGCGCCATCGCCACCGAGGCGGCCGAGCAGTGCGAACGCCTCACCCTGCCACGCATGGCAGACCCGCAGAGACTCACAGACCTCCTCGCCGCCTGGCCCCCCGACCGCCCCCTGCACGCCGCCCTCGAACGCGCCGAAGCCCCACCCCCGCGCGGCACCGACTCGCCCGCCGCCCTGCTGATCGGCCCCGAAGGCGGCTTCACCCCAACGGAGGCGACGATGCTCGGCCGCCTGCCTTTCGTCCGGCCGATTTCCCTCGGCCCGCGCATCCTGCGGGCCGAAACCGCCGCCATCGCCGGGCTGGCCCTGTTGCTGGCGCCCGCCTGAGGCTATCTAGCCGAGCGTGCCGAACCACCGGCAGAATGATGCGGCCAGAACGAACGGAAGATACATGTCCAATCCCGGAGACGGCGACGCGACCCCGATCACCTCGCTGCGCCAGCTCGCGGAGCATATCGCCGTCGGCTGCAAGCCGCGCGAGCGCTTCAGCATCGGCACGGAGCACGAGAAGTTCGGCTTCCGCCGCACCGACATGACCACGCCGGCCTATGAACCGAACGGCATCCGCGCCGTGCTCGAAGGCCT
>CANHKG010000045.1 GCA_947460455.1 Rhodospirillales bacterium | reverse complement strand
GGCCGCAGCGCCGGCGGTGCCGCCGGAGACGGGGGCATCCAGGAACTCGATGCCTTTTTCCGCGGCGTCCGCGCCGACCGATTTGGCGGTGGCGACGTCGATGGTGGAGCTGTCGATGATCAGCTTGGTGCGCGGGGAGATGCTGGCGAGGATGCCGCCCTGCCCCGTGCACACATCGGCCACGTGCTTGCCGGTGGGGAGCATGGTGACGACGGCATCCACGTCCGCCACCGCTTGCGCGATGGTGGGGGCGGTTTCGCCGCCATTGGCGCGGTGGGCGGCCAGGACGGCTTCGTTGAGGTCGAAGCCGATGACCTGGTGGCCGGCCTTGAGCAGGTTGGCGGCCATGGGCAGGCCCATGTTGCCCAGGCCGATGAGTGCGACTTTCATGCTGCCTCCAGGAGTTTCCGCGCGATGATGACGCGCATGATTTCGTTGGTGCCTTCCAGGATGCGGTGCACCCGGAGGTCACGCAGGTAGCGTTCCATCCCGTATTCGCGGATGTAGCCGTAGCCGCCATGGAGTTGCAGCGCTTCGTCCACGATGCGGAAGCAGGCATCGGTGGCGTAGCGCTTGGCCATGGCGCAGCGCATCGTGGCATCCGGCGCGCGGTTGTCGAGTGCCACGGCGGCGCGGTGCACCATGAGGCGGGCGGCTTCCAGCTCCGTGGCCATGTCCGCCAGCTTGAATTGCAGCGCCTGGAATTCGGACAGCGTCTTGCCGAAGGCGCGGCGTTCCTGGACGTAGGCCTTGGCGGCTTCCAGGCAGGCGCGGGCGCCGCCGAGGGAGCAGGCGGCGATGTTGATGCGGCCGCCATCGAGACCCATCATGGCGAAGCGGAAGCCCTCGCCTTCCTGGCCCAGGCGGTTTTCGTGGGGCACGCGCACGTCGTCGAAGATGACCTGGGCGGTGGGCTGGCTGTTCCAGCCCATCTTGTTTTCCGGCGCGCCGAAGGACAGGCCCGGCATGCCCTTTTCGGCCACGAGGCAGGAGATGCCGCGCGGGCTGTCTGCCCCGGTGCGGACCATGGTGACGTAGAGATCCGAGATGCCGCCGCCGGAGATGAAGGCCTTGGTGCCGTTCACGAGGTAGGCGCCGTCGCCGGTATCCTGCGCGCGGGTTTTCAGCGCCGCGGCGTCGGAGCCGCTGCCGGGTTCGGTGAGGCAGTAGGAGACGAACAACTCGCCGGTGAGGACGCGGGGGAGCCAGCGGTCGCGCTGGTCCTGGTTGCCGCAGCGGGCGATCATCCAGGCGACCATGTTGTGGATGGTGAGGAAGGCGGTGGTGCTGGGGCAGGCATGGGCCAGCTCCTCGAACACCAGCGCGGCATCGAGGCGGGAGAGGCCGGTGCCGCCGTGTTCCTCGGCCACGTAGAGGCCGGCGAAACCCAGGGCGGCGGCTTCGCGGAGTTCCTCGGCGGGGAAATGGCGCTCGGCGTCCCACCTTCCGGCGTTGGGGGCCAGGCGACTGGCTGCGAAGGCGCGGGCGGTTTCCTGGAAGGCGCGCTGGTCTTCGGTGAGGTCGAAATCCATCAGTGCCTCCGGTTGCTGGGGCTCATGCGCCGGGCTCCGGCGGGCTCATTGCAGCCAGCCTGGCTTCCAGCTCCTTGATCCGGGCCTGCATGTCGCGTTCGCTGGCGCGCTCGTACTGGTCCCAGACATTGGGTGGCAGCATCAGCCGGCCGAGCAGGCTGCGTTGTTCCCAGGCCAGGTAGTAGCGGTTCACGCCGTCGAAATAGGCCATGTGGTAGCCTTTTTCGAGCAGCGCGGGTTCCCAGGCATGGTGGCTCGGGGTGGGGGTGCCAGACAGGACGGCCTCTATCACCATCAGCCAGGGGCGGTAGCGCCCCAGGTCCAGGCCGGCCAGCACCGCGGATTCCATGCCTTCCACGTCGATCGAGACGAGGTGAAGCGGCGCGCCCGGCGGCATGGAGGCCAGGAGGTCGTTGGCGGTGACGACGGGCACCTCGATTTCCACCGGCGCTTCCAGGCCGAACCGGGCGAGGTGATCGCGAATGTCTGGCGAGCCGGTGCTGGACTGGGAGTAATGCGGATAGGCGAAGAGGCGCCCGGTGCCGGGCTGGGCGCCAACCATGGTGCGCAGGGCCAGGTCGCGCGGGCGATGGGCCTGCCATGCCTCTGCCTGCAGGATCGGGTCGGCGGTGATGCCGCGCCAGCCGCGCTCGTAGAGAGCGTACGTGGTGCTGTCGTTGATCGGGGCACTGGCGCCGATATCGAGATAGCGCCCTTCCGGCACGTCGGCGAAGACGCGCTGGATGATGACGTCTTCCAGGTTGCGGCAGTAGCTGATCATGGGCCGTAGCCGAGCAGCGTGTCGACGACGCCGGCGATGAGGCGCGGGGCGTCTGACGCGATGGCAACATGGGCGTTGGGGGGGCGGCCGGCGCGGGAGAGCATGCCTTCCGCGGTGAGGGTGCGCAGGTCGCACACCGTCATGCCGCGGGTGTGGGTGCCCTGGGTTTCCACGGCGACATGGGCGTGGCGGTAGGTGAGCAGGGTTTCATCCACATATGGGACGATGGCGCAGACATCGTGCATGGGGGCGAGTTGCAGGCCGATCGCGGCGCGGCCGCGGCCAAGGTAGAAATCGAGCAGGCCGGCGATGGTGGTGCCAACGCGGCCGCCGGTGCGCAGGCGCGCGATATCCGCCTCGGTGGTGCCGGTGGCGATGGTGACGTTGTAGCCGACCATGCGGAGGGCCGCACCGCTTTCGAACACCACGGCGGCGGCTTCCGGGTCGCACCAGATGTTGAATTCGGCCACGGCGCGGATGTTGCCGAGCGTGGTGGAGCCGCCCATGACGGTGATCTCGCGCAGCCACTGGGCCAGGCGCGGTTCCTTCTTCAGGGCCATGGCCACGTTGGTGCAGGGGCCGATGGCGGCCAGCACCAGCTCGCCCTGGTTCGCGCGGGCGGTCTCTATGATGAAGTCCACCGCGTGCTGGGCGATGGGCTGGGCGCGGGGGGCCGGGAGCGCGGCGCCGTCCAGCCCGGTTTTGCCGTGGGCCTCGGCGATGGGGTGCATGGGGGATGCGAGGGGTTCGGCGCAGCCCATGGCCACCGGCACGTCGATGCCGCCGAGGGCGAGGATGCAGAGCGCGTTGTGCGTTACGCGTTCCAGCGTGTTGTTGCCGTGCACGGTGGTGAGGCCGAGCAGGTTGAGATGGCGCGCGGCGTAAAGGATCGCGACGGCGTCGTCGTGGCCGGGGTCGCAATCGATCAGGATCTTGGTGCGCGCCATGTTTCCTCCCTTGTGGCACCGGTCTAGCGTATCGGCCGTTCTGGCAGAAGGGCAGCACCATGCGCGCACGCATCCGCGATACCGAGATCTACTTCGACGTGGAGGGCATGGGGCTGGTGCCCGATGGGCGGCGGATGCGCGAGCAGCCGGTGGCGTTCGTGATCCATGGCGGGCCGGGCGGGGACCATAGCGGGTTCAAGCCGGGGATGGCGCCGCTCGCGGAGCGGATGCAGCTGGTTTACTTCGACCATCGCGGCCAGGGGCGCTCGGCGCGTGGCGACGTTTCCAAATACACGCTCGATGAGAACGTGGAGGACATGGAGGCGCTGCGCGTTCACCTGGGGCTCGGCCCGATCGTTTCCATCGGGACCAGCTATGGCGGCATGGTGGCGATGGCGCATGCGGCACGCTACCCGGACAGCGTGAGCCACCTGGTGCTGATCGTGACCGCGGCGCATGCCGGGTTCAACAAGCGGGCGCAGGAGATCGTGCGCGAGCGCGGAACGCCGGCGCAGATCGAGGCGTGCCGGCAGCTCTGGGCCGGGGAGCTGACCGACGAGGCGAAGCTGCGCAGCTACTACGACCATATGGGGCCGATGTACTCCACCACCTTCGACCCCGCGGCGGCGGCGAAGGGGCGGGACCGGGGGATCCTTTCGCCGGATGCGATCAACATGGCGTTCCGGCCCGGCGGGTTCCTGCAGAGCTACGACCTGCGGCCGGAGCTTGCGGCCATCACGGCGCCGACGCTGATCTGCGCGGGGCGGCATGACTGGATCTGCCCGCCGGAATTCTCCGAGGAGATCCACCGGCTGATCCCCGGGAGCGACCTGCGGATCTTCGAACATTCGAGCCATTCGATTCGGGCGGATGAGCCGCAGGCGCTGCTGGACGCGATTGCGGGCTTCGTTGTTTACAACGGGCGCGGATGAGGAGTGAATTCATGAAGCTCACGCGTTCGTGAGAGGCGTTATTTCGGCCGCAGCGTGGGTTCGGCCGGGTTTCTGATGCGGCAACCCATTGAGTTTCCACCCTTCCTGGGATGGCGGAGAGCCTGTTACATTTCGTCAAAAACTGTCTCAGATGATTAATCGCATGAGATCGTTGACGGGTTTAGTGCCAGATGTGATACGTCCTCCGGTATGTTAAGGAAGGGTGGACGGCAACGACCGTGGCCCCGACTTTTCGCAGAAATCCATGCGCCGGCGATGCCGGCTGTGAAGAAGGGGTTCCGCCGTGGCCACATTTATTTTCGAAGACGAATCCATCGTTGGCAATGACCCGCTCGGCACCGGCGTTGAGATTCCGACCGCCAACGGCGCCACCACCACCATCACGATCGGCACGGCGGCCAGCGTTACGTTCAACCCGTTCGCCAATGTGGTTGTTGACGACACGGCCGGCACCGACCTGGTCAGGTTCCGCATCTCCTTCAATGACAATATCGACATTGCTGGCTCCGGCGGCGCGACAATGTTCACCGTCTCTGGCACCAGTTCCGCACAGGTGGTGATGGATAGCGGGTTCCAGTTTCTTGCGAACGGGACCGACGCGGATGTGCAGGCGTTCCTGCGCAACGTTTTCATCGTCGCGAATACCAACACAGATTTCACGATCAACCTGCGCGTTCAGCGCGAGGCCAGCAGCGGCAACATCAACCGCTTCATCAACTACTCCGTGGCGCCCTGCTATCTCCAGGGCACGCTGATCCGCACGCCGGACGGCGACCGGCCGGTGGAAATCCTGCGGGCGGGAGACTCGGTGGTGACGCTGGGCGGAGACGCCAAGGTGGTGAAGTGGATCGGCCATCGTTCCTACGAGGCTGAGTTCGGCGCGAGCGAAGCCTTCGTGCGGCCCGTGGTGTTCAAGGCCGGCTCGCTTGGTGGCGGCCTGCCGGTGCGCGACCTGAAGGTTTCGCCGCAGCACGGCATGCTGATCGACGGTGCCATGGTGCCGGCGGCGGCGCTGGTGAACGGCGTTTCGATCGTGCGCGACCAGAACCCGAGCGATGTCTCCTACTTCCACATCGAGCTGGACAGCCACGAGGCGGTGTTCGCCGAGGGTGCGGCCAGCGAGACGTTCGTGGACCACGACAGCCGCGCGATGTTCGACAACGCCGACGAGTACAACATGCTCTACGGCAACGCCGCCACCCGCCCGGTGGAGCAGCCGCGCCTGGAGGAGGGCTCCGAGCTCGCCGCCATCCGTCGCCGCCTCGCCGAGATCGCCGGCATCGCCGCCGCCCCGGCCGCCGCTGGCCCGGTGATGGGGAAGCTGGAGCGCATCGAGAACGGCGTGCTGCAGGGCTGGATGGTCGACTCCGCCGGCGCCGAGGCCGTGGAGGCCGAGGTTCTGGTGGATGGCGAAGTGGTGGGCCGCGTGGTTGCCAACCGCTACCGCGGCGACCTGGACCAGGCCGGCATCGCCGGCGGCTGCGGTGGCTTCACGATCGCCCTGCCCGCTTCGGCCGAGCGGCTGGAGCAGGTGAGCGTTCGCCGCATCGTGGATGGCCAGGTGCTGGCCGGCGCGATGGTGGAGGCGGTGCGGGCCTGATCGCCGCATCCTTCCAGGCTTGACGACGCATAGAGGGGGCGGAACCTGCGGGTTCCGCCCCCTTCCTTTTGTGGGGCTTGTTGGCGCCCGGGGTGGGTGCCGGGCGGCCGGCTCAGTGGGCCATCAGCACCGGGATGCCGGCACTGCCCAGGGTGCGGCGGGTGAAGCCGCCGAAGACGACCTCGCGCAGGCGGGAGTGGCTGTAGCCGCCCATCACCAGAAGGTCGGCGCCCAGCGCCTCTGCCTCCCGGTGCAGCACGTCCGCCGCGCTGGCGCTGCCGCGCAGCAGGGTGCGGACCTCGACGGCCTTATTGTGCCAGCGCAGGGCGCGCTGCAGGCGGCTGCCGGATTCGTCCTTCGCATCCGCATCATCCAGCACCGTGACGATGGTGACCTGGTCTGCCTGGCCGATGAAGGGCAGCGCGCAGGAAACGGCGCGGGCGGCTTCCGGCGTATCCTTCCAGGCAATGACGATGCGCTTGCCGAGGCTGGCCGGCGCGATGGCCGGGGCGATGAGCAATGGCTTGCCGGTATCCATCAGGGCGGCTTCCAGGGTTTCGGCGGCGCCATCGTCTGGCCCACCGCGGCCCATCAGCACGAGGTCGGCGAAGCGGCCGTACTGGGCGACCCAGGCGCTCTGGTTGCCGGTTTCCAGGCTGATCTGGGCGCTGGGGCCGGCGCCCTGGGGCGTGTCGCGCAGGGGGATGCCGGCGCCGGCGAGCAGGTCGGTCATCGCCTGGCGGGCGGCGGTGGCGGTGGCGTCTGCCTCGGCGTCCATGCGGTCGATCACGACCTGCACGGCATCGCCGCCGCCAACGCCGCCGGCGGTCATGCTCATGAGCACCTCGCTGGTATCCACCCGCACATGCAGGAATTCGAGGTGGCTGCCGAAGGCCTGGGCGGCGAGGCGGGCGGTGGCGAAGACCGCCGCATCGCCAGGGCCGCCGGTGGTGGGAACCAGGAGGCTCTTGAACATGGTGTCTCTCCCATTGCGTGCGGGGTTCGGTTGGTGGGCGCAGTGTAGCGCGGCGGCGCGGCGCGCCTCTGACATGGATCAATGCACTGGCGGCGCGAAGGGCGCCTGCTGGGCGCATGAATTCTGCGCTACCCGAAGGAGGCGAGCATGAATGCAGGCGATGTGATGACGACCGCCGTGGTGACCGTGGGGCCGCAGGCGCCGGTGACGGAGATCGTGACACTGCTGCTGCGCCACGGGATCAGCGCGGTGCCGGTGGTGGATGAGGCCGGCGCGGTGCTGGGGCTGGTGAGCGAGGGCGACCTGCTGCGGCGGGCGGAACTTGGCACGCAGAAGCAGCGCTCGGCCTGGCGGGCCTTCTTCACCGGCACGGCGAAGCTGGCGGAGGACTACGTGCGCAGCCACGCCAAGGTGGCCGCCGACGTGATGACGCGCGACGTGGTGTGCGTGGGCCCGGGCACGTCGCTGGATGCGATCGCCGACCTGATGGAGGCGCACCGCATCAAGCGCGTGCCGGTGGTGCAGGAACGGCGGCTGGTGGGCATCGTCAGCCGGGCCAACCTGCTGCGCGCCTTCGCCGCCCTGCCGGAGGGCCCCTGCGCGGCGGCGAGCGATACGGAGATCCGCGCGGCGCTGTCCAGGGAACTGGCGCAGCAGCCCTGGAGCCGGCGGGCGGACAACTCCGTGGTGGTGACCGGCGGCGTGGTGCATCTGTGGGGCATGGTGACCTCCCGCGAGGAAAGCCGGGCGCTGGAGCTGGCGGCGCAGTCCGTGCCCGGGGTGCGTGACGTGCAGAACCATACCGTGGTGCTGAGCGAGACGACCTATCCCGTGTATCCCGGCAGCTTCGTGGGCTGATGCTTGAAGCGGTGGGCGGCGGGCCGGTAGCCTGCCGCCCATGCTGCCATTGCTGACGACGACGCGGCTTGCGCTCCGCCCTGCCCTGCCCGCGGACACCGAGGCGGTCTGGCAGCTTTTGCTGCTGCCCGATGTGCGGCGCTACCTGTGCGACGACAAGGCGCTGCCGCGCGATGTGGTGGCGGGGATCGTGGCGGAGAGCCTGGCGCTGGCACCGGGCGGCATGGGGATGTGGATTGCCGAGCAGGCGGGGGCGATGGTGGGCCTGGTTTCGCTGAAGCCGGTGCCGCAGGTGCTGGTGGACCTGATCCCGACACTGGACGGCGAGGCGGAGCCGACGATCGCGCTGCATCCAGCTGCCTGGGGCCAGGGCCTGGCCGGGGAGGCGCTGGGCGCGGTGCTGGCGCATGGCTTCGGGGCGCTCGCCCTGCCCCGCATCGCGGCGATCTCAGACGTGCCGAACACGGCCTCGGCGCGGATGCTGGCGCGGGCGGGGTTCCGGCGGACCGGGGAGCATCCCGGCCTGCATTATCGGCTGTTCAGCTGGATGCTGGAGCGGCCCTGAGCCCTGGACGGGGCGGCGGGGCTGGCGGACACTCGCGCACGCCGCCGACAAGGAGATTCCGATGGCCCCGCGCATGGATACCGTGCCGACCGACAGCGACCTGCCGCACCGCACCAGCGTGGTGGTGATCGGCGGCGGGATCGCGGGGATCTCGACCGCGCTGTTCCTGGCGCAGAAGGGCATTCCGGTGGTGGTGTGCGAGAAGGGCCAGGTGGGGGCGGAGCAGTCCGGCCGGAACTGGGGCTGGACGCGGGTGATGGGGCGCGATGAGCGCGAGATCCCGCTGGGGATGGAGGCGCTGCGCATCTGGCGGCGGATGGATGCGATGGTGGAGGCGCCCACCGGGTTCACGCAATGCGGCATCGCCTATCTGTGCGAGACCGATGCGGCACGGGCGGCCAACGAGGCGTGGCTGGAGAAGGCGCGGCCGTATCAGGTGGACAGCCGCATGATCTCCGCCGAGGAGGTGGCCAAGCTGTATCCCGGCCTGGCGGTGCCGACCAAGGGGGCGCTCTACACGCCAACCGATGGGCGCGGGGAGCCGCAGAAGGCGGTGCCGGCGATGACGGCCGCGGTGCGGCGCGCGGGCGGGATCGTGCTGGAGCGCTGCGCGGTGCGCGGGGTGGAGACGAAGGGCGGGCGCATCAGCGGCGTGGTCACGGAAAAGGGCGCGATCGCCTGCGACAGCGTGGTGCTGGCCGGCGGGGCCTGGAGCCGGCTGTTCGCGGGCAATGTCGATACAGCCAAGGGGGGCATCGATCTTCCCCAGTTGAAGGTGCTGGGCAGCGTGTTCCGCACCGAGCCGGTGGCCGGCGGGCCGGAAGCGAGCGTGGGCGGCCTGCCCTTCTCCATCCGCAAGCGCGCCGATGGCGGCTACAACATCGCGCGGCGCAACAACTCGCTGTCGGAGATCACGCCAGACAGCTTCCGGCTGTTCTCCCAGTTCCTGCCGAGCTACCGCAAAAGCTGGCGCGAGGTGAAGCTGCGGCTGCGCGTGGGCGGGCGGTTCCGCGAGGAGTGGAACACCAAGCGGCGCTGGAAGCTGGACGAGGTGACGCCGTTCGAGCAGGTGCGAATCCTGGACCCGGAGCCGGACAACCGCGGCATCGAGCGGGCGGAGGGCGAGCTGGCGGCGCTGTTCCCGGCCTTCAAGGGCATGAAGGTGGCGGAAACCTGGGCAGGGCTGATGGACGTGACGCCGGATGCGGTGCCGGTGATCGGGCCGGTGGAGGCGCTGCCGGGGTTCTTCATCGCCACCGGGTTCAGCGGGCACGGGTTCGGGCTGGGGCCCGGGGCGGGGCGGTTGATGGCGGACCTGGTGGCCGGGGATGCGCCGGTGGTGGACCCGGCGCCGTTCCGGTTCGAGCGGTTCGCGGATGGGTCGTTCAGGCAGTATGTCTGAAGGCGAGGCCGCCGCATTCTGAGTGCGGCGGCCCCGTTTGCTCAGGCCGGCAGCATGCCCAGGCGCTTCCACAGGCCTTCGCGATCCGCCAGCAGGCGGGTGACCGTGGTGGCCATCTCGGTGCGGGCGGTGGCCTGGTCGGTGACTGGCTTGCCGTCCTTCACCACGGAGCGGCCAGTGTAGGTGAGGCGGGCGAGGATGAGGTCCACCAGCGCATCGGGGCTGGAGCGGCCGGCGATCAGTTCCGGCAGGATCAGGGTTTCGGCGAAATCCGCGGCAACGCCGCTGCCGGTGACCGGGGAGGCGAGAACCACATGCGCGGCGCCGGAGGCATTGGCCGCGGCGATGGCAGCGTTCAGCGCCCGGGCGGAGGCGATGGCGGCGGGGTCGGCGACCGGGCCGATGGTGGGGTGGGCGAGGCCGCCTGTCATCAGGAAGGCCACGGCCTGCAGGGTTTCGGAGAGCGGCTGGGTGGCCAGCGCCTTGGTCTGGCGCAGTTCCAGCAGGCTCATCGGCCCCTGGGCGAGGCGTTCCAGGATCGGGCCATAGATATCCTGGCGCAGGCCGAGCTGGCCGATCCCGGTGGGGATCTGGATGTTCTGCTCCTTCTCCCGCCCGGTGCCGACGATGTGGATGCCATCCAGCATCTCCCGCTGTTCGCCGCTGGGGGGCTGTTCGGTGCCGCGGCGGTAGAGGTCGCGGCGGAAGGAGCGGTTGGCGCCGAAATCGCGCATCATCTCGCGCAGGCGCTGGTCGGTGGTGCCCTGCATCAGCTTCAGCGCGTTGGGGGGCACGGCGACCGCGTCGATATTCTCGATCAGGGTGGCGCTGCCGATGTAGCCGACCTTGGCCTCACCCAGCACGTCTGCCACCTGGGCGAAGGTTGTGGGGTCCCAGTTGGCGTTCAGGTATTCATGGGCGAGGTAGCGCGGATCCATGTTCTGGGCGGCATCGAGCCGGGCGGCGACGGAGGGGTTGGCGGGGAAGAAGGTCGCATCCGCCTTGGCCATCTCGCGCACGAAGTTGATGGCACCCATGGTGCGCTCCGGCGAGGTGCCGTTGTTCACCCGCGCCCATTCGAGCATGAATTTCTGCACCGGCAGCAGGGAGGCCCAGCCGGCGAGGTTGTTGTAGCTGATGTAGAGGAAGCCGCCGGGGGCCAGGTGGCGGCGGATGCTGGCGGCCATCTGCTCGCGCACCGCGGGGGAGACCCAGCTCCAGATGCCGTGGGCCACGATGAAGTCGAATTGCGGGAAGCGGCCTTCCGGTGCCTCGGCCAGGTCGCCGAAGGACAGCTCGTGGAAATGCGCGTTGCCCAGGCCGGCGCGGGAAGCCAGGCGGCGGCCGGATTCCACGTGGGCGGGGTTGAAATCGAAGCCGTGGAATTCGCCGTTCGGGTTGCCGGCGGCGAAGACATTGAGCGACACGCCGTGGCCGCAGCCCAGCTCGGCATAGCGGAAGGGGCGGGTGAGGTCGGGCGGGCGGTGGCCCAGCAGCATGGCGGCGGCGGAGATCCAGCCCGGGGAAATCTCCCGATAGAAGCCGGATGTGTAGGCGACGTCGAAAATATAACCGTCGTTCCAGGCGGCCATGGGCCGGTCCCTCCACTGTCTGGTGCGCCGCATGGAGCGGGCGCAATCGTATGGCGCCAACCTAGGCCAGCTCCGCCCCGGGCGCCAGACGCACACCGGAATGTGTGCGAGCCGAAAGGGCGGTGGCGATTTCGGCCACCAGGGCGGGCCAGGCGCGCGGGGCGGGGGCGCGGAACAGGCGCAGGGAGGGGTACCAGGGGCTGTCGGCGCGGCCGGTCAGCCAGCGCCAATCCGGCGCGAAGGGGAGCATGACCCAGCACGGATGGCCCATGGCGCCGGCGAGGTGGACGACGGCGGTATCGGCGCTGAGGACGAGATCGAGCGTGGCGACGAGGGCGGCGGTGTCTTCGAAGGTGCCGAGTTCGTCGCCTGGGTCCAGCAGGGGGGCGGGGCCGGGCCAGTGGTGGGACTGGGCGGCGGCCTCGCCCTTCTGCAGCGAGACGAAGGCGACATTGGGCAGGGCGGCGAGCGGGGCGAGGGTGGCGAGCCCGGTGCTACGGCTGGCATCGTTGGGGTGGGTGGGGCGGCCGGCCCAGGCGAGGCCGATGCGGCGATGGCCGGGCGGCAGGGCGGCATCGAGCCGGGCGCGCCAGGCGGCGCTGCGGGCGGGATCCGGCCGCAGGTAGGGGATGGGGGCCGGGATGGTGGCCGCGGTGGTGCCGTGCAGCAGGGGCAGGCTGGAGAGCGGGCACCAGGCGGCGAAATCCGGCACCTCGCCCCAGTGGCCGATCAGCGTGAGCCCGGGCTGGATGGCGTGGAGCAGCGGATGCAGGTCGGCGCTGGCGGCCATCACGGCATCAGGGGCGCGGGCCAGCGCCCAGGGCAAATAGCGGGCGAACATGATGGCGTCGCCGTAGCCCTGGTCGGCGATCAGCAGCAGGCGGCCCGGCAGGGGGGCGCCGTTCCACATCGGCCGATCCGTGGCGGGCAGCAGGGCGGGCGCGCCGGGGATGTGCCAGCGCCATTCGTATTCCGGCCAGCCCTGGGCGAAATCCCCGCTGGCGAGCAGGGCCTGGGCCAGCTTCATGTGGGCTTCGGGCAGCGCCGGGCGCAGGTCGAGCGCCGCACGGGCGGCGGCGATGCAGGCGGGCAGGTCCTGGCGGTCGTAGAGCACCATGGCGAGCTGGAACAGGGCGAGCGCGTCTGCCGGGTTGAGGCTGACGGCGTGGCGGGCGGCGCCGAGCGCTTCCTCCAGCCGCGCCTGGGTGCGGCGGATCTCGGCCAGGGTGCGCCAGGGGAGGGCCTCGCCGGAGGCATGGGCGGCGCGGGCGACGAGGTGTCCGGCTTCGGCGTGGCGGCCGGCCTGGAAGGCGGCGAGGCCGGCGAGGTGCAGCGCATCGGGCTGGTCCGGCAGGGCGGCGAGGAGGTGGCGAGCCAGGCGGGCGGCGGCTTCCGGGCGGCCGGCATCGAGGTATTCCTGCGCGATGGCCAGCAGCTCGTCGGCGGGAACGGGGATGGGGGCGGACATTGCCGGGGACCCTAGCGAGGGAGGCCGGTGCCCGCCTAGAGTTCGCCGCGCAGCAGCCCCGGGGAACCCGCCGATGAAGATCTTCTTTGCCAACCTGGCCACCGAGACCAACACGTTCTCGCCGATCCCCACCGGGCATGCCGGGTTTCATGAGGTGGGCTACTACCGCAACGACGCCAGCCGGAAGCCGGCGGGGCATGGCAACATCGCGCAGATCGAGTGGCGCCGGCTGTGCGAGCGCGATGGGCACACGATCGCGGAGAGCATCAGCGCCTTCGCGCAGCCGGCGGGGACCACGTTGAAGCACGTGTACGAGGCGCTGCGGGCCGACCTGCTGGCGGACCTCAAGGCCGCGATGCCGGTCGATGTCGTGCTGATGAAGATGCACGGCGCCATGGTGGCCTATGGCTACGACGACTGCGAGGGCGATACCTGTGCCGAAATCCGCAAGGTGGTGGGGCCCGATGCGGTGATCGGGCTGGAGCTGGATTTGCACTGCCACCTGACGGAGACGATGCGCGCGGCGTGCGACGCCATCATCACCTACAAGGAATACCCGCACGTGGACGTGGGCGACCGGGCCACGGAGCTGTACGACCTCTGCGTGGCGGCGAAGCAGGGCCGCGTGAAGCCGGCCATGGCCTATTACGACTGCCGCATGGTGAGCATGTGGCGCACGCCGGTGGAGCCGATGAAGAGCTTCGTGGCGAAGATGAAGGCGCTGGAGGGCAAGGACGGCGTGCTGAGCGTGTCGTTCGGGCACGGCTTCCCGTGGGGCGACGTGGCCGAGGTGGGCGCCAAGATGGTGGTGATCACCGATGGCGACATGGGCAAGGCCGAGGCCCTGGCCAAGGAACTCGGCGAGGAGATCTTCAGGATCCGCAACGAGACCAACCCCACGCACGACACGATCGACGAGGCGATCGACCGGGCGCTGGCCGCGGCCCCAGGCAGCAAGCCGGTGGTGTTCGCCGATGTGGCCGACAATGCCGGCGGCGGGGCGCCGAGCGACAATACCGAGATCCTGGCGCGGATGGTGGCGCGCGGCGTGACCGGGGCGGCGATCGGCTGCTTCTGGGACCCGATCGCGGTTTCGTTCTGCCGCGAGGCCGGCGTGGGGGCGAGCTTCGACCTGCGCATCGGCGGCAAGTGCGGCGTGGCCAGCGGGCAGCCGGTGGACCTGCGGGTGACGGTGATGGGGCTTTCGGAGGACCACACCCAGGGCGGGCTTTCCGGCGGGCGGGCGCATCTGGGTGCCTCGGCGTGGGTGCGCGCAGATGGCATCGACATCATCCTGAACAGCAACCGCAGCCAGGTGTTCCACCAGGATGCCTTCACCGGGCTGGGCTGCACGCTGGCGGACAAGCGGCTGGTGGTGGTGAAGAGCACGCAGCATTTCTATGCCGGGTTCGCGCCGCTGGCCTCCGAGGTGCGCTACGTGGCGACGCGGGATGGGGCGATCGGGCCGGATTTCGCCAATATCGCCTTCACCAAGCGCACCCTGCCCTTCTGGCCGCGGGTGGCGGACCCGTTCGCAACCAATAGCTGAGTGCGATAGCGCGGGTTATTCACGCGCGCTGACGCATTACTCCCGCGCGGTGACGCGCTTCTCACCCCTGTCACGCACCGATCCGTTGCACACTTGCAGCGGATTCGGGGGCAGGTGGAGGGGTGGGATGAGCGGGATCGATGCGGCCTGGCAGAGCCCGATACGGCAGGCACGGGCACCAACCTATGCGGCGGCGGCACAACCGCTGGTGCTGGTGGCCGAGGAGGCCGCGGTGCTGACGCCGATGGTGGAGGATCTGTGCGGCTTCCTGCGGGTGCGCGCGCAGCGCGTGGCGCCGGCGGGGGTGGCGGAGGCGCTGCGGGTGCATGGGCCGGTGGGCCTGCTGTGCCATGCCGAGCGCACCGGGCCGGTGCTGGCCGATGCGTTGCGCGCGGTGGTGGCGGCCGATCCCGGGCTGCCGGTGATGGTGGTGACGGAGCAGGATGGCAGCCGGCAGGCGCGGCTGGCGGTGGCCGCCGAGATCATCCGGCTGGAGCACCTGGTGTGGCTGGAACGACTGCCGGATTTGCGGCGGATGGTGGATTTCCTGTTCCTGGCCGAGCGGCGGGCGGGGCCCGGCCGGCCCTAGCGGTTCAGGCCGGCGCGAAGGGGCATTCGGCGCGTCGGCGCTTGCGGGCGGCGATGGCGTATTGGCCGGTGGTGCGGTCTCCGCGCAGGGCCGGGCCGGCAACGGCGGTTTCGTAATCCGCCCAGTCTTGCGCGGCGAACTCCTCCAGGCGGCCGGTGGTGGCCATGGCGGCCAGGGTGGGCTCGGCATAGGCGGCGCGCGGCAAGGGCTGGGCCTGGAGGAAGGGCTGGTCGGGGCGCAGGCGCACGGGCACGCCGGTGCGGGTGAGGCGCAGATTGGTGAAGAGCGGGCCGAACCAGCGATCGGCTTCCAGCAGGCCCTCATAGGCCTGGTAGCCCGGCGCTTGCGGCAGATTGGCGGGCGCGCGCAGCAGCAGGCTCCAGCCCGGGGCGGTGCGGGCGAACAGGCCGGTCCAGACCTGCACCAGGCCGGGTTCCGGCAGGGCGGTGAGCATCGGCGGCGCGGTGCCGCGCAGGTGCTCGGGGGCGGCGGCATCGAAGTGCTGCCGCAGGCCGGGGCATTGGGCGGCTTCCAGCGGCAGCCAGGTGTCGTGGCCGCTCCAGGTCCAGTGGATCTGCTCGCCGTCCCAGAGCAGCGTGAGGGCCATGGGCGGGTAGATCCACCAGCCAAAGGCGCTGGCCTGGGTGACGGCATCGCAATACTGCGCGGCGCGGGCCGGCAGCGTGCCGCCGGCGGCGCGGTCGGCGCGCTGCGGCAGGGGGGCCTGCTCGATCACGCGATAGAAGCGGGCGATGGGCGGCTGCATGGGGATCCTCCTTCCTGGAACCGGCGGCCCGCTGGGCCGGCCGCCTAGCCCGGCTGCCTCAGCGCCGGACCGGGCCACCAACGGCGGCGCCGAGGCGGATCAGGCCGGAATCGGCCACCTCCTGCGGGGCCGCGACGGGCGGCAGGGGGCGTGTGGCGGTGGTGTTCTGGGCCATGGGTCGTTTCTCCTGTTGCGCGTGGCCTGGCCTGCCCCGCACGCGGGCGCGCCGGGCCACCATGCGGTGGCCCGGCGCGTGCGGCGCAGCGGGACAAGGGATGCCGATGGACGCGATTCGCCCGCCGACAGCGGCAGGATGCCGGGATGGGGGGCGGTGGTCAAGGTTTTTATTCTTTGTTTCTAGATTTTTTTCTTTGGATGAGTCGGAATTTTTGTGCAAATCATTAACGAGATTGCGCGGCTCGCCTGCATGCCATAGTGTGACAGTGCCGTGATTTCGCACCCGGCTTGGCAGGGAGCACCGCGATTCAATCCGTTCGGGCAAACACCAGGCAGGTAAGTCCGTTTCCCACGATCAAGGGGCGTTCGCCGCTGCGGGTGCGGCTGGGGGCGCAGCTGGCGGCCCGCGGCGGCTTGGGCGAGGACCTGCTGCCGCGCGGGCGCAAGGCGCGGGCCCTGTTGGCGCTGCTGGCGCTTTGCAGCCCTGCCCCGCTGCCGCGCGACCGGCTGTGCGCCCTGCTCTGGAGCCGGCGGCCAGATGCGCAGGCGCGTGCCTCCCTGCGGCAATCCCTGCACGAGCTGAACGCGGCGCTGGGGCCGGCCGCGCCGCTGCTGGTGGCGCAGCGCGAGCATCTCGCGCTGCGCGGCCCGGGGCTGTCGGTGGTGCTGGAGCCGATGGAAGGCACGGCCCGGCTGCTGGAGGAGATGGACGGGATCGACCCGGCGCTGGACCGCTTCCTGGATGAGCGGCGCTACCAGGACCAGCGCGCGGCCCTGGCGCGGGTGGAGGCGGTGCTGGCGGCGCGGCAGGTGCCGCAGGAGCGGCTGGAGGCGGCCGAGGCGGTGCTGTTGCTGGAGCCCGGGCATGAGATCGCCTGGCAGGCCGCGATCGTGGCGCGGGCGGAAATGGGCGCGCGGGCGGAAGCACTGGCCACCTATGACCGCTGCGTGGCCGCGCTGGCCGGCCGGCTGGGGGTGGCGCCCTCCATCGAGATCCAGGCCCTGGCCGCGGCACTGCGGCGCGGGGCCTTCGCCGCACCCGGCCCGGTGGCGCCCACGCGGGCGGGGGTGCGGGTGGGGGTGGCGCCATTGCGCGCGGTGGCGGGCGGGGAGCGGCTTTCCGGGCTCTCCCTGGGCCTGGCGGAGGAGATCACCACCGCGCTGGCGCGCTTCCGCTGGCTGTTCCTGATCGCCACGCCCAGCATGGCCGCGGTGGCGCGCGGCGCCGGTGAGGCCGCGTGGCGCGACCTGGCGCTGGATTTCCTGCTGGACGGTACGCTGCAGCAAAGCGGCACCCGCATCCGGGTCAGCCTGCGCCTGCTGGACATGCGCGCGGAAGCCGAGCGCGGCGCCCTCGGCGAAGGCGGCCAGCCGGCGGGCGAGGTGGTGTGGTCCGCCCGCTACGAACGCGATGCCGAGGATCTGCTGACCCTGCAGGACGAGATCGCCGCCGAAGCAGTGGCGCAGATCGACCCGCAGCTGATCCAGCACGAAAGCCGCCGCGCCGGGCAGCGCAGCGGAATGGCGGGGGTGGCCGCCAACCCGACCGCCTATGACCTGGTGCTGCGCGCCATCCCGGCGCTGTACCAGCTGGAGGAGCAGGCCTTCCTCGCCGCCGGGCTGGCGCTGGAGCGGGCGGTGGCGCTGGACCCCGGCTCGGCCGCCGCGCATGCCTGGCTGGCCTATTGGCACATCTTCCTGGTTGGCCAGGGCTGGAACGCCGCCGCCGAGCCGCCGCTGGCGCGCGATGCCGCGATGGCCCGCGCCGGCACGCTGGCGGAGCGGGCGGTGCGGCTGGACCCGGCCGATGCCCGCGCGCTGACCATCGCCGGCCACGTGCGCGCCTTCCTGCACCGCGACGTGGACGGGGCAATGGAGCTGCATGACCGGGCGCTGGGGCTGAACCCCAACCTGCCGCTGGCCTGGGCCTTCAGCGGGCTGGCCGAGAGCTATCGCGGGCGGCACGAGGAGGCGATACGGCGCATCGCCCAGGCGCGGCGGCTCTCACCCTTCGATCCCAACGCCTTCTTCTACGACACCGCGCTGATGGTGCCGCACCTGATGCTGCGGCGCTTCGGCCCGGTGGTGGAAATGGGCCGGCGCGCGGTGGCGCTGAACCCGACGCTGTCTTCCACCTACAAGCTGCTGCTCTCGGCGCTGGGGCATCTGGGGGAAGCAGCCGAGGCGGCCTCGGTGCGGGAAAGGCTGTACCGGCTGGAGCCCGGATACTCGCTGACCCAGGCGGCAGCGCGCAGCACCTTTCAGCGGCGGGAGGATGATGCGATTTTTCTCGAAGGGCTCAGGTTGGCGGGGTTGCCGACCTAAGGAAGGAAGCGGTTCTTTTTTGAAAAAAAGAACCAAAAAACTTTTATGGCCTTGCGCCCGCGCTGGAATTTCAGCACGGGCGCCATTCGGAAAAGTCTTTTTGCTTCTTTTTCTTCAGAAAAAGAATATTCTTACTTGCTTGCCTCATCCAACGCCGCCACCTGCGCCGCGGATAGCGTGATATTCGCCGCCTTCACCAGGTCTGCGAGCTGTTCCAGGCTGGTCACGCTGGCCAGCGGCGCGGTCACGCCCGGCTTGGCGGCCAGCCAGGCCAGCGCGGCCTGGCCCTGGGTGCAGCCGGCCTCGGTGGAAACCTTGTCCAGCGCCGCCAGCACGGCGGTGCCCTTCGGGGTGAGGTACTTGGCCACGCTGCGGGCGCCGCGCACGCTTTTGCCCAGGTCGGCCTCGCCACGGTACTTGCCGGTGAGGAAGCCGGAGGCGAGCGAGGAATAGGGCGCCACGGAGACGTTGTTGCGGATGCAGGCGGGGATCAGTTCCGCCTCGATGCCGCGTTCCATCAGGTTGTAGAGCGGCTGCATCACCTCGTAGCGCGCCACGCCCAGGGCCTTGCTGGCGGCCAGGGCGGATTCGAGGCGGGCGCCGGTGAAGTTGCTGGCGCCCAGCACGCGCACCTTGCCGGCGGTGACGAGCTTGCCGAAGGCCGCGGCGGTTTCCTCCTGCGGCACCGTCTCGTCATCCTTGTGGGCGTAGTAGAGGTCGATCACGTCGGTGCCGAGGCGCTTGAGGCTGCCTTCGGCGGAGCGGGCGATCCAGTCGGCGGAGAGGCCGCTGCCCTGGTTCGGGATCGGCAGGCCGACCTTGGTCATCAGCGAGACGCGGGCGCGCATGCCGGGGCGGGCGGCGAGCCATTCGCCGATCACGGTTTCCGATTCGCCGCCGGTGTGGCCGGGCACCCAGGCGGAATAGACGTCGGCGGTGTCGATGGCGGTGAGGCCGGCATCCACCAGCGCATCGAGCAGACGGAAGGAGGCGGCGCGGTCCACGGTCCAGCCGAAGACATTGCCGCCGAAAATGATCGGCGGGGCCGTGAGGGTGGATTGGCCCAGGTTCTTCGATTGCATGGCGTGCTGCTCCCCGCAGAAATTCCGAGCGCTAGCGATAGCGGAAAGAACCGGGTTGGCCTACCCGGCAGCCACGGCGGGGCGGGGGCGGCGGCGGCGCAGCAGGCCGAGGGCCACCAGGGCACCGCCGAGCAGGGCCATGGAGGCGGGCTCCCCGATCACGGAGGCAGCGGCGGCGACGGGGGGCGGCTCGGCCAGCAGCGAGGGCGGCACGTCGGAGATGAGGGTGACGGTCTCTTCCTCGTCCACGGGGGTGGTGGCCGTGGTGGGGGTGGTGGGGGTGGTGGGGGTGGAGGCGACGGCGACGCTGCGGGTGGGGGTGCCGGCGACAAACAGCGGCATGGAATTGGCAAAGGTGAAGGCGGCACCCGGGGGCTGCGACATGGCGGCGCCACCGAGGCGGCTGACATCCGCGTCGCGGTCTGGTGCCCGGTCTGGCTCCGGGGCGGCGAAGGGGGTCCAGCTGCGCCATTCGCGCCACCAGGCGGCCCATTCGGCGTCGTCGGAGGGGGCTGGTGCGGTGGCTTCCTCGTCGTCCAGCAGCGCGGGGCGGACGGCGTGGCGCACCGGGTCTGGCGGGTCGATGCCGATTTCGGTGAAGCCATCGGCCGCGCGGGCGGGCGGCGCGAACGCCAGGGCGGCCAGCAGCAGCATGGGCGGCAGGCGGGGCCAGGGCGGGGTGAACGGCAGGGGCACCGGCGCAGGCTGCGCCGGAAACGTTGAGATACGGTTTAGCCGGGCAGGTGGCGTTCCAGCGTGGCGAATTCGTCAAGGCACCGGCTGACGATCGCGGGCGTGAGGTAGTGGTCCACGCGTTCGCGCACATGGGCGATCAGCGCCGCGTCGGAGGCTTCGGCGGACCAGTCCTCGCCGCCCTCCCCGGCCTCTCCGGCGCGGCGCGGGGCGGTGGAGAGCACGCGCCACTTGGCGCACCAGGTCACCGCCCAGAGCCACATGGCGCGGCGCAACGGCAGGTGCCAGGCGGTGGCGGAGGGCTTGCCGGGCACAGCCTCCCACGCCGCGTAGAAGGCGGCGATCTGCTCCACGGTGAGGATGGCGTGGCTATCGAGGTCCCAGGTGGTGGAGGTGTAGTTGGTGGCGTGGGCGAGATCGAGCGAGGCGGCGCCGTAGCGGCCCTTTTCCAGGTCGACCAGCACCGCCGCCCCGTTCGGGCGGATCAGGAAATTGCCGGGATGGGCGTCGAAGCTGATCAGGCAGGTGGCGGGGCGGGCGGGGGCGGCGCAGAGGGCGGCGAAGGCGGCCAGCTCGCGTTCCACCAGGGCGCGGACGGCCGGCGCCAGGCGGGCTTCGGCGAGGTAGGCGCCCTGGGCCGCAACCTCGTCGCGCATGGCGGCGAGCGGGTCGGCGGGATCGAGCAGCGGGGCGGTGGCGGCGGGGCGTGGCAGGGCGTGCAGGGAGGCCAGGGCGCGGGCGATGGCCGGCAGGTCTTGCGGCAGGGTGGCGGGGCGGCCTTCGATCTCCTCCACCAGCAGGGCGCCCTGGGGCAGGCCGGGGCTGGGCGGCAGGATGGAATGCAGCTGCGGCGTGTGGCCCCCTGCCCCGGCCCGGCGGAAGCAGGCGGCCTGGTAGGCGAGGTTCTCGGCCGCCGGCAGGTCCATCTGGCTCTGCTTGGGGATGCGGGCGAGCCAGGGCGTGCCCAGCAGGCGGATGTGGTCGTGGGCCAGGCCCTTGTCGCGCATCGGGGCCAGCGCCGCGCCGGTGAAGGCGGTGGCGGCCAGGGCGGCGCGCAGCCCGGTGCACACCGCATCGAGGCGGGGGGTGGCGGTGCCTTGTTCGAGCCGTCCGGTCATCGTTGCTCCGCGCATGGTCTGGCAGGGAAGACCCGGCCGGAGCCCATCCGTGACACGGGCGGGCGAGGCGATGCAACGAACTGGTACAAGGTTCCGCCTGCGGATGGTTTGGCCGGTGGCGGCCGTGACACGCGCGGTTTGACCGCGACGGCCGGGCTTCTGCATGATGCGACGCAACATGGGAAGGCGACCGGCGGCCGATGAAGGTTCTGGTGATCGAGAATTTCCCCGGCGCCCCCGCCGGCCTGTTCGGCGCGTGGCTGGAACGCACGCACGGCGCGCGGCTGCATGTGGTCTCGCCCGAGGCGCTGGAGGCGGCACCGGCGGCGGACCTGATCGTGACGCTGGGCTCGCCCGCGGGCGCGTGGGAGGACATTCCCTGGGTGCATGCTCAGCGCCGCTTCCTGCAGGACCGCATGGAAGCCGGCACGCCGGTGGTGGGGATCTGCTTCGGGGCGCAGATCCTGGCCACCGCGATCGGTGGGCGGGCGGCGCCGATGGGCGACCGGACCTTCTGCGGCTGGCACGCCAACGAGCACGTGGCGGATGACGTTTGGCGCGGCCCCTGGGTGCGCTGGCATGGCGACCACCTGGAAGTGCCGGAGGCGACGGAAGTGCTGGCGCGCGACCAGGGCACGGTGCAGGCCTTCCACCATGTGGCACCCTCGGGCGCCAATGGCGTGGGCGTGCAGTTCCATCCCGAGGCCGGGCCGGAGGATGCCAATTTCTGGGCCACCAAGACCCCCGACATGCTGGCCCGTGCCGGCACCACCCCGGAGGCGGTTGCCGCCCAGGGCGCGGCGCTGCGGGGCCACGAGGCGGCGCTCGATGCGCTGTTCACCGAAATGCTGCGCCGCGCCGGTGTTGGTGGCGCCTCGCGCTCCGCTGCCGGCGTGACCCAAACCGTACCCATGGAGGCCTGACGTGATCCTGACCCGCCGCCGCATCCTCGCTGCCTCGGCCACCACGTTGGCCATGCCCTACGTCGCCCGCGCCCAGCAGGCGAGCATCACGCTCGCCGCCTATTCCGGCATCTTCCAGGACAACTACGAGCCCGCCGTGGTGGAGACCTTCCGCCGCGCCAACCCGGGCATCAAGGTGACCTACTTCTCCATGGGCAACTCCGCCCAGGCGCTGGGCCAGCTGCGCGCGCAGAAGGCCAACCCGCAGGTGGACCTGGTGATGATGGACGTGTCCGTCGCCAAGGCCGCCAGCGACGAGGGGCTGTTCGAGCCCGTGACGGCCGCCCAGGTGCCGGCGATCGCCGACCTCTCCCCGCGCGCCTTCACCCCGGGCGTGACCGCGCCGGCCGTCACGTTCGACAATTTGGTGCTGCTGTATTCGCCGCAGCGCGTGCAGCCGGCGCCGACCAGCTGGAAGGTGTTCTGGGAAGAGAAATACAAGGACCAGATCGCCATCAGCGGCGTGCCGGATATCGTGGGCCTCGGCTTCCTGATGATGGCCAACAAGGTGTTCGGCGGCGACGACTATCGCCGCCTGGACAAGGGGTTCGAGGCCGTGGGGAACATGGCGCCGAACGTGCTGAGCTGGGACCCGAAGCCGGATGCCTACACCATGATCACCCAGGGTACCGCCAGCCTGGGCGTGGGTTGGAATGCGCGCGGGCAGATCTATTCCGACCAGTCCGGCGGGCGGATGGCCGCGATCCTGCCGAGCGAGGGCGCGCTGTTCCAGATCAACGTGCTCGGCCTGGTGAAGGGTGCCAAGAACTACGACGCCAGCCGCGCCTTCATGAACCACGCGCTGGGTGCGGAGGCGCAGGCCGCATTCACCGAGAAGATGTTCTACGCCCCGGTGAACACCAAGGCGAAGGTGAGCGACGCCGCACTGGCCCGCACCGCATCCTCCGCCGAGCGGCAGGCGATGATGCTGCCAGTGGATTGGCTGGAGGTGGCGAAGTTCCGCGAGGGCGTGACCGAGCAGTGGCGCCGCCGGATCCTGACGCGCCGTTGATGATTGCCTGAGATGACCGAAGCCCACCTGGTTCTCGACCACCTGGAGAAGCGCTTCGGGGCGGGGCCGCCTGCGGTGGCCTCGCTGTCGCTGGACGTGCGGAAGGGCGAGCTGCTCGGCCTGCTCGGCCCCTCCGGCTGCGGCAAGACCACCACGCTGCGCATGATCGGCGGGCTGGCCGAGGCCACGGCCGGGCATATCCTGGTGGGTGGGCGCGACGTGACCACCCTGCCCCCGCACAAGCGCGACATGGGCATCGTGTTCCAGAACTACGCGCTGTTCCCGCACATGGATGTGGCGGGGAACGTGGCGTTCGGGCTGGAGATGCGAAAGCGCCCGAAGGCGGAGGTGCGTGAGCGGGTGGAGCGGGCGCTGGAGATGGTGCACCTGCAGGGCCTTGGCCATCGCAAGCCGCGCGAGCTTTCCGGCGGGCAGCAGCAGCGCGTGGCGCTCGCCCGGGCGCTGGTGATCGAGCCTTCCATCCTGCTGCTGGACGAGCCGCTTTCGAACCTGGATGCCAAGCTGCGCGACGAGATGCGCACGGAAATCCGCGATATCCAGCAACGCCTGGGCATCACCACCATCTTCGTCACGCACGACCAGGTGGAAGCTTTGGCGATGTGCGACCGCATCGCGGTGATGCGCGCGGGGCTGCTGGAGCAGGTCGGCACGCCCTATGAGATCTACGAAACCCCGGCCACCCCGTTCGTGGCGGACTTCGTGGGGCGGATCAACCGCATCGACGGCGAGCGGGACGGCAACGGCGAGATCGTCGCCGGCCCCTTCCGCCTGCGCGCCGCCAAGCCCGGCCGCGCGGGGAAGGTGACGGTGATGGTGCGCCCGCACCGCATCCATGTCGCCACCGACGCCATCGGCCCGGAATGGAACAGCGCCACCGGCACGATCCGCCGCGCCACCTATGTCGGCGACGTGCTTGCCTGCGAGGTGGATTGCGGCGGCGCCACGCTGACGGTGGAGCGACACACCCATCCCGGCCTGCCGATCCCGCGCGGCGGTGAGGCGGTGACGCTGGCGTGGCGGGTGTCTGACACCCTGGCCTTCGATCGTCCCGCGGCGCTGAGCGCCGACGCGCCCTGATGCCGATCGCGAGCCGCATCGCCCTGGCGCTGCTGCTGCCGGCGTTGCTGGTGAACATGGCTGTGTTCCTGCTGCCGATGGGCAACCTCGCCTTGCTGTCCTTCCGCCAGGCCAATGAGGGCGGGGCGCTGCTGGAAGGCATCACGCTGGCCACCTGGGCGAAGATGTTCGGGGACATCTTCTATGCCGAGCTGGTGCGGGATTCCGTGGTGATCGCGCTTGCCATCACCGGGCTGACATTGCTGTGCAGCTACCCCATCGCGCTGTTCATCCACCGCGCGCCGGATCGCTGGAAGAACATGCTGGTGGTGATGTGCATCTCGCCGCTGCTGGTTTCCGCCGTGGTGCGCACCTATGGCTGGATGGTGATCCTGGGCGATGGCGGCATCATCGCCGCGTTCCTGCGCTGGCTCGGCATGGTGAAGGCGCCGCGCATGGTGTTCAACACCACCGGCGTGGTGGTGGGGCTGACGGAAATCCTGATGCCCTACATGATCCTCGCACTCATCGCAGGCTTCGGCCGGCTGAACACCAGCCTGGAGGAGGCGGCGGCCAGCCTTGGTGCGAAGCCCTTCACCGTGTTCCGCCGCGTGGTGCTGCCGCTGACCTTGCCGGGCATCATGCTGGGCTGCCTGCTGGCCTTCGTGCTGGCGGTTTCCAGCTTCATCACGCCGAAGCTGCTGGGCGGCGGGCGCGTGTTCCTGCTGGCCACCGAGATCTACGACCAGGCGATCGTGACGCTGAACTGGCCGGTGGCGGCCGCGCTTTCCATCGTGGTGCTGGTGATCTTCGGCTTCGCGCTGACGCTCTATGGCCGGCTGGCGCGGGCGGTGGCCTGAGATGGGGCGCATCCTGTTCCATGTGCTTGTCGCCGCCATGCTGGTGTTCCTGCTGGCGCCGGTGATCCTGGTGATCCCGATGAGCTTTTCCGCCGACCGCGTGCTGATGTGGCCGCCCAGCGGCTTCAGCCTGAAATGGTACGCCCAGATCGCCAACGAGCGCGGGCTGATCGAGGCGGCGCGCAATTCCCTGGTGCTGGCGGTGATCGTGACGGCGGCCACCCTGGCCATCTCCCTGCCCGCGGCCCTGGCGATCGACCGCTGGCGCTTCGCCGGGCGGGACGCGATCCTGGCGCTGCTGACCGCCCCGCTGCTGCTGCCGACCATCGTGCTGGCGCTCGCCTTGCTGATCATCTTCGTGGGCTACGGGCTGCTGGGCACCTGGATTGGCCTGATGCTGGCGCACATGCTGGTCACGCTGCCCTACGGCATCCGCGTGCTGTCCACCTCGCTCTCCACCCTGCCCGCCTCGGTGGAGGAAGCCGCGGCCAGCCTGGGCGCGCCGCCTTCCAGCGTGTTCCGCCGCATCACCCTGCCGCTGATGGTGCCGGGCCTGGTGGCCACCTGCGCCATCGTGTTCCTGGTGAGCTTCGATGAGGTGGTGATCAGCCTGTTCCTCGTCGGCCCGCAGCTGACCACCTTGCCCGTGGCGCTGTTCCGCTACGTGGAAAGCCGCACCGACCCGCTGGTGGCCGCGGTTTCCACCCTGCTGGTGGTGTTCAGCCTGGCCATCGTGCTGGTGCTGGACCGCGCGGTGGGCCTGCGGCGGGCGGTGGGGAAGTGAAGCAAAGCGAAGAGGTCACAGAGAGCACGGAGGGGGCACAGAGAGCACAGAGGAGCAATACTCCGTCTGCCGCATTCCTTCTTCTCTGTGCCCCTCTGTGGCCCTCCGTGTTCTCTGTGACCCCTTTCTTCCTGACAGCCTATCCAAAGGAGCCCCGCCCATGTTCATCGTGAACCCCCTGCCCCCGCAGGTCGATCCGAAGCTGATCGAGCTGCTGGTGCGCGCCGAGCCCGCCACCATCGGCCACTTCCTCGATTTCGGCTTCGTCGACCCGCAGATCCGCGCGCTGTGGCAGGTGCCGCGCATCGCCGGCACCGCCGTGACGGTGCGTTGCGCCGGCAATGACAGCACCATGGTGCACTACGCCCTCGGCCAGCTGCGCCCCGGCGACGTGCTGGTGATCGACCGCTTCGGCGATACCCGCCATGCGGCCGTTGGCGGCGGCGTGGCCTTCGCGGCGCGCGAGGCCGGCGCGGTGGGCATCATCATCGACGGCGTGGCCACCGATATCGGCGAAATCCGCGACTACAAGGTGCCGGTCTGGGCCCGCGGCCTGTCGGTCGTCACCACCAAGCGCCCGTTCAACAACGGCGAGTTCTGCGTGCCCGTCTCCATCGGCGGCGTGGCGGTGATGCCGGGCGATGCCATCCTGGCCGACGAGAACGGCGTGCTGGTGCTCAAGCCCGAACAGATCGCCGATGCCGCCCCGCGCGCCATCGAGATGCAGGCCGCCGAAGGCCCGCGCCTGAAGGAAGTGGCCGCCGGGGCGCGGCTACCGGAGCTGAATGGCACCAACAAGCGCCTGGCCGAGATCATGGCGGAGCAGGCCAAGGGGGCCAAGGGCGGCGGGTCTATCTGAAGACAAGGCAAGCGGTTCTTTTTTGAAAAAAAGAACCAAAAAACTTTTGTGACCTTGCGCCCGCGCTGGGAAACCGGCGCGGGCGCAATTCATGAAAGTCGGCGGTTTCAAGGTCCGGGTGCAACAACTGTCTATTACTGTGGCTTTGGTTGGTTCAAACGGTCGAATTCGATCATCTGCGTGAAGCACTCCAAGGGCGTCACCCCTTTGAGCCGTACCCGTGGGCGAGTGTTCAGGCGC
>CANHKG010000044.1 GCA_947460455.1 Rhodospirillales bacterium | reverse complement strand
GCCGCCGAGATCGTCCGCGAGCAGATCTTCCTGCAAACCCACGAGGAAGTCCCCTACGCCGCCACGGTCGAAACCGAGAGCTTCCAGGAACGCAAGGACGGCTCCGTCCGCATCGAGGCCACCGTCTACGTCGCCCGCCCCAACCACAAGGCGATCCTGATCGGCGCCAAGGGTGCGCGCATCCGCGACATCGGCGCCAAGGCCCGCGCCCAGCTCACCCACCTCCTCGAACGCCCCGTCCACCTCTTCCTCAACGTCAAGGAACGCGCCGGCTGGGACGAGGAAGGCGCACGCCTCCGCGCCATCGGCCTCGAAGACCCAACCTAACTGCTCTCCCCTCGGCGAAGCCGGGGGGAGCCGGAGGGGGGCTCTTCGCCCCGCACACGCATGCAAGAAGACCCCACCTGGCTCCTCTGGGCCCGAGAACTCCAGGCCATGGCCCAAACCGGCCTGGCCTTCCCCACCTCGCACTGGGACCAGGCCCGCTACGAACGCCTCCGCGCCCTGGCAGCCGAGATCATGGCCACCCACACCGCCACCCCGGCCCCCACCATCGAAGCCGCCTTCGCCCGCGAATGGGGCTACCCCACCCCCAAGCTCGACGTCCGCGCCGCCATCTTCCGCAACAACCAACTCCTCCTCGTCCGCGAAACTGCCGATAACCACCTCTGGACCCTCCCCGGCGGCTGGGCCGACATCAACCTCACCCCCGCCGAAAACGCCGCCAAGGAAGCCCAGGAAGAAACCGGCTTCACCGTCCGCCCCCTGAAACTCGCCGCCGCCCTGGATCGCACCCGCCAGGGCCACACCCCCCAGCCCTTCAGCGCCGCCAAGCTCTTCTTCCTCTGCGAGATCACCGGCGGCGAAGCCAAAACCTCCGCCGAAACCAGCGAAATCGCCTTCTTCCCCGAACACGCGCTGCCCAGCGACCTCTCGATCGACCGCACCACCCCCACCCAGCTCCGCCGCATGTTCGAACACCACCGCAACCCCGGCCTGCCCACCGATTTCGACTGAAGCCGCCCCCCGGTCAGGCCACGCCCCACCCCAGGTCCGCTCGGCCAGCTCCGCGCTATGTTGCTTCCCAGACGGAACATTCCCGTTCAAGGAGAACGCCATGGCCCGCGCACCGATCCTGGCTTTCCTCTCCCTGCTGGCGGCCCCAGCCCTGGCGCAGGAGCCACCACGCTGCGCCGCCTCGGGCTGGGACACGCTGCGCACATCCGAACAGGTGATCGCCGACGTCGCGCGCCACCGCTGCCCCGCCGGCAGCCGGCTCGATGTCGCGATGACCGTCGCGGGCCAGGCGATCGTCCTGCAGGGCAGCGGCCTCTGCCAGCCCGACACCGTGCGCACCCGCACCGTGCGCCCCACCGCCGACACCAAAGCGCTGGGCTTCCGCTGCGACCTCGCTTCCCGCTGAGGCAGCCTCGCGCGCGGCCTCGCCTCTCCGCGGCCGACCCGCCCGCCACCGTCTGACGTGCCGCGGCGCCTACCGCCCCCTTCGCCCGCGAAGCCCCCGGCGACCTCTGCTACTACGCCCCCTGGGGCAACCTCGCCCTGTTCCACGCCAGCTACCGCTGGTCCCGCGGGCTCATCCGCCTCGGCCGCCTCGATGCCGGCCCCGAACCCCTCCTCACCCGCGGCAAATTCCCCCTGCGCATCGAACGCGCGGCCTGACCCGATTTGCCAATCCCGTCCTCCACCCGATACGCTCCCGACATGCTCGCCCACAGGGAAGGCTGCGCCATGCGGAACCGGATCCCCGCCATCCTCGGCATCGCGCTGGCCATCACGGCGGCCCAGCCCGCCCGGGCGGCCATCCTCTCGGTCAACTACGGCACCGCCACCCTGGCCAATCCCACGGCCAACCTCATCACCAATGGCGGCTTCGAAACCGGCGCCTCGGGCAATCAGGGCTGGACCGGCCCCGGCCCCCACACCGGCATGTATCCGGCAGGCCCCTCCGTCACCATCCCGTCCTGGAACGCCGCCTACCCCAGCGGCGCCTATGGCTGGTGGGGCCCCATCCCCTTCGCCGGCGCCCCCTGCGGCGAGGCCATCAACTGCGTCTATTTCGGCAACTGGCTCATGGCAGCCTCCGCCACCCCCACCACCCTGCCCAACGGCCGCGTCACCTTCGGCGGCCCCGTCACCTTCACCAACACCGTCCCCGCCAACCAGGGCCCCGTCACCCTCTCGCAAACCGTCAACCTCACGGTCGGCGAAACCTACCTGCTGGATTTCTGGACCAGCGGCGAACAGGTCGGCGGCAACCCCGGCGTCTTCGGCCTCACCATCGGCAGCAACCAGATCTACCTCGAAGCCGTCGAAGCCGCCCGCCGCTACTACGTCAGCTTCAGCCCCAGCACCGCCGCCACCACCATCACCTTCAGCAACTGGGGCCACCTGGTCCAGAACAGCGTCATCGGCACGGAGCTGGTGCTGGACGACGTGATCCTCAACGCCACCGCCACCCCGGAACCCGCCACCGCCCTGCTCCTCCCCCTCGCCCTCGCCGCCCTCGCCCGCCGCCGCCGCACCGCATGAGCGACACGGAATACACGCCGGAAACCCTGGCCGACATGCGCCAGGCCATCCGCGCCGCCCTCCCCCTCTGGGGCCTCTCCCCCCGCACCGAACCCACCCTGCTCAACATCTCCGAAAACGCCACCTGGCGCCTGGCAGACCCCGAAGCCCCCGCCCCCCTCATCCTGCGCATCCACCGCGTCGGCTACCACACGGAGCAGGAAATCCGCTCCGAACTCGCCTGGATCGCGGCCCTGCGCACCTCCGGCCACGTCTCCACCGCCGCCATCCACCCCACCACCACCGGCGACCCCGTCGCCACCCTCCAATCCCCCACCGGCCTCCCCGCCCGCCACGCCGTCGCCTTCCAGTTCCTGCAAGGCCAGGAACCCGCCGCCGACGCCGCCCTCGTCCCCTGGTTCCACACTCTCGGCCAGATCACCGCCCGCCTCCACCAACACGCCGCCACCTGGCCCCGCCCCCCAGGCTTCACCCGCAAACTGTGGGACTGGAACGCCATGCTCGGCGAACGCCGCCTCTGGGGCCCCTGGCAATCCGGCCTCGGCCTCTCCCCCAAAGGCACCACCATCATCGCCCGCGCCAGCGACAAAATCCGGCACCACCTCTCAGCCTACGGCCAAACCCCCGACCGCTTCGGCCTCGTCCACGCCGACATGCGCCTGGCCAACCTCCTCGTCGACGGCCCCCAGATGCACGTCATCGATTTCGACGATTGCAGCCTCTCCTGGCACCTCTACGACTTCGCCGCCGCCATCACGCTGCACGAACACACCCAAATCATCCCCGCCCTCCAGTCCAGCTGGCTCGAAGGCTACGCGAAAATCGCCTCCCTCCCCCCCAACCACCAGGCCATGCTCCCCACCCTCATCATGGCCCGAAGAATCCTCGTCATGGCCTGGATGGCGAGCCACAGCGAAACCCCCATGGCCCGCGAAGGTGGCCCCACCTACACGGCCCAAACCATTGAACTGGCCGAGGGTTTTTTGACGACGCGAACTTGAATTTTGTCGAAGTTCCGAAAAGGAGAGCCCCATGCCCGATCATGGCTCAGTCGTTTGCTGGACCCGCATGGACGCGAACGCCGGTCAAAACCTGTCCCGCATTATCCGGCGCAAAGAAATGGAGCGCCGCGCCGGGTCAGGAATTTTCTATTGGGGGGTGGGCAATGCTCCAGCCACTTCTATCGCTGAAATGGCCAAGTCTGGTGCCGTTGTTCCTCTTATCTTTTCAACCATGCGATCAAACCCCAGGCCAGTCGGCACTTCTCCTGACAAAGTCGTTGCGTGGAGGCGTTTTGTGGATTGGTCAGGTAATATCCAGCCCCTGCCTCCCAACGTTCTAGTCACGAGCAGCGCATCATCGCGATCACACCACTATGCTTTAGTCTGCCATTCCTCCACGGCCCTTACTCTGGGAACGCATGGGTTCTTCTACCCAGGCGCCCATCGGAATATCGGCGGCAAGCAGCGCCCACCTGGTGCATCACAGGTAACAGCACTGGTCCGCAAAGTCGGCGAAGATACCGGCACACACTATGAGATCTCGCTGAAGGCCACACTCCAAAACGGTCTATGGGTAAAACTGGTCGATCCTATCTTACTTAGCGAGGCCGACCGAGATCAGATCGACGCTGCCGAAACGTTGGACCAAGCAAATTGGGTGACGTTCGTTCAAGGCATCACCAGCCGCTTCAAGGCCAATATTTGAGAAAATCCCCAAAACAACATAATTAAATTTTTGTTCGCTGGTCTGTTTAGGCCACACGAACATCCGTCCGCCCGAAATCATCCCCCACGAACAGCAGCGGCGCCTCCAGCGCCATAGCCAGCGCATAAGCAAAGCAGTCGCCGAAGTTCAGCGTCCCGCCATGCCCCATCCCCTTCCCGAACCGCACCCGCGCCCGCATCGCCGCCCGCGCCTGCGCCGCATCCACCGGCGCCAGCCCGATCCCCACCTCATCCAGGAACAGGTCCAGCTCCGCCAGCGCCCGCTCCCGCTGCGCAAGCCGCCGCCCGGCCAGCACGGTGCCCACCTCCACATAGTTCACCACCGACATCACCCGCTCGCGCGCCGCCCCCAACCGCGTCAGCAACGGCACCGCCGCCGCCTCCCCGAACAGGATCGCCGCCACGGCGGAGGAGTCGACCACGATCACCTCAGCCCTCGCCCGAAGCGTCGTCCCACTCGGCCTGGGTCACCGGCCGAGTGTCATAGTGAACCCGCAGCCGCGCCGCGGCCTGCGTCGCCCGCGCCACATAATCCCCCTCGGCCTCCCGACGCGCCCGCTCCCGCGCCAGCCGCTCGCGCAGCGCCACCGTCACGGCCTCCGTCATCGTCTCGCCCGTCAGCGCCGCCAGCGCCCGCGCCAACCCATCGGCCTCGTTCGTCTTGATGCTCAGCGCCACCGCCACCTCCGTCTAGACATCACGTCTAGATAAGCCCCTCCAAGCCGCGCTTCAACAAATCTCCGCCGTAGCCCGCGCCTTGGCGCGGGGTCGCCCCAAACCCCGCTGCAACCCCAAACCCGCCCCTCCCACCGCACCCCACCCATACCGTTAGGACATATAAACACCCCTACCCATCGACCTCGACGTCAATCATATTAACTCCCATGCACTTCGAACCCCGCACCCCCCTGGGAGCAGCACTGCGCCTGTCGCTGATTTTCATCTGGCGGCAGCTGCGCACCGCCGCCCTCTCCCTTCATCCCGTCACCCCCCAGGCCCTCTGGCGCATCGCGCGGGGCCAGGTGCGGATGCATGTGCTCGTCGCCAGGCTGGACCGCCTCGCCCTGCGCTGGCTCGAAGGCACCCTCCCCAAGCCCCGCCGCAAGCCCCTCACCCCCCGCACGCCCAAGCCCCGCCCCACCCCCGAGGCACAAGTCGCCCCCAAACCGCCCCGCGAGCGCGACCCCTCCGGCCAGGCCTGGCTCGTCCGCATCTGGCAACCCGCCGCCCAGGGCGGCGAAGCCCTCAACCACATGTTCGCCACCCGGCAGGAGCTGCGCGACCTCGTCGCCGCCTCCCCCCAGGCCGCCCGCCTGCTGCGCCCGCTCGCCCGCATGCTCGGCGCCACCCTCCCGGAATGGCTGCGCCTCCCCCCGCGCGCCCCGCGCAAGCCGCGCCCCAGGAAACCGCGCCCCGAACGCCCCTGGAAACTCACCGACCCCAGGTTCAACCTCCCCCCCAACATCATCGCCGCCGCCCGCTACTTCCGCAAAAAATACGGCTGACCCCACCCACCCCAACCCACGCCCATTTCATTCCGAAATCAACTCATTCCACCAAAACCACCCTTGCGAACCCCGCCCCCACCCCCCACAACACGCCCATGGAATGGGAAGCCCCCGCGATCATCCTCGATGCCCGCCCCTACGGGGAGGCAGACGCCATCGCCACGGTCATGACCGAGATCCACGGCGCCCATCGCGGCCTCGCCCGCGGCGCCCAGTCCCGCACCCGCGCCGCCCTCTGGCAGCCCGGCAACCTCATCCAGGTCCGCTGGATCGGCCGCCTGTCCGATCAGCTCGGCTCCTTCTCCGCCGAACTCATCCACCCCGCCGCCGCCCTGGTGCTGGATGACGCGCTGGCCCTCACCATGCTCACCGCCAGCTGCGCGGTGGCGGAAGGCGGCCTGCCCGAACGCCACCCCTACCCCGCCGCCTTCGATGGCCTGCTCCACCTCCTCGCCCGCCTCCCCCAGCCCGAACGCCAGATGGCCGAACTCATCCGCTGGGAACTCGCCTTCCTGCGCGACCTCGGCTACGGCCTCGATCTCACCTCCTGCGCCATCTCCGGCGAATCCGGGCTGGGCAATTCAGGAAAATTGGCCTACGTATCCCCCCGCACCGGCCGCGCCGTCAGCGAGGAAGCGGCAGGCACCTGGAAGGACCGTCTCCTCCCCCTCCCCCCCTTCCTCACCGAAGGCGGAGAAGGATCGCCCCCCGAATGGGCGGATGGCCTCCGCCTCACCGCCCACTTCCTCGCCCGCGACGTGTTCGGCCTGCAACACAAGCCATTGCCCCAAGCGAGGGTCGCGCTCTACGACCGCGTCACTGCCCTGAAGGAACCACCCCCCGATGCCCGATGACCTGATCGGCAACGTCCAGGATACCAAGCTGCGCGAGGCGCTCTCCCAGCGCTACCTCGCCTATGCCATGTCCACCATCACCAGCCGCTCGCTGCCGGATCTGCGCGACGGCCTCAAGCCCGTGCACCGCCGCCTCGTCTACGCCATGCACCAGCTCCGGCTCGATCCGACAGCCGGCTTCAAGAAATGCGCCCGCATCGTCGGCGACGTCATGGGCAAGTACCACCCCCACGGCGACGCCTCGATCTACGACGCCATGGTCCGCCTCGCCCAGGATTTCGCCGCCCGCTTCCCCCTCGTCGAAGGCCAAGGCAATTTCGGCAATATCGACGGCGATAACCCCGCGGCGATGCGCTACACCGAAGCCCGCCTCACCGAAGTCGCCAAGGCCCTGCTCGCCGGCATCGACGAGGACGCAGTCGATTTCCGCCCCACCTATGATGGCGAGGAAGCCGAGCCCGTCGTCCTCCCCGGCAGCTTCCCCAACCTGCTCGCCAATGGCGCCGCCGGCATCGCCGTCGGCATGGCCACAAGCATCCCGCCGCACAACGCCGGGGAGGTCTGTGCCGCCGCCATCCACCTCATCCGTAACCCGGATGCCACCACGGCAGACCTGCTGGCCTTCATGCCCGGCCCCGATTTCCCCACCGGCGGCCTGCTGGTGGAAGAACCCGCCAGCATGCTCCAGGCCTACGAAACCGGCCGCGGCGGCTTCCGCCTGCGTGCGAAGTGGGAGGTGGAGAAGGGCCGCATGGGCACCTGGTCCATCGTCATCACCGAGATCCCCTACCAGGTCCAGAAATCCCGCCTGATCGAACAGATCGCCCAGCTCATGGAGGAAAAGAAACTCCCCCTGCTCGGCGATATCAGGGACGAATCCACCGAACTCGTCCGCCTGGTGCTGGAGCCCAAGGCCCGCGGCGTGGAGCCGGAAGCCCTCATGGCCACCATGTTCCGCGCCACCGCGCTGGAATCCCGCTTCCCGCTCAACATGAACGTGCTCACCGCCGAACGCACCCCCCAGGTGCTCGGCCTCAAGCCCCTGCTCACCCAGTGGCTCGCCCACCGCCAGGAAGTCCTGGTCCGCCGCAGCAACCACCGCCTCGCCGCCATCGAACGGCGCCTGGAAATCCTCGAAGGCTTCCTCGCCGTCTACCTCAACCTCGATGAGGTCATCCGCATCATCCGCACGGAGGACGAACCCAAAACCGTCCTCATCCGCACCTTCACCCTCACGGATACCCAGGCCGAAGCCATCCTCAACATGCGCCTGCGCAGCCTGCGCCGCCTGGAGGAGATGGAGATCCGCAAGGAACACAAGAACCTCACCCGCGAGCTGAAGGAGGTGCAAACCCTCCTCGGCAGCGAAGCGAAGCGCTGGGACCGCATCGTGGGCGAGCTGGAAACCATCAAGGGCAAGTTCGGCGAAGGCCCCCTCGGCAACCGCCGCACCGAACTCGCCGGCCCGCAGAAGGAAATCATCGTCGACCCCGACGCCTACATGGAACGCGAGCCGATCACGGTGATCCTGTCCGACAAGGGTTGGGTCCGCGCCGTGAAGGGGTCGGTCGCCAACCCCGATGACCTGAAGTTCAAGGAAGGCGACCGCCTCAAGCTGATCGTCCCCTGCGAAACCACCGATCGCCTCTGCCTCTTCGCCACCAACGGCCGTGCCTACACGCTCAAGGCCGGCGACCTCCCCCGCGGCCGCGGCGACGGCCAGCCGATCCGCCTCGTGGTCGACCTCACCAACGAGGATGACGTCACCGCCCTGTTCATCTGGCGCGACGGCATCAAGCACCTCGTCGCCTCCGATACCGGCCGCGGCTTCGTGGTGAAGGCGGAAGACCTGCTGGCGGAAAAGCGCACCGGCAAGCAGGTGCTCAACCTCAAGCCCGGCGAGGAAGCCGCCCTCATCGCCCCGGTGAATGGCGACCACGTCGCCGTCATCGGCAGCAACCGCAAGCTGCTCGTCTTCCCGCTGGAACAGGTGCCGGAACTGGCCCGTGGCGGCGGCGTGATGCTGCAGAAATACAAGGACGCCACCCTGGCCGACCTCAAGACCTTCGCCATGGCCGATGGCCTCACCTGGCGCCTGGGCGACAAGACCCGCACGGAGGAAAAACTGACCGACTGGCTCGGCGAACGCGGCCAGGTCGGCCGCCTGCCGCCGAACGGCTTCCCCAAGTCAGGCAAATTCGGCGGCTGAACGCGCTGGCTTGCAGCAGGCCGCCACCGCCTATCGCAGCGACCTCACGCCCCCTCGGCGTGGGATGCCACTGGTCCACGGGCTGCGATGGCGCTGATCCCGCGCACCCCAGCCGCCTGGCGCGCCTCCCGCATGCCCGCCAGCAGCTCGGCATGGGTGAAGGGCTTGCGCAGCAGGTGCAGGTCGGCCTCGTCCGCCCCCTGGGCCGCCAGCGTGGCGGTGGGGTAGCCGGAGATCAGCAGCACCGGCAGCTCCGGCCGCAGCCGGGCGGCCGTGCGTGCCAGCTCCACCCCGCTCACCGCCCCCGGCATCACCACGTCAGACACCAGGATATCAATGAGCATGGCCCCTTCCAGCACCGCGCGGGCCGCGGCGCCATCGGCCGCCTGCGCCACCTCCCAGCCGCTCGCGGCCAGGCTTTCCTTCAGCACCTCGCGCACGGCGGCATCGTCCTCCACCAGCAGCACCCGCCCGGCGAAGCCCGGCGCATCCTGCGCCGGCGCCGTGGCCATGGCGGGCGGTTGCACCGGCAGCGCCGGCAGCAGCAGGCTCACCGCCACCCCGCCCCCGTCCGCCTGTTCGATCCAAGCGCTGCCGCCCGATTGATGGGCGAAGCCATAGACCTGCGACAGGCCCAGCCCACTGCCCTGCCCCACCTCCCGCGTGGTGAAGAACGGCTCGAAGGCGCGGGCCGCCACCTCGGGCGCCATGCCGGGGCCGGTATCGCTCACCCGCACGCAGGCGAAGGGCCCGGGGTGCACGCCGCCCTCCTGCGCCGCATTCGCCTGCGGCACCAGGCTGGTGGCGATGGTCAGCCGCCGGCCCGGCGGGCTCGCATCGCGGGCATTGATCACCAGGTGCAGCAGCGCGGCCTGGAACTGCGCGGGGTCGGCCAGCGCCAACAGCGGCCCCGGGGCCAGCTCCAGCGTCAGCTCCATCCGGCCGTGCAACGTACGGCGCAGCAATGGCGCGGCATCGGGCAGGAACGCGTTCAGGTCGATGGTCTCCGGCCGCAACCGCTGCTCGCGGGCGAAGGACAGCAGGCTGGCGGTCAGCCGCGCCCCGCGCTCGGTGGCGCGCTCGGCCGCGGCAACCAGCCGCTGGATATCGGCATTGCCTTCGCCGCGCTTGCCGATCAGCTGCAGATTGCCGCCGATCACCGCCAGCATGTTGTTGAAGTCGTGCGCGATGCCGCCCGTCAGCTGGCCGATCGCCTCCATGCGCTGCGCCTGCCGCAGCGTCTCGCCGGTGGCGCGATGGTCCTCGATCTCCGCCCGCAGCGCCGCGTTGGCCGCGTCCAGCTCACGGGTTCGCCGCGCCAGCTCGATCTGCAGGCGCAGGGTATCGCCAAATTGCCATACGGACCGGCGCGCGGCCAGCGCCACCAAGGCGGTGAACAGCACCACCACCGCCGCCATCAACAGGTGGTGCAGATCGCCCCGCGCGGCCAGGGCAAGGGCAAGCGGCAGGCAGGCCGGCAGCACGAAGGCCATGGCCACGGGCAGGTGCACCCCGTGCACGGTGGCCGCCCCGGCGCACATCGCGGCGAGCAGCAGCACCATCACCGCCGGGCCAAACCAGCCGATGGCACCGGCCGGTTCGCCCGGCAACAGAACGGCGCCCATGCCCCAGACCAGCCCGGAAGCGAGCGCACCACCCAGCGCCAGGGCCTCCCACACCCTGGCATTGCCAAGCCCGGCCTGGCGGAACCGCAGCCAGACAGCGGCGCGCAGCAGGGTCAGCCCGGCCAGCAGCGCCAGCCAGCCCCAGGCCATCCAGCCGGTGCCGCCCGCCACGAGCACGAGGGTCACCGCGATGGAACTGACCAGCGTGATGGTCAAGGCCACGGGCAGCCGTTCAAACACCGCTGTCAGCCGCGCCGCCCGGATCTGCATATCGATGTCCACGGCGCTCCCCACGGATGCATCGTCCAAGGATGCGCCCCCGGGGGCGGCCGCAACCGCCGGCGCACGGGGTCGCCTTACAAGAGTGCTAGCATCATCCTGAGAAGTCCGGGAGCCATCATCCGCATCTGTGATAATTGGATACGATTGTAGGGCCCAGCGCCTCAGCCCTGGCCGCCGCCGGGGGCGGCGATGGCGGCGGCGATGGCCGCTGACAGACGGCTGCCGGTGGGCTCGTCCGACGCGCCGAACACCCCGGCCACGCGGCCGTCACGGCCCACCAGCACCTTGTTGAAGTTCCAGCCCGGCTCCCAGCCACGCGCGCCCTTCACCCAGCGGTAGAACGGATGCGCCTGCGCCCCGCGCACCTTCAGGATCGCCGTCATCGGGAAGTCGATGCCGAAATTCGCCTCGCAGAAGCGCTTCACCTCGGCCTCCGTCCCGGCCTCCTGGTTGAAGTCCTGGGAGGGGATGCCGATCACCACCAGCCCGTCGCGGGCGCGCTCGGCATGCAGCTTCTGCAGGGCATCGTACTGTCGGGTGTGGCCGCAGAAGCTGGCGGTGTTGACCACCAGCAGCACGCGCCCCTTGTGCGCGGCAAGGTCGAGCGTGCCGCCTTCGATATCCGGGAAGGTGAAGCTCCAGGCCAGCTGTTCCATCGTCAATGCCTCCGCACCGGTTGCCGCCGACACCAGGGCCGCGGCCAGGACGCTGCGCCGTGTTGCCTCAGCCATAGCGTTCCTCCTGCCATGGGTCGGCGTTGTTGTGGTAGCCGTTACGCTCCCAGAAGCCGGGCTTGTCGCGCTCCGTGATCTCGATGCGGCGGATCCACTTGGCGGATTTCCACAGGTACAGCCGCGGGATCAGGGCGCGCACCGGGCCGCCATGCTCGCGGGTGATCGGGGCGCCTTCCCAGCTGTGCACCAGGAACACATCCGGCTGGTCGAACTGATCGAGCCGCAGATTGGTGGCGTAGCCGTCGTACGCATGCAGCACGACATGGGCCGCACTCTCGCGCGGCTGCACCATCTCCAGCAGCGTGCGGGCGGCCACGCCGCGCCAGTTGTTGTCGTAGCGCGACCATTGCGTGACGCAGTGCATGTCCGACACGCTGTCCTGCTGCGGCAGGGCCATGAATTCCGCCAGCGTGAGGCTGAGCGGGTGGCGCACGGCGCCATCGACATCCAGGCGGAAGCGCGCCTCCGTCACGTCCGGCTGGGCGCCGAGATCGAGCACCGGCCAATCCTGCGTCAGGCGCTGGCCCGGCGGCAGGCGATCGGCCTCCGGGTCGGCCGTGGTGCCGGTCAGCAGCCTACCGTCGCGGGCCCAGCCGCGCTTGGCCTGCAGAAGCTTCTCGCCTTTCGGCCCGAGTTCCGGATCATCCGTCATGGCACCCTCCGGCGCCAGCATATGGGAACCGGCTAGGGCCGCGCCAGGGCGGAGGCGGCGGCGGGGCGTGGCTTCAGGCCCAGGAAGCGCTCCATCAACGGCCCCCAGATCGCGGAGCCGCCGCGGCCGGTGAACAGGATGTGCCCATCGCGCCCCCAGGCCGGCAGGGCTGCCAACTCCGCCCGGCCGCCGGCGGCGGTGAAGGCGCGGTGCATGGCGGCGGCGAGGTCGGGGGCGAAGTAGCTGTCATTGGCGGTATAGACCCACAGCATCGGCGCCTTCGCGGTGGCACCGAAGCGGGCCATGGCGGCTTCCAGCGCCTGCGGCTGGCAGACGGCGCCGGGCACGCGGTTGAGGTGGCCGCCATCGCCGCCGGCCATGCTGGCCAGGGCCGCGATGCGCCGGTCGTTCAGGCTGGCCAGCGCCACGGTGCCCAGGCCGCCGGCGGATTGGCCCACCACCACCACCTTGTCCGGCAGGATGCCCGGCAGGGCGGTGGCGTAATCGATCGCGGCGCGGATATCGCGGGCGGATTCCGTGGCACTGGGGATGTAGTCGCGCGAGGGGGCGCAGGTGGGGTTGCGTTCGGCGACCGGGCCGGCGCTGGCGCCGTAGCCGCGGCGTAGTGGAAGTATCACCGCAAAGCCGCGCTCCAGGAACCAGCGCACCTGCTCCGCCTCGCAGGATGGCAGGGTGAAGGCTTCGATCTCCGCGGTGCTGACCGGCTTGCCGTGGTTGAGCACGGCCAGGCGGCGGGGCGCATCGCCGGGCGGGCGGCACAGGCGGGCCAGGATCAGGCGGGGGCCGCCGGGCCCGGCCACCGGCACGGCGTGGAATTGCTGGGCCCAGGGTCCTTCCGGCCGGCCGAGCGGACCGGGCTCGCGCAGAGCCGGTGCCTCCGCGGCGCAGCCGGCGATGACCAGGAGCAGCAGCCCAAGCAGGCGCTGGCCGGCACGGCGCATGGGGTCAGCCGCGGTCGCGCATCAGGCGGGCCTTGTCGCGCTGCCAATCGCGGGCGGCGACGGTGGCGCGCTTGTCAGCCTTGTTCTTGCCGGCGCCGAGGCCGAGCTGCACCTTGGCCATGCCGCGCTCGTTGAAATGGATATCCAGCGGCACCAGCGTCATCCCGTCGCGGCCGATGGCGCCCAGCAGCTGGTCGCGCTGCTTGGCCTTCACCAGCAGCTTGCGCGGCGCGCGCGGCTCGAACCGGCTGAGCACGCCGCCCTGGTATTCCGGGATGTAGCAGTTGAACAGGAACAGCTCGCCCTCCCGCTCCCCGGCCCAGGCCTCGGTGAGGGTGGCGCGGCCGTGGCGGAGGGATTTCACCTCGGGCCCCTTCAGGACCACGCCGGCCTCGATGGTTTCCTTGATGGCATAGTTGAAGCGGGCACGGCGGTTCTGGGCGGCGATGCCGTGGCTGATGAGGCCCGATTTCTTCTTGGTGGGCGGGGCCATGGGAAACTCCAGCGAGGAAAGGGCCGGGGCGTGCCCGTCGTATCGGGAAGCCCCGGCCCTCCCTTTAGTTCAATAGGCCCGCATTGGTCATCGCATCGCGCACGCGTGCCCGTGTGGCCTCGCCCGGGGGGGCGAGCGGCAGGCGCACCGTCTCGGCGGTGAGGCCGAGCAGGGAGGCGGCGAACTTGATCGGGCCCGGCGAGGTTTCGCTGAACAGCGCGTCGTGCAGCGGCATCAGGCGGTCCTGGATGGCGAGCGCATCCTTGATCCGGCCTTCCTGCCACGCCGCGTGCATGGTGCTGCACAGGCGGGGCGCGATGTTGCCGGTGACCGAGATGCAGCCATGGCCGCCGCCGGCGAGGAAGGCGAGGATGGTGGCATCCTCCCCGGACATCTGGGCGAAATCCTCGCCGCAGGTGGCGCGGGTGTGGATCGGCCGGGCGAGATCGTTGGTGGCATCCTTCACGCCGACGATGTTCCGCACCTTGGCGATACGGGCCATCGTTTCGACGGAGATGTTCACCACCGAGCGGCCGGGGATGTTGTAGACCACGATGGGAATGTCCACCGCATCGGCCACCGCCTTGAAGTGCAGGTACAGGCCTTCCTGGGTGGGCTTGTTGTAGTAAGGCGTCACCAGCATCGCGGCGTCGGCACCCGCCTTCTTGGCGTGCCTGGTGAGGTCGATGGCCTCGGCGGTGCTGTTGGAGCCGGTGCCGGCGATCACGGGCACGCGGCCCTTGGCGACCGACAGCACGACCTCCACCACGCGCTTGTGCTCATCGTGCGTCAGCGTGGGCGATTCGCCGGTGGTGCCGGTGGGGACCAGGCCGTTGGTGCCCTCCTGGATCTGCCATTCCACCAGGGCCTCAAGCTTTTTCTCGTCCACAGAGCCATCCGTGCGCATGGGCGTGATCAGGGCGACGTATGACCCTTTGAACATCTGCGTCCTCCGGTGGGTGTGTTGCAGCCGGATTTTCCTTGGTTTCCGGCCTTGGGAAGGCCGTGACCCTAGTGCCGTGGGGGATGCAGGGCAAGGGCGGGCGCGGTAGGATGGCGCATGCGTTCCATGCTCTCCGTTGCGATTCGTTTGGGGTTCCTGCTGGCGGCCCTGCTGCCTTGGGCAAGGCCGGCCCATGCGCAGGATGTGATGGACCATGTGCGCGCCGATCGCTGGGCAGAGGCGCAGGCGGCGGTGGCCGGGCATCCCGATCCGGTGGCGCGCAAGCTGGTGGCCTGGATGCGGCTGATGGCGCCGGGCCAGGGGCGGGTGGACGAGATCGGGGCGTTCCTGGCGACCAACCCGGATTGGCCGATGCAGGTGAGCCTGGCGCGGCGGCGCGACGAGGCATTGGCGCTGGAGCCGGACAACGCGCTGGCGCGGGCGGAATGCAAGCGCGCGGCACCCACGCTCACCGGCGCACTGCTGCGCTGCGCCGATGCGCTGGCGGCCTCGGGCGAAACAGCGGCGCCGATGCTGAAGGCAGCCTGGGCCACCGCGGCGGGCGATGCGGCGTGGGAGGCGCGGTTCATTGCGCGCTGGTCCGGCGTGCTCGGCCGCGAGGACCATCTGAAGCGCTTCGAGCAGCTGGGCTGGACCGACCCGGCCGCGGCACGGCGCCAGGCGGATCGGCTGGACAAGCCGTGGCAGGCCCTGGCCGAGGCGCGGCTGGCGCTGCGGCGCGACGACCCCGCCGGGGTGGCGCAGGCCCGCGCGGTGCCGCTGCCGCAGCGCGAGGACCCCACGCTGTTTCTGGATCACGCCCGCTACCTGCGCCGCGTCGGCCGCGACGAGGAGGCGGTGGCGCTGTGGAAGGCGCAGGGCAACGCCGCCGAGCGCGCAACGCCCGTCGCCCGGCGGGCGCAGTTCTGGGACGAGCGCAACCTGATGGCGCGGCGCCGGATGCGGCAGGGCGACGATGCCGGGGCCTATGCGCTCGCTGCCGGCCACGCGCAGATCGGCGAGCCGCGCACCGATGCGGAATTCCTGGCCGGGTTCATCGCGCTGCGCCGACTGAAGGATGCCGGCACGGCGGCGGGGCATTTCCGCGCGCTGGCCGAAGCCTCGCGCGCCGCCATCACGCAGGGGCGGGCGCAATACTGGCTGGCGCGCACCGCCGGCAGCGAGGCGGAGCGGCGGGACGGGTTCGCGCGCGCGGCGGCCTGGAGCAGCACCTATTACGGCCAGCTCGCGGGGCTGGCGCTGGATGGCGACGCCAAGGCCTTCGCCGCGCGGATGGCGGCCACGCGCGATCCGCAGCCGGATGCGGGCCAGGCGCTGGACCTCGCCGGGCGGGAGCTGGCGCGGGCGGCCGCATTGCTGGTGGCCTGGGGCGAGAGGCGGCGGGCGACGCCGTTCCTGCTGCAACTGTATGAAGTCTCGCCCGATGCGCCGGACCGGGCGCTGGCGGCACGGCTGGCGGCGGGACTGGGCCTCACCGAGACCGCCGTGGCGATCGCGCGCCGCGCCGGGCGGGATGGGGTGATGCTGCCGGAGGTGGGCTGGCCGACGCTGCCGGGGGTTCCCGCGCAGCCGGTGGAACCGGCGATGGCGCTGGCGATCATCCGCCAGGAGAGCAATTTCGATGCGGCCGCAGTGAGCCACGCCGGCGCGCGCGGGCTGATGCAGCTGATGCCGGGCACGGCGGTGGCGGTGGCCAAGGGGCTGGGCATGGCCGCCCCGCCGCTGCCCGCGCTCACCGGCGATCCCGCGCTGAACATGAAGCTGGGCACCACCTATCTGCGCGGGCTACTGGACCAGTTCGATGCCAACCTCGCCATGGCCGCCGCCGGCTACAATGCCGGGCCGCGGCGGGTGGTGGAGTGGATCGACCTCAACGGCGATCCCCGCGTGGCGGGCACGGATATCATCGACTGGATCGAGCTGATCCCGTTCTCGGAGACGCGCAACTACGTGCAGCGCGTGGTGGAGAACACGGTGCTCTACCGGGCGCGGATCGGTGGGGCGGCGCATCCGCATCCGCTGGCGCCGTGGCTGCGCTGACCATCGCTTCTGCCCCCTTGGTCAGCGCCTGGGATGGGCTGGCGCTGAAGGTCCATGCCTGGGGCCAGGGCGGCGAGCGCCTGCCGCTGCTGTGCCTGCCCGGGCTGGTGCGAACGGGGCTGGATTTCGAGGACCTTGCGGCAAGGCATCCCGGCCGGCGCGTGGTGGCGCTGGACTATGCCGGGCGCGGCGGCTCTGGCCGGGCGAAGGACGTGGCGCGCTACGCGCCGGAGGCCTGCCTGCGCGATGTGATGGATGTGTGCGCCGCACTGCACCTGCATCGTGCCGTGGTGGTGGGCACTTCCATGGGCGGGCTGTTGGCGATGGGGCTGGCGGCGGCGCGGCCGACGCTGGTGGCCGGCGTGGTGCTGAACGATATCGGGCCGGAGATCGGCAGCGCCGGACAGGCCATGGTGCGCGATTTCGTCGGGAACGATCCCGCGGCGGCCGACCAGGCGAGTGCCGCGGCGCTGCTGCGGGCGCGGCTGCCGGACCTTTCCTTGAAAACCGAGGACGAATGGCTGCGCATGGCGGCGCTGACCTATACGCCCGGCGCGGACGGGCGTTGGCATCCGCAATGGGACACCCGCATCGCCACCCAGCTCGGCCGGCCCGCGCCGCCGTTGTGGCCGCTGTTCGGGGCGCTGGCCGGCATTCCGGTTCTGCTGGTGCATGGCGGGCGCAGCACGATCCTGACCGGCGAGACAGTGGCGCGGATGCGCGCGGCGCGGCCAGACATGGGCTATGTTACGCTGCCGGAGGTGGGGCATGCGCCGCATCTCGGCGAGCCCGAACTGGCCGCGGCGCTGGAGGATTTTCTGGGATCATGAGGGGATCGCGGGCGATGCCACGAGGCGGCGCGTTCTGGGTGGCAAGCTTCGGCGGCAGCGGGTTGTCGCCGGTGGCGCCCGGCACGGTGGGCTCCGCGGTGGCGCTGGTGCTCGGCATGGCGCTGCTGGCGCTGGAGCCGGCGCTGCTGCCGCTGGCCGCCGCGGTGGCGACGATGGGCGGGCTGTGGGCGGTGCAGGCCTGCCAGCCCGAAGGCGACCCCGGCTGGGTGGTGATCGACGAGGTGGCGGGGCTGTGGATCGCGCTGCTGCCGCTGGCACTGCTGCCGCCGGGCGCGGAATGGAACCTGCCCTCGCTGGCGCTGGCCTTCCTCGCCTTCCGGGCGCTGGATATCCTCAAGCCCGGCCCGGTGGGCTGGGCGGATCGGCAGGAGGGTGCGGCGGGGATCATGGCGGATGACGTGATCGCCGGGCTGCTGGCGGCCGGCCTGGTGCGCGTGGCGCAAATGCTGCTGCCGGAATGGTTCACGGTGCCGATGGCGGCGCTGACGGGCTAGGCAAGACCCATAAACGGGAGGGCGGGATGGCGACGAAGATCGGCATCGAGGGCGAAAAATTCCTGCTGAACGGCGTGCCGACGCATGCCGGGCGCCGCTTCCGCGGGCGGTCGATCGAGGGGCTTCTGTTCGTCTCCCGCATGGCCAATGCCATCGTGAACGACCGCAACCCCGGCACGATCGGGGTGTGGGACTATGCCGACGGGCCCTGGAGTGCAGAGCGCAACACGCGCGAGTTCATCGCCGCCCTGCCCGCCTACAAACGCTGCGGCCTGGATGCGGTGGCGGTGAACCTGCAGGGCGGCAGCCCACAAGGCTATTCCTGGCACCAGCCCTGGAAGCTCTCCGGCTTCGCGCCGGACGGAGCGCCCTACCCCGATGCGCTGGATCGGCTGGGCCAGGTGGTGCGCGCGGCGGACGGGCTGGGGATGGTGGTGAATCTCGGGCTGTTCTACGGCGCGGCGGCGCGTTCGCTGGCCGGGGAGGCCGCCGTGGTGCGGGCGGCCACCGAGGCGTGCGACTGGCTGGCGGCCGGGGGCTTCGGCAACGTGCTGCTGGAGATCGGCAACGAGATCGACATCCCGGCCTTCAGCCACGACATCATCAAGCCAGAACGCTGCGGCGAGCTGATCGCGCTGGCGAAGGCGCGGGCGCCGGGGATCGCGGTGAGCACCAGCTTCAAGGGCGGCGTGGTGCCGCCGGATCACCTGATGGCGGCGAGCGACTACATCCTGCTGCACGGCAACCGGGTGGACCATCCGGACGGGATCCGCGCCCAGGTGGCGGGCACGCGGGCGAGTGGCGCCTATCGCGGCCAGCCGATCTTCTTCAACGAGGACGACCATTACGACTGCGATGCGGCCGACAACAACTTCGTCGCCGCCGTGGAAGGCGGGGCGGGCTGGGGGTTCTTCGACTACCGCCGCATCCGCGAGGGTTTCGTGGAAGGCTACCAGAGCCTGCCGGTGGATTGGGGCATCAACAGCGAGCGCAAGCGCGGCTTCTTTCGCCTGCTGGCGGAAATGACCGGCGGCGAGGCGCCGGCTTGATCGACGAAGCGCTTCTCGCCCAGGCGGCCGCACTTCTGGCGCAGTGCCGCGCGGCCGGGCTGCGCGTGGCGACGGCGGAAAGCTGCACCGGCGGGCTGGTGGCCGCGGCGTTGACGGCGGTGGCGGATAGTTCCGCCGTGGTGGAGTGCGGCTTCGTCACCTACAGCATCGCCGCCAAGACGGAGCTGCTGGGCGTGCCCGCTTCGCTGATCGCGGAACAGGGCGCGGTGAGCGAGGCGGTGGCGCGCGCGATGGCGGAAGGGGCGCTGATGCGGTCCCGCGCGCAGCTGGCGGTTGCCGTCACGGGGCTGGCCGGGCCGGGCGGCGGCACGGGGGAGAAGCCGGTGGGGCTGGTGTGGATCGGCTGCGCGCGGGCGGGGATGGAGACGGTGGCGGCGCGGCATGTGTTCCCCGGCGACCGGGCGGCGGTGCGGCGTGCGGCGGTGGTGGAAGCACTGGCGCTGCTGGCGCGGCGGGCTTGAACCGGGGGCGTATCGTCGCCACCTATATGATACCCGGATCCGGGCCCCTCTGACGGCGCAGTCGCCGTGATGTCGGATCCTTCACCTGTCCCTCGCGAGGGGGGCATCTGGAGGTCGATATGGAATGGATCGCCGCCGCGGGGTTCGCGGACGTGATGGGCAAGCCCGCCTGGGTGTGGCTGCTGTTCGTCGGTATCGTTCTGACATTGCTGGTGCTGGATCTCGGCGTGCTGCAGAAGCGCGTGCGCGAGATTGGCGTGCGGCAGAGCCTGATACTGAGTGCGTTCTACATCGGCGCCGGCCTGGCCTTCGGTGGCTGGATCTGGTGGAGCCAGGGTGCGGGCTCCGGCATGGAATACATGACCGGGTTCCTGATCGAGAAGTCACTCTCGCTCGACAATGTCTTCGTGATTTCCTTGATCTTCGGCTACTTCGCGGTTCCCGCCGCCTACCAGCACCGGGTGCTGTTCTGGGGCATTCTGGGCGTGATCGTGATGCGCGCGGTGATGATCGCGCTGGGGGCTGCGATCGTCTCCAACTTCTCCTGGGTGCTCTATCTGTTCGGCGCGTTCCTGGTGCTGACCGGGATCAAGATGCTGCTGCCCAGCAGCGGCCCGCCGGATGTGGCGAACTCGCCGGTGCTGAAGCTGGCGCGGCGCTGGATGCGGGTGACGGACGACTACCACGGCAACCGCTTCTTCGTGCGCCTGCCGGAGCCGGGCACGGGCCGCGTGGTCCGCTTCGCCACCCCGCTGTTCCTGGCGCTGTTGCTGGTGGAGGCGGCGGACCTGGTGTTCGCGGTGGACAGCGTGCCGGCGATCTTCGCCATCACCAGCGATCCCTACATCGTCTATACCTCCAACATCTTCGCGATCCTGGGGCTGCGGGCGCTGTATTTCGCGCTGGCGGCCATGGTTCACCGCTTCCATGCGCTGAAGTATGCGCTGGCACTGGTGCTGGTGTTCATCGGCGGCAAGATCTTCTGGAACCAGATCATGGGCAAGCTGGACCCGGCGATCTCGCTGTCGGTCACGCTGGCCTTGATCCTGGGCGGGATCGTGTTCTCCCTGCTGCGGCCGGCACCCGCCCGCGGCGAAGTGTAACCGACATGCGGAACGGTTCGTGTGCCCACCGCCTTGCGCCTAGCATGGCGGCGGGCCTGGAGTATCGGTGATGGACAAGAAAACCACTTTCAACGTCTGGTACTTCGTGGCGGCCTTCGCGGGGATCCTGCTGCTGCAGAGCCTGATCTCGGGCTACGTGGGCACCAAGCCGATCGCCTACAGCGAGTTCCAGCAGCTGCTGCGCGACAACAAGGTGGCGGAGGTGGCGGTTTCCGACCGGTTCATCTCCGGCACGGTGAAGGAGGCGTTCGCGAGCGGGCAGACGCGGTTCTCCACCACGCGGGTGGAGGACAGCTTCGCCGAGGAGCTGGGCCGCCACGGCGTGACCGTGAGCGGGCAGATCGAGAACACCTTCCTGCGCGACCTGATGAGCTGGGTGGTGCCGGTGCTGCTGTTCGGGGCGCTCTGGTATTTCCTGATCCGGCGCATGGCCGGCAGTGGCGGGCTGGGCGGTGGGTTGATGTCGATCGGCAAGAGCAAGGCCAAGGTCTATGTGGAGACCGATACCGGCGTGACCTTCGCCGACGTGGCCGGCGTGGACGAGGCCAAGCAGGAATTGCAGGAGGTGGTCGACTTCCTGAAGAACCCGGAACACTACGGCCGGCTCGGCGGGCGCATGCCCAAGGGCGTGCTGCTGGTGGGGCCGCCGGGCACGGGCAAGACGCTGATCGCCAAGGCGGTGGCGGGCGAGGCGAAGGTGCCGTTCTTTTCCATCTCCGGCAGCGAGTTCGTGGAGATGTTCGTGGGCGTGGGTGCCGCCCGGGTGCGCGACCTGTTCGAGCAGGCGCGCGCGCGGGCGCCGGCGATCATCTTCATCGACGAGCTGGATGCGATGGGCCGCAGCCGCATGGCGGGGATGGCCGGCGGCGGCAATGACGAGAAGGAGCAGACACTGAACCAGCTGCTGGTGGAGCTGGACGGGTTCGACACGAAGTCGGGCGTGGTGCTGCTGGCGGCGACCAACCGGCCGGAGATCCTGGACCCTGCGCTGCTGCGTGCCGGGCGGTTCGACCGGCAGGTGCTGGTGGACCGGCCCGACAAGAAGGGGCGCATGCAGATCCTGGCCGTGCACCTGAAGAAGATCACGCTCGGCACGGATGTGAACGAGGAGCAGGTGGCGGCCCTCACGCCCGGCTTCACCGGGGCGGACCTGGCCAACCTGGTGAACGAGGCAGCCCTGCTGGCCACGCGGCGCGATGCCCAGTCCGTCAACATGACCGACTTCAACAATGCCATCGAGCGCATCGTGGCGGGGCTGGAGCGGAAGAACCGGCTGCTGAACCCGAAGGAGCGCGAGATCGTGGCGTTCCATGAAATGGGCCATGCGCTGGTGGCCATGGCGCTGCCCGGCAGCGACCCCGTGCACAAGGTTTCGATCATTCCGCGCGGCATCGGCGCGCTGGGCTACACGATCCAGCGGCCCACCGAGGACCGCTACCTGGTCACCCGGGAGGAGCTGGAGAACAGGATGGCGGTGCTGATGGGCGGGCGGGCGGCGGAATGGATCGTGTTCCATCACCTCTCCACCGGCGCATCGGATGATCTGCGCCGGGTCACGGATATCGGGCGCAGCATGGTGGTGCAGTACGGCATGTCGCCCACGCTCGGCAACGTCACCTACGAGCGTGACCAGCGCGGCATGCTGGGCGGCATGGCGGTGCCGGCGGAGCGGGCCTATGCCGAGACCACCGCGACAAAGATCGATATCGAGGTGCACGATATCGCCCAGCGCGCCTTCGACAAGGCGGTGGAGGTGCTGACCGAACGGCGCACGCTGCTGGACAGCACGGCCCGCAAGCTGCTGGAGACCGAGACGCTGGATGCCGAGGCGATCACCGCGATCGCGGTGGAGATGAAGGTTCCGGCTTGACGGACATCCCGCATCCGGGAAATCCTCCCGGATATGGAAGATGTGTTGGACACGGCATTGGACTCCCGGCTGGCCGCGCGGCTTGCGGCGCTGCGGGCGGAGCGCGGGTGGTCGCTCGACCAGCTGTCCCAGCGGGCCGGGATTCCGCGCGCCACGCTGTCCCGGCTGGAGCGGGGCGAGACGAGCCCGACGGCGGCGTTGCTGGGGCGGCTTTGCACCGCCTATGGCCGCACCATGTCGCGGCTGCTGGCGGAGGTGGAGGCGGAGCCGGCCAGGCTGTTGCGGCCGGAGGACCAGCCGGTCTGGACTGATCCCGAGACGGGGTATGTGCGGCGCAGCGTTTCCCCGCCTGCCGCCGGGTTCGATGCCGAGCTGGTGGAGGCGCGGCTGCCGGCGGGGGCGGACATCGCCTATGCCGCGCCGGGCGTGGCCGGGCTGGAGCAGCATATCTGGGTGCTCGGCGGCGTGCTGGAACTGACCGTGGAGGGCCGCACGCACCGGCTGGAGCGTGGGGATTGCCTGCGCTTCCGGCTGTTCGGGCCCACCCGCTTTCGCGCGCCGGCGGCGGATGGCGCGCAATATGCCCTGGTGGTGTGCCGGCCGTGACCGAGATCGTTCTGCTGACTCCTGACGCCTTCGAAGCCGCCGTGGGCGAATTGGGTGAGGTGCTGCATGCCGCGGTGCATGCCGGCGCCTCCGTGGGGTTCCTGCTGCCCTGCCCGCTGGAGGAGACGGTGGCGTTCTGGCGCAACCAGATCCCGGCGGTGCGGGCGGGGGACAAGCACGTGTTCGTGGCGCGGCAAGGCGGGCGGATCGTGGCGACCACCACGCTGATCACCGGCGGGCCGCCGAACGGGCGGTGGCGGGCGGAGATCGCCAAGGTGCTGACCCATCCCGCCGCCCGCAAGCAGGGGCTCGCCTCGCGGCTGATGCAACACGCCGAGGCCATGGCGCGGGCGGATCAGCGGCGGGTGCTGGTGCTGGATACCTGGACCGGCAGCGACGCGGAGCGGCTGTATCAGGCGCTTGGCTGGAAGGTGGCGGGGGTGATCCCGCTGTACGCCGCCGACATCCACGGCACGCTGCACCCGACCACCTATATGTTCAAGGAGTTGCCGGCCGATGCGTGACGCTAAAGTCGGCGACAATGGCGGCCCGCCGCTGGAGGAGGAGGATCCCGGCGACGCCTCCTGGAAGGGCTGGATCTGGCGCAAGAAGCGCAAGGCTGCCTGGAAGACCCCGCCGCGGGAGATCGCGCTGCGCCGGCTGGAACGGGCGGAGGCGCTGGGGATGACCTACAAGGAATATACGCTGGAGATCCTGGAACGCGGGAAATACCTGTAGGGCCGGGTTTCGGGCGTGAGTCATCGCCGCGGGACGCGGGGTTTTGAAGACGGATTCAGGGTGACTATGGGCGTGCTTCCGCGGTGGGGGCGCGCGGGCGGATTGGGTGGGGCGGAGTACGGGCGCGCGATGGCCGGACAGGGCCATGCCTTCGGCGCGGTCGCAGCGCATCAGCCAGCCGAGGCGGGCGCGCAGGCGAAAAAGCCGGCGCAGGACGTACGGGTCCCAGTCGGAGTCCGGGTCTTCGCTGGTGTCGGCGGTGATGGAGAGGAGCCAATCCTTGCGCGGGCGGCGCAGCGCGCGGCCGGTGACCCCCGCCACGGAAAAGGCGGCCAGCAGGGCCAGCAGCAGGAGCTTCAGCGCCACCGGCAAATGGGCGTGCAGGATCGCCCGCGCCCAGGGGCGCGGTGCGTCGGCTTCGCTCGGTGCGGTGGAAGGATGTGGCATCACCGGGAATTTGCGCAGACGCAACACCGGTGGACAAGGTAAAAAATCCCGTACGTACTAACGATGTTATTTTAGATGTGCGCCCAAAAAGCGACGCTCCGGATATCTTCCCGCGGGGCGACGAGGAACGCCGCTCCCATGCCAGCCCGCCTGGGTGTTGCGTTCTGACGCATGGACCAACGAGGGCCGGCCTGCGGCGATGCCGTGCGCGCGACACCGACCTTCGCAATGGCCGAAAGACTCAGTCATTGCGCAGGTTGGCATCACACCAGCGGGGACGGGGTTCGGCTGGAGGCCGATCCCTGGATCAGCGCGGCAGGAGGCGCTGGACCTCCGCGGCCATGGTGCGGAGGCAGTCTTCCGGGGTGACCTTCTGTTCGACGAGGAGGGCGAGGTTGTCGACCATGGTCTGGGTGACGCGGACGCCGTTGCTGCCGGGGAAGGAATACCAGGGGATCATCAGGTTCATCTGGTTGAGCCCGGCCTGGAAGAGCGGGTTCGCCGGGTAGAACTTGCCGAGGTAGCGGTCGTCCTTCGGGGCCAGGTCGTTGTTGGGCACGTAGCCGGTGCCGGGGACGACGACCGAGGCGCCGTAGGGGCCGGAGGCGAATTTCAGGAAGCGGAAGACCGCCTGCTGTTTCTTCGCGTCTGTGGTGAACATCACTGCCGCGTTGCCGCCGGTGGGCAGGCGGCCCTTCTGGGCGTCGATCACCGGCATGGCGGTGGTGCGCATGTCGAACTTGGTGCCGACGCCGTTGATCATCGAGCGCAGGCCGCCGGTGGTCCAGAAGAACAGGCCGATCTTGCCGGCGGTGAAGCCCTGCACCGCGGCATCCGACGAGAAGGCCGGCATCTTGCCTTCCTTCACCATGCGGTCGAGCAGCTTCACGGCGCCGAGGCCTTCGGGGCCGTTGAAGGCGACCTTCTTTTCGTCGGCGCTGAGCATGGTGCCGCCATGGCCGAAGAGCAGGGCGGAGAACATCCAGTCATCGCCCTGCCAGCGGTACGACATGCCGGTGACGCCATCGCCCAGCGCGTTGATGCGGGCGGCGAGCTTGAACACCTCGTCCCACGTGGTGGGCATGCGCTCCGGGTCGCCGCCGGCTTTCCGGACGAGGTCGGCGTTGTAGTAGAAGATCGGGTTGGAGGTGGCGAAGGCCAGGCCCACCTGCTTGCCGCCGAAGCGGGCGAGGTTCAGCAGGCGCTCCGAGAAGCCTTCGTTGGCGATGTCCGGATCGGCCTTGATGAAGGGGGTGAGGTCGATGCCGATGTTGCGCTCGGCGAGCACGCGCAGGCGGTTGAGGCCGATGAAGCTCATGTCTGGCATCTCGGCGCTGCCGGCCTGGCGCAGCATGAGCTGCAGCCCGTCCTCGTAGGTGGGGGACGGGGCGGCGAAGGTGATCTTCACCTCCGGGTTCAGGCGCATGTATTCGGTGGAGATCTGGTCCATGACCGACTTGAAGAAGCCGGGCATCGGGTAGTGGACGATGATTTCGGTGGTGGCGGCGCGGGCGGCGGGCGCGAGGCTGGCGAGCCCCGCGGCGAGGGGGGCTGCGAGAAGGTGGCGGCGTTGCATTGGGTCGGCTCCGTGGGTGGGAGGGTTCAGCCCTTCAGGCCCGTCATCGTCATGCCTTCGATGAACAGGCGCTGGGCGAGGAGGAAGAACAGGACGAGCGGCGCGGTGATCACCACGGTGGCGGCCATGAGGGCGCCGTAGTCGTCGCCCACCTCGGCGGCACGGAAGAACAGCAGGCCGAGCGGCGGGGTGGCGAGGTGGGTTTTGGAGATGGCGATCAGCGGCCAGTAGAGGTCGTTCCAATGGGCGACGACCGAGAACACCGCGAAGGCGGAGGCGGCCGGCCAGGCATTGGGCAGCAGCACGCGCCAGACGATCGCGCCTTCCGACAGGCCGTCGCTGCGGGCTGCCAGGATCAGGTCATCGGGGATGGCCTTCACGAACTGGCGGAAGAGGAAGATGGCGAAGACCGAGAGGGTGAAGGGCAGGATGAGGACGGCCAGCGTGTTGAGCAGGCCGGAGACGCGGGCGGCGGCGTAGAGCGGGATGGAGATGGCGTGGATCGGCACCAGCAGGCCGAGCAGGACCAGGGCGAAGAGCGCATCGCGGCCGGGGAAGCGCAGCTTGGCCAGGGCGTAGGCGGCCGGGAGCGCGAACATCACCTGGAAGACCACGATCAGGGCACAGACCAGCGCGCCATTGGCCAGGATCCGCAGCATGGGGATGCGGGTGAAGGCCTTCGCGTAGTTCTCCGCCGCATCCCACGCCGTGGGCCAGAGCTGCAGCCCGGCCGAGAACACCTCCGACTGGGATTTCAGCGAGGTGGAAATCATGAAGACGAAGGGAAACAGCACCAGCACGGCGCCGGCCGACAGGACCAGGAGGCGGAGGGCGCGCATCATGTGTAGTGCACCCGGCGCTCGAGCACGCGGGTCTGGATCAGCATCAGGACCAGCAGCAGGGCGATGAACACCACCGCCATGGCCGAGGCGGTGCCGATGTGCAGGTAGACGAAGCCTTCCTGGTAGATCACCCAGAGCAGGGTTTCCGACGCCTTGGCGGGGCCGCCATGGGTGAGGGTGGCGACGGTTTCGAACACCTTCACCGCGTTGATGACGGAGATGGTGAGGACGAACAGCGCGGTGGGACCGAGCATGGGCCAGGTGACGAGGCGGAAGCGGTCCCACGCGGAGCGGGCGCCGTCGATCTCGGCGGCGGCGTAGAGGGTGCGGTCGATGGCGGTGAGGCCGGCCAGGAACAGCACCATGTTGAAGCCGGTGGACTGCCAGATGCCGATGATGGCCAGGGCGTAGAGCACGTTGTCGCTGGAGCCGAG
>CANHKG010000043.1 GCA_947460455.1 Rhodospirillales bacterium | reverse complement strand
GCGCCTACGGCTCCGGCCGCGTCGCCTATGCGCGCGATGCCTTCGACGGCCTGCACCTGATGGACCGCATCACCGGCAACGCCTTCGACGACTACCTGGCCGCCGTGCAGTCCAAGCGCAGCGGCAAGGCCCGCAACACCACCCGCTCCCTGGGCCAGGCCGACGAGCGCGCCTACCGCCCGGTGGATGTCGCCACCGTGCAGCAGCGCCGCCGCCGCCTCACGCAGGACCAGCCCCCGATCGAGCCGCCCTTCTGGGGCCCGCGCATGGTGGAGGCTGCACCCAAAGCGATCGTGCCGTTCATCAACGAGCGCAGCCTCTATCAATTCCAATGGGGCTTCCGGAAGCAGGGCCGCTCGCTGGATGATTTCCTCGGCTGGGCCAAGCAGGAACTGCGCCCCGTGATGCGCCGCATGCTCACCATCTGCGAGGAGCAGGACATCCTGAAGCCGCAGGCGATCTACGGCTACTGGAAGGCCGCCGGCCAGGGCAACGACCTGATCGTGTTCGAGCAGGACGGCACCACCGAAGTCTGCCGCTTCGCCCTGCCGCGCCAGCCCAAGGAAGACGGCGAGTGCATCGCCGATTTCTTCCGCGACGTGGACGACGAACAGCGCGACGTGATCGGCTTCCAGGTCGTCACCGTCGGCCAGAAGGCGTCCGACACCGCGCGGGTGTGGTTCGAGGACAATCGCTACCAGGACTACCTCTATCTGCACGGCCTCTCCGTGGAGATGGCCGAGGCGATGGCCGAATACACCCACAAGCGCATCCGCGCCGAGCTGGGCTTCGCCGGTGAGGATGACCGCGACATGGAGAAGATGCTCGGCCAAAGCTATCGCGGCAGCCGCTACTCCTTCGGCTACCCCGCCTGCCCCCGCTTGGAGGACCAGGAACCCATCCTGCGCCTGCTCCAGGCCGAACGCGTCGGCGTCTCGCTGAGTGACGAGTGGCAGCTGCATCCGGAGCAGTCCACCAGCGCGATCGTGGTGCTCAACCAGAGGGCGAAGTATTTCTCAGTGTAAGCAAGAATCTTCTTTTTCTGAAGAAAAAGAAGCAAAAAGACTTCATTCAATTGCACGCGTGCTGGCCCTCTGGCACGCGTGCAAGCGAACAAAAGTTTTTTGGTTCTTTTTTTCAAAAAAGAACTTCTTGTTTGTCTTCCTGTCCGCCTGCACCCCCACCCCCGATTCCTGCGCCTTCGAGAAACTCGAAACCATCCAACTCCGCCGCGAAGGCTCCTTCTGGGCGGTGGACGCGCAGATCGACGGCCAGCCGGCGGTGCTGATGCTGGATACCGGCGCCGGCAATGCGGCCGCGCTTTCGCCTGCCGCCGCCGCCCGCCTGGGCACACGGCGCACCGGCATGCGCTTCGGCATCTCCTCCGGCCCTGGCACGGGCATCCAGGCCCCGGTGCACGAGATCGGCCGCCTCGCCCTGGGCCGCGTGGTGCTGAACCGCGTGTTGGTGCCGGAGCTGGAGGCGATCCCGCGCCTGCATGGCGCCTTCGACGGCATATTGGGCCTGGAGGGGCTGGAGGGTTTCGACCTGGAGCTGGACCTGCCCCGTGGCACCCTCTCCTTCTATCGCGCCCGCATCTGCCCGGGTGGCGCCCCGCCCTGGTCTGGCCCGCTGTCCGGCGTGCGCCGCCTGCCGGCCGGGGACAGCACCGCCAACCGCCCCTTCGTGACCGCCCGCCTCAACGGCCAGTTGGCGCATGCCCTGCTGGATACCGGCGCCACGGATACGGTGGTGGACCGCGCCCTGGCCCGCGCCGCCGGCGCCCCCGCCACCCCGCCGCCGGGGGCGGAGGTCTCCACCATGATCACCATCACAGACCCCGAAGTGGTGATCTGGCGCCATGGGTTCGCGGTGCTGGAGGTGGCTGGCGCCCGGCTGCGCGCGCCGCGCCTGTGGATCGCCCCGTTGGGCGAGCAGCCCAATATCGTGGTGGGGCAGGATATCCTCTCGGGCCTGCGCATTTGGCTATCGCCCGGCTCCGGCACCGTCCATATCGCCCCCGCCGCCCGGCGCCTGCCTGGCGGCTGACACGTGGCTTCGTTGCGCAGCCGCATCGCGCATGCCTATGCTCACAAGCGCCCCGCGCGAAAGGAACCAGCCGTCGTGCGTGCCTTGATCCTGCCGTTCCTGCTGGCCGCCCTGCTTGCCGCCTGCGCTCCGCAGCCGGAGCCTGGCAGCGCGGAGGCATGCCGCATCGAGCAGGTGGCCACCGCCCCGCTCCTGCCGCCCGATCCGCCGAGCACCAGCCGCTGGGCGGTGGAGGTGCTGCTGGATGGCAAGCCCGCCCGCATGATGCTGGACAGCGGCGCCAACGGCCTGAGCATCTCCACCGAGGCCGCGCTGCGCCTCGGCCTGCGCCAGCGCGGCGACATGCGGGCGAGCACCACCGGCCTGGGCGGCACCGTCTATCGCCGGGTGTTCGAGGCGGACACGGTCGCCATCGGCGCGCAAACCCGCCCCACGCCCACCCTGCTGGTTGAAACCACCGACGCCCAAAGCGCCGGGCGCGGGTTCGATGGCATCCTCGGCATGGAGGTCTTCGACCGCAACGATGTCGAGATCGATTTCCCGGCCCGCACCCTGTCGCTGTATCGCGCCCGCTTCTGCCCACAGGGGCGCCCGCCCTGGCAGGGCGGCTTCCTCTCCTTCCCCCGCGCGGGGGCGGGGCAGCACCGCACCGGCAACCATCCCATGATCGAGGTGCGGCTCGATGGCCGGCCGGCGCATGCCCTGGTGGATACCGGCGCCACCATCACCGTGGTGGACCAGAGTTTCGCCGTGGCTGCCGGCGCCCCGGCCGAACCGCCGGATGGCGCGCCCCGCGGCACCACCGGCACCATGTCGGAGGCCACGCTGCCGATGTGGCTGCACCGCTTTGGCGCGCTGGAGATCGGGCCGGTCCGCATCGTGCAGCCCGAGCTCTGGATCACCGATCTCGGCATGGCGGCAGACATGATCCTGGGCCTCAGCCATATCGGCCGGATGCGGATCTGGATCTCCAACGGGTCGGACATGGTCTATCTCGCTGCCCCACCCCGGCCACCTGGTCAGGCCCCGCGGCCGGCCAGGCCGCAGCCGCGAAGCTGAAGCCCATTCCGGCAAGCGGCCCCTGCGGCTAGATTGCCAATGCCGGTCACCAGCGGGCTGGGCGGACGAACGCAGCAAGGGGCCCGGACACGATGATGACCGACGCAGAAGCACGCCCCCCCCGGCTCCTGTCGCGGCGGCGATTCCCCATGCTGCTCGCTGGCCTGGCCCTGCCGCCCGCGCTGCTCCAAGGTTGCGCCCCTATTGGTTCTCCCCTGGGGGGCCCACTCTCCTGCGGCATCCGCCCGCAGGCGGAAATCCCGCTGCGCGTGGTGGACAACATCCCGCTGGTGGATGTTCGTCTGAACGGCGCACCGGCCACGATGGTGCTGGATACCGGCGCCGAGCGCACCGTGCTGACGGAATCCGCCGCCCGCCGCGTGGGGCTGGAATTCGATCCGCGCAACATCCAGCGCGGTGCCGGCGCCGGCGGCGTGGTCACCAGCTTCGCCGCCCGGGTGCGGCGCATGGAGATGGCCGGGCTGTCCATCCCCGACCACCCCGTGCTCGCCACGCCACATTCGCTCGGCAGCGTCGGCGGCACGCCGATCGACGGGCTGCTGCCCGCCCTGGTACTTAGCGCTTTCGATGTCGATCTCGACCTGCCGGGCCGCAAGATCACGCTTTATGCCGGCACCGTGTGCGGCGACACCATCATCCCGCCCTGGAGCGAACCCTTCATCTCCCTGCCCGCCGATTTCTCCCGCCCGCCGCGGGTGAACCTGCGGGTGCGTGCGGGCGGGCAGGAGCTGCGCGCGCTGCTCGATACCGGCGCCCAGGGCATCACCATCACCGCCCGCGCTGCCGCCACGGCCGGCGTGGGCCCGGCGGAGCTGGAGGCGGGCCAGCCCATCATGGTGCGCGGCGTCGGCCCCACGCCGGTGCAGGCCCGCCTCGTGCGCCTGCCAGAGTTGCAGATCGGGCCGGAGACCGGGCGCAATACCCGCGTGATCGTGACCGACAGCGGCATGGACCGGATCGACATGATCCTGGGCATGGACTACCTCGCCCCGCGCCGACTGTGGCTCTCCTATGCGCGCCAGCAGGCCTTCATCATGCTACAGCCGCGCCGCTGAGGTACCTGCAGGGATTCGGATGAGACAGGCGGAGCGCATCGCGGCCGGCAGCATTGCCATCGGCCTGGCCGTGCTGGCCCTCAAGACCGCGGCCTGGTGGGTGACGGACAGTGCTGCGCTGTTCTCCGATGCTGCGGAATCCGTGGTGAACGTGGCCGCCTCGCTCGCCGCCTTCGTCGCCCTGCGCCTGGCCGCCCGCCCGGCCGATGCCGACCACCCCTACGGCCATGACAAGGCGGAGTTCTTCGCCGCCGTGATCGAGGGCGTGCTGATCGTGGTCGCCGCCCTGGTGATCCTGCAGGAGACCTGGCAGGCGGTGCAGGCGCCCAAGGCGATCACCGCGCCGTGGCAGGGCATGGCGCTCAACCTCGCCGCCGGGGTGCTCAATCTTGGCTGGGGGTTGCTGCTGGTGCGCGCCGCGCGCCGCCTGCGTTCGCCGGCGCTGGCCGCCGACGGCAAGCACCTGCTGGCCGACGTGGTCACCTCCGCCGGCGTGCTGGCCGGCTTCGCGCTCGCGGTCACCTCCGGCATCTGGTGGCTCGACCCGCTGCTGGCCGCGGCCACCGCGCTGTACATCCTGGTCTCCGGCACCATGGTGATCCGCGCCTCGGTTGGCGGGTTGATGGACGAGGCACCGGCGGCGGCGATCGTGGCGCGCATCCGCGAGCTGGTTGGCGTGCACGCGGAGGGCGCGATCGAGGCGCATGACCTGCGCATGCGCCATGCCGGGCGGCTGACCTTCCTGGAATTCCATCTCGTCGTCCCGGCGCTGATGACGGTGGCTGACGCGCACGCGATCTGCGACCGGATCGAGGCGGCGCTGAAGTCGGAGATGGAAGGGCTGATGATCACCATCCATGTGGAGCCCGAGGGCAAGGCCAAGCACCAGGGCGTGCTGGTGCTGTGAGGCGGACGGCCGCCGCCGCCCTGCTTGCTGCCCTGTTCGCTTTCCCCGCCATGGCGGCGCCGCGCGTGGTGTCGCTCAATCTCTGCACCGACCAGTACCTGCTGGCCCTGGCGCCGGAGCAGGCGGCGGCGGTGACGCGTCTGGCCCGCGACCCCACGCTCTCTGTGCTGGCCGAGGCGGCGCGCGCCGTGCCCACCGTGCGCGCGGATGCGGAGGCGGTGCTGGCGTTACGACCGGATCTCGTGCTCGCCGCCCCCTGGGGCGCGCAGGTGACGCTGGCCGCGCTGGCGCGCCGGGGCGTGCGCGTGGAACGGATCGCCCTGCCGGACAGCTTCGAGGCCATCCGCGCCACCACGCGCGAGATCGCCAAGTTGCTCGGCGTGCCGGCGCGGGGGGAGGCGCTGCTGGCGGGCTTCGACATTTCCCCCGCTCCGCCCCGTGGCCCCGCGATCGCGCTGGAGCCGCGTGGGCTCACCGCCGCGCCGGGCAGCCTGCGCGATGCCGTGCTGCGGGCGGCGGGGTATGCGAATGCGTCGGATGGGCGGGTGATGGGGCTGGAGGCACTGGCGCGGCGGCCGGAGGTGCTGCTGGTGGTGGCACCGGCGCCGCCCACCCCCTCTCGCGCCACCGAGTTCCTGGCCCATCCGCTGCTCGCCGGCCATGTGCGGCGCGAGGTGCCGGCGGCGCTGACGATCTGCGGCGGGCCATGGACGTCGCGTGCCGTGGCGTTGCTGGCGCCGTGAGGGGTCTGCTTCTCCTGGCCGTGCTGGCGCTGGCCGTGCTGGGCTTGCTGACCGGGAGCGCCGGGCTGGGCCTGGCCGATGCGGCGGTGTTGTGGGAGCTGCGGGCGCCGCGGGTGGCGCTGGCGGCGTTGGTGGGCGGGGCGCTGGGGCTGTCGGGCGCGGTGTTGCATGGGGCGTTGCGCAATCCGCTGGCCGATCCCGCGCTGCTGGGCATTGGCGGTGCCGCGGGCGTGGGGGCGGTGGCGGCGTTCTACTGGGGGCTGGGCATCGTGGCGGTGCCGCTGGCGGGGCTGTTGGGGGCGGGGGCCGGTTGCGCGCTGCTGTTCGCGCTGGCGGGGCGGACGCTTTCTGCCACCGCGCTGGTGCTGGCGGGGGTGGCGATCGCGGCACTGGCGTCGGCGCTGCAGGTGCTGGCGCTGTCGTTGGCGCCCAACCCCTATGCCCTGGCGGAGGCGACGTTCTGGCTGATGGGTGGGCTGGCCGACCGGGCGCCGCTGCATGTTTGGATGGCCGCCCCGCCGATCCTGCTGGGCGGTGCCATGCTGCTTCGGTTGGGCCGGCGGTTGGATGCGCTGGCGCTGGGGGAGGAGGTGGCGGCGAGTTTGGGGGTGCCGGTTTCGCGCACGCTGGCGCTGGCGGCGGCGGGGGTGGCGCTTTCGGTGGGGGCAGCGACGTCGGTGGGGGGGGGGATCGGGTTCGTCGGGCTGGTGGTGCCGCATCTGCTGCGGCCGGTGCTGGGCGAGCGGCCCTCGGCGTTGCTGGGGGCGTCGGCGTTGGGCGGGGCGGCGTTGCTGCTGGCGGCGGATTGGGTGGCGCGGGTGGCGCCGCTGGTGCTGCCGTTGAGCCAGGAGCCGCCGCTGGGGGTGCTGACGGCGCTGCTGGGCGCGCCGTTCCTGGTGCGGATCGCGCGGCGGGTGGCGGCGTGATCGGGTTTGTCGGCAGCGTGGCGTTGGCGGGGCGGACGGTGCTGCACGATGTGCGGTTCCAGGCCGGGGCCGGTGAGCTGGTGGCGGTGGTGGGGCCGAACGGGGCGGGCAAGTCCACTTTGCTGCGGGCATTGGCCGGGCTGCTGCCGGGCGGGCAGCCTGATCCGGTGCGGGTGGCCTGGCTGCCGCAGGGGGCGCGGTGTGCCTGGGGGATGAGTGTGGCAGAGGTGGTGGCGCTGGGGCGGGTGCCGCATGGCGATGACGGTGGCGAGGCGGTGGAGGCGGCGATCCGGGCTTGCGGGCTTTCGGCGTTGCGGGGTGCGCGGATCGACCGGCTCTCGGGCGGGCAGCAGCGGCGGGTGATGTTGGCGCGGGTGCTGGCCGGCGCCCCTTCCGTGCTGCTGCTGGACGAGCCGGCGGCGGATCTGGATCCGGCGGCAGGGCATGAGGTGATGGCGCTGCTGCGTGGGCGGGCGGGGGCGGGGGCCTGTGTGGTGGCGGTGCTGCACGATATTGGGCTGGCGTTGCACCATGCGACCCGGATGGTGGTGGTGGATGGCGGGCGGATCGTGGCGGATGGCGTGCCGGCAGACGTGCTGCCGGCGGCGGCTTCGGCGTTTGGGCTACCCTATGGGCTGAGCGATCGGCCGGGGCTGCTGCCGCCGTGACGGGGGCGGCGCGGCTGCGGTTATGGGGCGTTGCCTCGCTGCTGCTGCATGCGGCGCTGTGGCTGGGCCTGCTGCTGGGGCCGGGCCTGGTGGGGCGCAAGCTGGCGGAGGCGCCGCTGGAGCCGGCGATCGTGGAAGTGGTGCTGGGCGAGGGCGGCGAGACGGTGCGGCCGGAGAAGGACGAGGAGGCAAGCCCTTCGCCGGAGCCACCCATGCCGCCGCAGCCGGAGCAGAAGCAGGAACCGGCGGCGGAGGCCGCACCGCCGCCCCAGCCGGAACAGCCGCCGCCGCCCGAGGAGCCGGAGGAGACGGCGCCGCCGCTGCCCCCATTGCCGCCCTTGCCGCCGCCGCCGGTGGTGGCGCAGGCGCCGGAGCTGCCGCCGGCGCCGCCGATGCCGCGGATCGCGCTGCCTTCCGCCCCTCCGCCGAGCAGCGGGGCGCCGCCGGCGGTGCGGCTGTGGGATGCCGGCAAGCCGCCGCATGCCGACCTGCTGGACCCCGAGAACAACCGGTTCCGCGCCGCCACGCAGGACAACGGCAACCGGATGCCGGGCTATCCGCTGGAGGCGGCGCGCAAGCTGGAAGCCGGCACGGTGAAGCTGCAGCTGTTCGTGGATACCTCTGGGCGGGTGGCCAATGCGCTGGTGGTGAAGTCTTCCGGTTCCGCCGTGCTGGACCGGGCGGCGCGGGAACAGGCGCTGACCTGGAAGTTCACGCCGGCCAAGCGGGACGGAAAGCTGGTGCCGGACATTGTGGAAATTGAAATCGAGTTCAGATTGCTTTGAACCGACGGGAGTGATGGCGATGGTGCGGATCGACAGGGTGGTGACGCGGGGCGGGGACACTGGCGAGACATCGCTGGGCGATGGCACGCGGGTGCCCAAGGATGCGCTGCGGGTGGAAGCCTATGGCGAGGTGGACGAGGCCAATGCGGCGCTGGGGATGCTGCGGCTGCATGCTGATGGCGAGGCGGATGCGATGCTGGGGCGCATCATGAACGATTTGTTCGACGTGGGTGCCGATCTGTGCGTGCCGGGCGCGGCCGGGGAGCGGCTGCGGCTGACGGATGCGCCTTCCCTGCGGTTGGAGGCGGAGGTGGCGGCGATGAATGCCGAGCTGCCGGCGTTGACGAGCTTCGTGCTGCCGGGCGGGACCGCTGGGGCGGCGCATGCGCATCTGGCGCGGACGCTGGTGCGGCGGGCGGAGCGGCGGGTGGTGGCGCTTTCGCACGTGGAGGAGGTGAACCCGGCGGTGGTGCGCTACCTCAACCGGTTGTCTGACCATTTGTTCGTGCTGGGGCGTTGGCTGAACGGCAAGGGCGCCGGGGATTTGCTGTGGGTGCCGGGGGCTAACAGATAAGGAAGGCCTTCTTTTTCTGAAGAAAAAGAAGCAAAAAGACTTCATACCTTTGCGCCGGGGATAGTCTCCGCGCAAAGGTATGAAAGTTTTTTGGTTCTTTTTTTCAAAAAAGAACCGCTTTCTTATGCCCCGCCGTCGATGGTGAGGATGGTGCCGGTGGTGTAGCCGCTGCGCGGGGAGGCCAGGAACGCGACCGCGTAGCCGATCTCGTGCGGGGTTGCGATACGGCCGAAGGGGTTGTTGGCGAGGAGTTCAGGGTAGCGGTTGGCGTCGCCGAGTTCGGTTTGGGCGCGGTGGCGCAGGAGCATGGTTTGGCGTTCGGTTTCGGTGGCGCCGGGGTTGATGCCGACGACGCGGATGCCGTCTTTTTGCGAGCCGTGGCCGAGGGCGCGGGTGAAGGCCATGAGGGAGGCGTTGCCGGCGGCGCCGGCGATGTAGCCGGGGGGGAATTTCTCGCCGGCGGCGCCGATGACGTTGACGATGACGCCGGATTTGCGGGCGGCCATGTGCGGGTAGAGCTGGCGGCAGAGGGAGATGAAGCCGAAGACCTTGAGGTCCCAGGCTTTGCGCCAGGTTTCGTTATCCACTGACAGCACGGTGCCCGGCGGGATGGCGCCGGCGTTGTTGACCAGGACATCGATTTCGCCGGCGTACGCGGCGAGGCGGAGGACTTCGGATTCCTGGGAGAGGTCGGCGGCGAAGGTTTCGACCTGGACCTGGCGGGTGCGGCGGATGCTGTTGGCGGTTTCCTCCAGCACGTCGGCCGAGCGGGAGACGAGGAGGAGGTCCATGCCTTCCTCGGCGAGGACTTCGGCGGTGGCGCGGCCGATGCCCTTGGAGCCGCCGGTGATGAGGGCGCGCTTGCCGGCGAGTTGCAGGTCCATGGTGATCTCCCCTTCGTGGTTGGGCGGAGCCTAGGCGGGGCGGGTGGGGTTGGCCAGGGGAGGGAGTGTTTTGTTAGTGGAATGATTGAGTCGTGGGTGGGGTGTGCCCGGGATGGGGTGTTTTTGGCTTGGGTGCACGGGTGTGGCGGGTCGGCGTTACGGGAGAAGGGAGGGACGCAGGCCGGGCGTGGCTGCGTTGGCCGTGGGGGCACGCAGGGGCGGCGCGCGCACGGTTCGGGCGTGGGGGCAGTGCGGGGGCGGGGGAGGGGACGGGCGCAGTTTGCGCGTGGGATGGCAGGGGGCCATCCAGTCCCGGACGGTGGGGCCCTTGCCGCGGGGGTAGAGGCGGCGGGGGCGGGCGGGGTGCGTCCAGGCGCGGGCGAGGGATTCCAGCGAGGCGAGCAGGCGCAGCAGCAGGGTGATGGCGAGGGCGTGCGGGGACATTTGGGCGCAGCTGTGGCGCGGGCCCGCGAAAGCTTCCGCCAAGGGGTCGGCCGTGGGGGTTGAGGGGATGTGCTGCATGGGGAGGATCATGCCGCGATGTGTTAGCGATGGAAAGAGAAAATAACTACGTACGTAGCCGGAGATGGGTGGCTTTCGGGCTGGGGCGGGGTGGCCTAGGTTTTCCGGGTATTCGGGGGGGCGGGCATGGCGGACGAATTCATCAGCATCGAGAAGGGGCTGGGGCCGAACGGGCGGATTGCGGTGGTGCGGTTCGATCGGGGCATCCGGGCCAATCCGCTTTCGACCGAGGCGATGCGGCAGTTGCGGCGGGCGGCGGAGAGCTTCGAGGACGATCTGGAGACCTCCGTGGTGATCCTGACCGGGAACGGGACGGCGTTCAGCGCCGGGGCGGATCTGAAGGATGCCGAGCGGCGGCCGGATGCTTCCGTGGCGGAGCGCATCCATCGGCAGCGCAGCGGGCCGAAGATGTGCGCGGCGTGGGAGCGGATGGAGCAGGTGACGATTGCGGCGATTGAGGGGTTCGCGATCGGGGGCGGGGCGGCGCTGGCGGTTTCGCTGGATTTCCGGTTCTGCGGGCGGGGGGCGCATTTCCGGATTCCGGAGGTGGAGCTGGGGATGAACATGTCCTGGGGCTCGATTCCGCGGATGGTGGCGCTGATGGGGCCGGCGCGGACGAAGCAGGCGGTGATTTTGGCGAGCGATCGCATTCCGGCGGAGACGGCACTGGCCTGGGGGCTGGTGGAGGAGGTGGTGGAGGATGGGGCGGCGCTGGAGGCGGCGATGGCGTTCGCTTCCAGGATCGCCGAGCAGCCGCCGTTGCCGGTGCGGATGAGCAAGACGACGGTGAACAAGGTGGCGTTCGCGCTGGCTGACAGCGTGAGCCATATGGACCCGGACCAGAATGTGTTGAGTGCGCTGACGGAGGATTATGCGGAGGGGACGGCGGCGTTTCGGGAGAAGCGGAAGCCGCGGTTCACAGGGCGGTAGCGAAGCAAGAAAGCAAGAGTCACCACGGAGGCACGGAGGACGCTGAGAAGGCACGGAGGTGGTGTTCTTCTGGTATGTCTTCTTGGTGACGAAGTCTTTTGATATTGACTGGGAGGCGTGGGTGCAAACGGGTGAAGTCTTTTTTGCTTCTTTTTTCTTCAGAAAAAAGAAGACCTTCCTTGCTTGAGGATATGACCGCACCTGAGCGTTTCGTGGCCTTGGTGGAGACCTCTGCCGGGAGGTTTGCGATTGAGGTGGTTCGAGCCTGGGCGCCGTTGGGGGCGGATCGGTTTTTTACGCTGGTGTCGTGTGGCTACTACGACGACTCGCGGTTTTTTCGGGCCGTGGCGGGGAAGTGGGTGCAGTTCGGGATTGCGGGCGACCCTGTGGTGGCGCGGGCGTGGCGGGGGCGGATGATTGCGGATGATGTTCTGGTGCAATCGAACACGCGGGGGTTCGTGGCGTTTGCCAATACCGGGCCGGGAACGCGGGCGGCGCAGGTGTTCGTGAACCTGGGCGACAATGCCGCGCAGAACGACTGGGAGCCGGGGTTCGCGCCGTTCGGGCGGGTGGTGGAGGGGATGGAGGTGGTGGACCGGCTATACAGCGGCTACGGCGAGGGCTCGGGCGGGGGGATGCGGGCTGGGGGGCAGGATGGGATGTTCGAGCAGGGGAATGCCTGGCTGGATGCGCGGTTTCCGCTTCTGGATCGGCTGGTGCGGGTGGGGGTGCGGTAGGACCTTCATTCTTCGCATGCCGTCGCTGGCGGCGGAGCGGAGGGCTGGATTGCTTCGCTGCGCTCGCAATGACGGGGTGGCGGGTGGTTATTCCTCGGCGGCGAGGCGGGCGGCCTGGTCTTCGGCGGTGAGGGCGTCGATGAACTGGTCGAGGTCGCCCTGCATGACGCGGTCGATCTTGTAGAGGGTGAGCTCGATGCGGTGGTCGCTGACGCGGCCCTGGGGGAAGTTGTAGGTGCGGATGCGTTCGCTGCGGTCGCCGGTGCCGACCTGGCTTTTGCGGTCGGCCGAGCGGGCGGCGTGCAGGCTGGCGCGTTGGGCTTCGTAGATCCGCGAGCGCAGGATCTTCATCGCCTTGGCCTTGTTCTTGTGTTGGCTCTTTTCCTCCTGCATCGCCACCACGGTGTTGGTGGGGATGTGGGTGATGCGCACGGCACTTTCGGTTTTGTTGACGTGCTGGCCGCCGGCGCCTGAGGCGCGATAGACGTCGATGCGCAGGTCTTCCTCGTTGATCTGGACATCGACCTCCTCGGCCTCGGGGAGGACGGCGACGGTGACGGTGGAGGTGTGGATGCGGCCCTGGCTTTCGGTGGCGGGCACGCGCTGCACGCGATGGACGCCGGATTCGTATTTCAGGCGGGCGAAGACGGATTTGCCGGTGATTTCGGCGGTGGCGGACTTGATGCCGCCGAGGCCGCTGTCGTCGTAGTCCATCACCTCGAACCGCCAGGCGCGGGTGGCGGCGTATTTCTGATACATGGCGAAGAGCTCGGCGGCGAAAAGGCCGGCTTCGTCGCCGCCGGCGGCGGGGCGGATTTCCAGGATGGCGGAGCGGTCGTCGGCCTCGTCGCGGGGGAGGAGGGCGATGCGGATTTCGTGTTCCAGGGCGGGGATGCGGTCTTTCAGCTCGTAGAGCTCGGCCTCGGCCAGTTCCTTCATGTCGGGGTCTTCGAGCAGGGACTGGGCGTCGGCGCGAGCCTGTTCGGCGGCGCGCAGCTCATCGACGCGGGCGACGACGGGCTCGATCTCGGAGAGTTCGCGGGAGGCCTTGGTGAAGGCTTCGCCGTTGACGCCCTCGTTGAGGAGGTGGCGCAGTTCCTCGGCGCGGGCGACGATGCGGTCTAGCTTGAGGGCGAGCGACATGAGGCATCACCTAGCGCCAACGGGCGACGGTGCCAACCGGGTTGGGGGAAGGCAAGGTTAACCGCCAAGGCGCCAAGGACGCCAAGGGGGCGCCAAGAGAAGAGTGGGGCAGGGGAATGCGCCTTGGCGGCCTTCTTGGCGCTCTTGACGCCTTCGCGGTTGACCTTGCTGCCTAGGCGAGCTTCTCCGCGAGTTCGCTGAGCGCGATCTCCTGCTGGTCGCCCGTGGAGAGGTTCTTCACCTGGGCGACGCCGCGGGCGAGTTCGGATTCGCCGAGGATGATGGCGGTGTGGGCGCCGGTTTTGTTGGCGCGTTCCATGCGGCGCTTGAGGTTGCCGCGATAGGCCATTTCGGCGCGGATGCCGGCGGTGCGCAGGGCCTGGACGATATCCAGCGCGGCGCCTTCCTGGGCTTCGGCGGCGGGGATGACGGCGATGCCGGCGGGGGCGGCGGGGGGCTGGGCGAGGAGCATGGAAAGGCGCTCGACGCCGGCGGCCCAGCCGACGCAGGGGGTGTGGGGGCCGCCCATTTCCTCCACCAGGCCGTCGTAACGGCCGCCACCGAGGACGGTGCCCTGGGCGCCGAGCTGGGAGGTGACGAATTCGAAGGCGGTGTGGCTGTAGTAGTCGAGACCCCGGACGATGCGGGGGTTTTCCACCACGGGGACGCCGATGCGGGCGAGGTGTTCGCGCAGCTTGCCGTAGAAGGCGGCGGAGTGCTCGTTGAGGTAGGGGTGGATGGTGGGGGCATCGGCGACGATGGCCTTGTCGCCGGGGTCCTTGCTGTCGACGACCCGGAGCGGGTTGCGTTCCAGGCGGAGGCGGCTGTCTTCCGAGAGCGCTTCCTTGTGGGTGGAGAAGTAGGCGATGAGGGCCTCGCGGTAGGCCATGCGGCTTTCGCGGTCGCCCAGGGTGTTGAGTTCCAGCACCACATCCTGGGCGACGCCGAGGGCCTGGAGGATGGACCAGCCGCAGGCGATGACTTCGGCGTCGGCCAGGGGTTCGGGGCTGCCGAGGACTTCCACGTCGATCTGGTGGAACTGGCGGTAGCGGCCCTTCTGCGGGCGTTCGTAGCGGAACATCGGGCCGGTGTAGAAGACCTTCTGCGGCAGGCTTTGCGTGAGGCCGTTGGTGACCAGGGCGCGGCAGACGCCGGCGGTGGCTTCCGGGCGCAGGGTGAGGGATTCGCCGCCGCGATCGGTGAAGGAATACATCTCCTTCATCACGACATCCGACGTGTCACCCAAGCCGCGGGCGAAGACGGCGGTTTCCTCGAAGATGGGGGTGGACCATTCGTCGAAGCCGTAGGTGGCGGCGACGCGGCGGGCGGTTTCGATGACGTGGAAATGGCGCCGCGCGGACTCGCCGATGAGGTCGTGGGTGCCGCGGACGGGCTGGACCCTCGTGCTGCGCACGGTCTGACCGTCATTGGGGGCGGGCTTGCGGGGTTGGGATTCGGTCACGGTGGATTCCTGTCAGTCCTGCCGCCAGGGCAGGAGGTCTTCGGCGTCGAGGCCGAGCGTGCGGGCGAGAGCGGCGGCATCGCGCAGGCCGGGTTCGGCGCCCTGTTCGATGGCGGTGATGATGGCGGGAGCGACGCTGGATTGGGCGGACAGAGTGGCCTGATCCAGCCCGCGGTGCTCGCGCCAGACGCGCAGGGGGGGCTCGCCGGCGGAGAAGCGCTTGGCCATGGCCCACGGGAGGGATTCCTGGTTGGCGGCGCGGATGCGGGCGAGAATGGCGCCGAGCGCGTCGCGCTGGTCCTCCATCTCCTCCAGTTCGCGGGCCAGGGCGTTGCCGTCCGCGGTCATCGGTATGCCTCCCGGCGGTGCTTGACGGAGAGGATACGCATCCTCTCCTCCTCCAGTTCGAATATCACGCGCCAGTCGCCGGAGCGAAGGCGATAGAGGCCGCGGGCGCCGGCCAGGGCGATCACGTCGTGACCTGGCGCTTCGGGCGCTTCGGCGTAGGCTTCGATCCGTCGCTCCACCCGCTCGCGGTCGGTGGCCGGCAGGCGGGCCAGCTCCTTTGCCGCGTCGCGGGTGAGGGCGATGTCGAGCGGCATGCCCGGTGCGGGCTACTCGGCGGCGCGGGCGGCGGCTTTCTGGGCGTCCAGCTCGGCCTGGATGGTTTTGGCCTTGGCTTCGACCAGCTCCACGATGTGCTCGACCATGCTTTGGCCGTCCACCGTGTGGTCGGTCTTGCCGGCGTTGTAGACCATGTGGCGGTGGTTGCCGCCGCCGGTGACGCCGATATCGGTCATCAGCGCCTCGCCGGGGCCGTTCACGACGCAGCCGATGATGGAGAGCGAGATCGGGGTTTCGATGTGGGCGAGGCGGTCTTCCAGCGTGGCGACCGTCTCGATGACGTTGAAGCCCTGGCGGGCGCAGGATGGGCAGGAGATGATCTTGACGCCGCGGTGGCGCAGGCCCAGGGATTTCAGCATCTCCCAGCCCACATGCACTTCCTCCTCCGGTTCCGCGGAGAGGGAGACGCGCAGGGTGTCGCCGATGCCGGCCCAGAGCAGGTTGCCCAGGCCGATGGCGGACTTCACCGTGCCGGTGCGCTTGCCGCCGGCTTCGGTGATGCCGATGTGCAGCGGGTGGTCGCAGACCTCCGCCAGCTGCTGGTAGGCGGCGACGGCCATGAACACGTCGCTGGCCTTCACGCTGATCTTGAACTCGTGAAAGTCGTGGTCCTGCAGGATCTTGGCGTGCTCCAGGGCGCTCTCGACCAGGGCTTCCGGGTTGGGTTCGCCGTATTTTTCCAGCAGGTGCTTTTCCAGGCTGCCGGCGTTGACGCCGATGCGCATGGAGCAATTATGGTCGCGGGCGGCCTTGATGACCTCGCGCACACGCTCCGGGCTGCCGATGTTGCCGGGGTTGATGCGCAGGCAGGCGGCGCCGCTCTGCGCGGCCTCGATGGCGCGCTTGTAGTGGAAGTGGATGTCGGCGACGACCGGGACTTCCACCTGGCGGATGATGTCCTTCAGCGCCAGGGCGCTTTCCTGATCCGGGCAGGAGACGCGCACGATGTCCACGCCGGCGCGCTCGGCGCGCTGGATCTGGGCGACGGTGGCGGCCACATCCGTGGTGGGGGTGTTGGTCATGGTCTGGACCGTGATCGGGGCGCCGCCGCCGACCGGGACCGAGCCCACGTGGATCTGGCGCGACTTGCGACGCTCGATGTGCTGGTAGGGACGGTAGCTCATGAACTGCTCCGACAACTGACACGCCCCTATACCGCGCGGCGCGTGGGGGAGGAAGGCAAGGCCAGGGCTCTGCCCTGGACCCGCCAGGGACCTGAGGTCCCTGGACCCACATTCGTTCCGCCTTCGGCGGGGAGGGGCCGTCCGGGTCTCTCCACCGCCTCGACGGCCCCTTCCCGCCGAAGGCGGAAAAAGTATCGGGGTCTGGGGCCTAAGGCCCCAGCGGGGTCTCCGTGGCGCGGCTTCGCGCCGCGACGGGCAGAGCCCCTCGCCTTGCCTTACTGGGTCCGCGGTGCCGGCGTGGCCGGGCGGGGCGGGGGGACGGCGGCGAGGGTGGGGGTGAGTTTGCCGTCGCGGATGGCGTCGGCATCGAGGGGCAGGTCGCGGCGGACGGCGCCGTCGGCGCCCAGGGAGGGGGTGGCGGTGCCGTCGACCAGGAGTTCCGTGCCGCCGGCGTTGCCGGTGGTGAGGAGGAGCTGGAGCTTGGCTGGCACGGGCCAGGTTTCGCCGGGGCGCAGGACGCGGTTGAGGAGGACCTGGCCCTGGCGGTCGCGCACCTGGATCCAGGCTTCCGCCTTGGCGCGCAGCAGGATGCGGGTGCCGTCGGGCAGGGCGGCCTGGGCCGAGCTGGGGCTGGCGGGCGGCGTGGCGACGGTGGGTGCGGGTGCGGCGGCCACGGCGCTGGGGGCGGTGGATGTCAGGGGTGCGCCGGGGAGGGGGGCGGTTTCGGCCGCGGCGGGGCGGGGCGTGGGGATGGAGGGCTGGGGGGCCAGTTCGGCCAGGCGCTCCGGCACGGCGCGGACGGGTTCGGTGCCCGGCTTGTCGCCGCTGGCCTTGTACCAGCCGATATAGGCGCCGATGCAGAGCATGGAGCCGAGCAGGACGACGGCGCCGGTGGGGATGCCGCGCTCCGGCACCGGGGCGGGGAAGGCGAGTTCGGGCTTTCGGGCGGCCTGCTTCACCTCTGGGCGGAAGCGGCGGGCGACGTCGTCCGGGTCCAGGCCGAGGGACTTGGCGTAGGTGCGCACGAAGCCGAGGGCGTAGGCGTTGCCGGGCAGCTCGTTCAGCTGCCCCTGCTCGATGGCGGCGAGGTAGGGCTTGCGGATGCGCAGATGGGCGGCGATGTCGGGCAGGGTCCAGCCCAGGCGCTCGCGCGCTGCAGCCAGCTCGGCGCCGACAATGCGGGCTTCCTCGGTGGCGTCTTCACCCGGCGCAGCGGTGCCTTGCCGCCCGCCTCGATTTGTTCCGCGATTGAACAGCACGACCCCACGCAATCCGTTACGTTACCGGAAACCTCTCCGCTCCGGCTTCGGACCCCCGTCCCGGCGGTTCTAGACGGCCGGGCGGCGCTTGCCAACCGCCTTGCAGGGCTATCCCGTACGGGGTGGGGGTAAGACTTGCAGTTGGGGCTTGGGTTTTTCAAAGGGTCAGATGGTGTTTCCTGACGATTGAATCGCAGGCCGACGAGCAAGCCATTTGAATCGCCTGATTCACCAGATTGTCACGAAATGCATCCTTTTTGGCTGAGTCACACCGGCAGGCCGTGCTCCCGGGCCCAGGCGGCGATGGGTTCGCGCAGGCTGGCGGCGCCATCCCGGGTGCGGCGCAGGGCGGCCAGCAGGTTGCGCAGGGCGGGCAGGTCCAGCGCGGCCAGGGCGGCTTTCACCGGCAGCACGCCCGAGGCGGGCATGGACAGGGAGGTGATGCCGAGGCCGACCATCGCCAGCGCCTCCAGCGGGCGGCCGGCATGCTCTCCGCAGACCGAGAGGGGCACGCCGGCGCGGCCGCAGGCTTCCACCAGCTGGGCCAGCAGGTCGAGCACCGGGGCGGAGAGCAGGTCGTAGCGGGCGGCCAGGCCCGGGGTGCCGCGATCGGCGGCGAAGAGGAATTGCAGCAGGTCGTTGGTGCCGACGGAGATGAAATCCACCTCTGGCAGCAGGGCATCGAGCTGCCACATCAGGGCCGGGATTTCGAGCATGGTGCCGATGCTGAGGCGGGCCGGGGCGGGGCGGACGCGGGCGGCTTCGGCGCGCAGCAGGGCGCGGGCGGCGCGGAATTCGGCCACGGTGGCCACCATGGGGAACATCACCGAGAGGTCCCGCCCGCCGGCGGCGAGCAGCAGGGCGCGCAGCTGGCGGCGCAGCAGGGCCGGGCGATCGAGGCCGACGCGCAGCGAGCGCCAGCCCATGGCCGGGTTTTCTTCCGTGGGTGCGCTGCCGGGCAGCAGCTTGTCGCCGCCGAGATCGAGCGTGCGGAACAGCACCGGGCGGGGGCCGGCGGCATCCAGCACGCGGGCATAGACGGCGGCCTGCTCGGCGGTATCCGCGATGGCGCCGCGGGCGAGCATGGCGATTTCGGTGCGGAACAGGCCGATGCCGGCCGCGCCGGTGGCATCGAGCTGGGCGAGTTCCAGGGCCAGGCCGACATTCAGCATGAGGGCGACGGGCGTGCCGTCGGCGGTGGCGGTGGGGCGGTCGCGCAGGGCGGCCCAGTTGGCGGCGCGGGCGTGGCGGGCTTCCTGGGCGCGGCGGTAGTGGCGCACCACATCCTGCTCCGGGCGCAGGATGAGCTGGCCTTCATCGGCATCCAGCACCGCCTCGTCGTCGGATTCGGCGGCTTCCAGCGTGCCGCGCGGGGCGGCGAGGGCGGGCAGGCCGAGGGCGCGGGCGAGGATGGCGGCGTGGCCGGAGGGGGTGGCTTCCTCGATCACCACGCCGGCGATGCCGCGGGCGTGCCAGGCGAGGAGTTCCGCGGGGCCGAGGCGGCGGGCGATCAGGATGGCGCCGGGGGGCACGGGGGCTGCCTCCCCGCCATCCAGGGCGGCGAGCAGGCGGCCGACCATATCCTCGATATCGGCCAGGCGTTCGCGCAAATAGGGGTCGGTCACGCGGCGCATGCGGTCGCGCAAATCGGCGGCGATGCGGTGGACGGCGGCTTCGGCGGAGAGGCCGCCGCGCACGGCATCGGCCACGCGCTTCAGCCAGCCGCTGTCGGCGGCGACCAGCTTGTAGGCATCCAGGATTTCGCGCGAGGCGACGGCATCCGGCTTGGTGGTGGCTGCATCCGGCAGTCCGGCGGCGATCAGGTCGTCGATGCCTTGCTGCATGCGGACCACGGCTGCATCGAGCCGGGCGAGTTCCTGGGCCGGGTCTTCGGCGAGCAGGCGGCGGGGCGCGGCGGCGGGGCCGTTGACCAGGATGGGGCCGATGGCCACGCCGGGGGCGAGCGGCACGGCGGAGAAGCGGCGCGGCAGGGTATCGACCAGGGCCTGCTCGCCGGCTTCGGCCACGTGGGCGGCAAGTAGCTCCGCCAGCAGCATCGCCACCGTCTCCACCACCTCCACCTCATCCGCGTCGTAGTTGCGCGGGGTGCGGTTCTGCACGGCGAGCACGCCCAGGGTGCGACCGGCGCGGCGGACGGGCACGGCGAGCATGGAGGCGTAGAGATCCTCGCCGGTTTCCGGGCGCCAGGCGAAGGCGGGGTGGTTCTGGGCGTCGGCCAGGTTCTGCGGCAGCTGGGTGGCGGCGGCGAGGCCGATGATGCCTTCCCCCACCCTCAGGCGGGTGGTGCCGACGGCCTCTGCGCGCAGGCCCTCGGTGGCGGCCAGCTCCAGCACCTCGCCGGGGCGCATGACGTAGATCGAGCACACCTCGGTGACCAACTCGGCCGCGACAAGGCGGACAAGCTCCGGCATCGGCGCCGTGCCGCGCGCCATGAGGTCGCGCAGCCGGGCCAGAAGGCGGCGCGGCGTGGACATGTTTCGGAGATAGGGCAGAACGCGGCGCGGGGAAATCGCGCCGCGGCGATCACGAAAACGTTACCTGCGGGGGTGGTGAGGGAAGGAAGAAAGGATTCTTCTTTTTCTGAAGAAAAAGAAGCAAAAAGACTTTCAATAACTGCACCGAGGATAGTTGTGGAGGCTTCGGCGCAAGTAGGAAAAGTTTTTTGGTTCTTTTTTTCAAAAAAGAACGGCTTGCTTCCTAGGCTGCGTGGCGCAGCGCCAGCGCGGTGACGGCCTGGTCGACCAGTTCGGCGATGATGTCTGCCGTGGTTTGGATGGAGGTGACCATGCCGACGGACTGGCCGGCCATGACGGAGCCGGTTTCCACATCGCCATCCACCACGGCACGACGCAGGGCGCCGGCCCAGAAATGCTCGATGGCGAGCTGGGCGGCTTCCTTGGTGAGTTCGCCGGACTGGAAGCGCTTGAGGGTTTCGGCCTGGTGTTCCAGGAACTTCTTGGTGCCGGCATTGGCCAGGCCGCGCACGGGGATGACCGGGAAGCGCTCGTCCAGCTGGATGCTGGGCAGGGCGTCGCGGGCGTTGGCGCGGACGAAGGCTTTCTTGAAGTTCTCGTGGGCGACGCTTTCGGCGGAGGCGGCGAAGCGGGTGCCGAGCTGGGCGCCGGAGGCCCCCATCTCCAGGTAGGAGAGGATCGCCTCGCCCCGGCCGATGCCGCCGGCGACGAAGACCGGCACGTCGCGCATGTGGGGCAGGATTTCCTGGGCCAGGACGGTGAGGGAGACGGGGCCGATATGGCCGCCGGCCTCGCTGCCCTCGATGATGATGGCATCCGCGCCGGAGCGGACGAGGCGCTTGGCCAGGACCAGGGCGGGGGCGAAGGCGATCAGCTTGGCGCCGCCATCCTTTACCGCGCGCACGGCGCCGCCGGGGGGGATGCCGCCGGCCAGCACCACGTGGCTGACTTTCGCTTCCAGGCAGACGCGCACGAGGTCATCGAGCTGCGGGTGCATGGTGATGAGGTTGACGCCGAAGGGCTTGCTGGTGAGCGCCTGGGTGGCGGCGATTTCGCGCGCCAGCAGGTCTGGCCCCATGGAGCCGCAGGCGATGACGCCGAAGCCGCCGGCGTTGGAAATGGCGGAGACGAGGTGGCGCTCGCTCACCCAGCTCATGGCGCCGGCCAGGATGGCGTAGTCGGTGCCGAGGAAGTCTCGGCCGCGGGCCCAGAGGCGGTCCAGCTGGGCGCGGGCGGCGGCGCGGGCTTCGTTGGTGATCTCGGTCATGCGCAGCCACTCCCAGCCGGTTCCGCCCGGATATGCCGGGAGAAGAACGATACGGTAACGTTCCGCAGAGGCGCGGGCAACGTTTCCTTCAGGCGGCGTCGAGCCCGTAGGCGGTGTGCAGGGCCCGCACCGCCAGTTCCGTGTACTCGGCGCCGATGAGGACGGATACCTTGATCTCGCTGGTGCTGATCACCTGGATGTTGATGCCCTTGGCAGCGAGCGCCGAGAACATGGTGCGGGCCACGCCGGCATGGCTGCGCATGCCAACGCCGACGACGCTGATCTTGGCCACGTCGGGGTCAGACAGCAGTTCGGTGTAGCCGATTTCTTCCTTGTGTTCGGCCAGCACGGCCTGGGCGCGCGGCAGGTCGGTGCGGCCGATGGTGAAGGTCATGTCCGTGGTGGCGTCGGCCGAGACGTTCTGGACGATCATGTCCACGTTCACGTTGGCATCCGACAGCGGGCCGAAGATGGCGGCCGCGATGCCGGGGCGGTCTGGCACCCGGCGGATGGTGATCTTGGCCTCGTCACGCGAATAGGCGACGCCGGCCACCAGAGCCTTTTCCATGATCTCTTCCTCGTCCACCACCAGGGTGCCTGGCAGGCTGGCCCCCGTTTCCTCGCCGAAGCTCGACAGCACCTGCACGCGCACCCGCTCCTTCATGGCGAGTTCCACGGAGCGGGTTTGCAGCACCTTGGCCCCTACCGAGGCCAGTTCCAGCATTTCCTCATAGGCGATCTTGGCCAGCTTGCGGGCCTTGGGCACGATGCGGGGGTCGGTTGTGTAGACGCCGTCCACATCGGTGTAGATGTCGCACCGATCGGCCTTCAGGGCTGCGGCGAGTGCGACCGCCGAGGTGTCTGACCCACCGCGGCCGAGCGTGGTGATGCGGTTGTCGGGCCCGATGCCCTGGAAGCCGGCGACCACCGGGACCTGGCCGGCCTGCATGCGGGCGATGAGGGTGGCGCCGTCGATGCTGTCGATGCGGGCCTTGCCGTGCGCGTCGTCTGTGACCAGCGGGATCTGCCAGCCGGCGAAGGAGCGGGCTTCCACGCCGATGGTTTGCAGCGCGATGGCGGTGAGGCCGGCGGTGACGTTCTCCCCGGTGGCGACGACGGCATCGTATTCGCGCGCGTCGTGCAGGGGGGAGAGGTCCTGGCAGTATTTCACCAGCGTGTTGGTGACGCCGGACATGGCGGAGACGACCACGGCCACCTCATTGCCGGCCTCGACCTCGCGCTTGACGCGCGCGGCCACGTTGCGGATGCGGTCGAGGTCGGCGACGGAGGTGCCGCCAAACTTCATCACGATGCGGGCCATAGGAGGGTGCGGGCTGCCGTTGGTTGCTGGAAGGGGCGCACACATACCGGCGCCGGCCCCGAGGGGCAACCTCGGTGGTAGCAGGGCCGCGTCGCTCGTGTATGAGCGCGTGATTCACGTCTCCGGCGATTCCGCCTCCGACGATCACGCTCAGCCCTGGGCCATGGCGAGGTAGTTCACCGCCAGGCGGCGCGTGGGGTGCCAGCCGCCGCGCAACGGGTCGGGCGCGAGGCCGGTGATATCCGTGGTGCGCAGCCCGGCCTGGCGCAGGGCGGCATCCAGTTCCGCGGGGGTGAGGAAGCGGTTCCAATCATGCGTGCCGGTGGGGAGCAGGCGCAGCACGTATTCGGCGCCGAGGATGGCGGTGAGCCAGGAGCGGCGGGTGCGGTTCAGGGTGGAGACGAAGAGCAGGCCGCCGGGCTCCAGCAGGCCGGCCAGGGTGCGCAGGAAGGCGGCGGGGTCGGGCACGTGCTCGATCACCTCCAGCGCGGTGATGGCGGGGAAGCGGGCGCCCTCGGCCAGCAGCTCCTCGGCGGCGGCCTGGCGGTAGGCCAGGGGCAAATGCTGGCCTTCGGCATGGGCGCGGGCGGCATCCAGCGCATCGGGCGCGGCATCGAGGCCGAGGACGTTGTGGCCCAGCCGGGCCAGGGCCTCCGCGGCCAGGCCGGCGCCGCAGCCGATATCCAGCACGCGGGTGGGGGTGGTGAAGCGGCGGCGCAGGCGGGTGTCGATCCAGGCGATGCGGGCGGGGTTCATCTGGTGCAGCGGGCGCATGGGGCCGCGCGGATCCCACCAATCGGCGGCCAGCGCGTTGAAGCGGGCGATTTCCGCCGCGTCGACCGATTGCGCGTGCATCCTGCTCTCCGTTCCCGCGTTGCGTATGTGGACGTGGGCAGCGAAGGAGGCAAGCGATGCGCTCTGATTACAGACGCGTAAAGGAAGCCGCGCGGATTCCGCATTGCGCCCCTGCTGCACTGCGGCATGATGAACATGGCGGTGGGCGCCGGAGTTTCCTATGTGACAGACCCATGAAAATCATCAGCTGGAACCTGCTGCGCCTGATTGGCGCCTCGGCCGACGAGGTGGCACAGCTGGTGGAGCGTGAGCAGCCCGACGTGCTGCTGATGCAGGAAGCCACCGAGGCGATCGACCGGCTGCCGGCCCTGGTGGGCGGGCATTATCTGCGCCGGTTGCAGCCCGGCCGGGTGCATGGGCTGGCGGTGTGGACCAAGCGCGCGCCGGTGGAGGCGCCCCGCGTGGTGCCGCTGCCGCAGGGCGCGATGTTCCGCCGCATCGGCATGGTGTTGGACATGGGCGATTTCGCGGTGGCGAACGTGCATCTCTCCCACGGGCAGGTGCTGAACCGGCGCCAGCTGTGGCGGATTGCCGCCGCGCTGCCGGACCGGGCCGCCGTGCTGGGCGATTTCAACCTGGTGGGGCCGTGCCTGCTGCCGGGCTTCCGGGATGTGGGGCCGCGCGAGCCGACGCATCGCTGCGTGGACATGGTGCCGCTGCGGATCGATCGCTGCCTGGTGCGTGGGCTGGATTGCCTGGGCACGGCGGTGCTGGGCCGCGCTTCTTCCGACCATCACCCGATCGTGGTGCGCTTGGCGGCGACGGCCAATCCGTTGAGGTTGGCGGCCTGAGCTTGCCCGGGCCTTTCCCCGCGGCTTGAATGCCGGGGGAGGGCCACATATGGCGGAACTTGCGGGCGTGCCGGCGGTCGGGATCGACCCGTTCAGCCTCGCCTTCTTCGATGACCCCTATCCCGGCCATGCCCTGGTGCGCGAAACCGCGCCGGTGGTGCGGCTGCCGGTGCTGGAGGCGCACAACCTGACGGGTGGGCGGCCGGTGGTGGGAATCGGGCGGCATGCCGAGGTGCAGGCCGTGCTGATGGACTGGCAGCGCTTTCCCTCTGGCCGCGGGGTGGGGCTGCGCGACTACGTGGCGCATCCGCCGCTGCGCGGGCCCGGCATGATCCTGGAAATCGACCCGCCGCTGCACGGCCAGCGCCGCGCGGTGCTCAACCGGGCTCTTTCCCCCGCCGTGGTGCGCGCGCTGCGGCCGCGCTTCGAGGCGGCGGCGGAGGCGCTGGTGGAAACCCTGCTGGCGCGCGGCGAGATCGACGGGATCGCCGACATCGCCGAGGCCTATCCGTTGGGCGTGTTCCCGGATGCGCTGGGGATGGAGCCGGAAGGGCGGGAGAACCTGCTGCCCTTCGGCAATTTCGTGTTCAATTCCATGGGCCCGGATAACGACCTGCTCGCCGCCTCCGTGGCCGAGTTGCCGCCCCTGGCCGCCTGGGCCACACGGCAATCGCAGCGCGACCGGCTGCGGCCCGACGGGATCGGGGCGATCATCCACGAAGCCGCCGATGCCGGGGAGATCACCCACGAGGAAGCCCCATTGCTGGTGCGGGCGCTGCTTTCCGCCGGGGTGGATACCACGGTGAACGGGCTCGGCGCGGCGCTGTCGTGCCTGGCCACCCACCCCGAGCAATGGGCGCTGCTGCACGCCAACCCCGGCCTGGCGCGCGGGGCGTTCGAGGAGGCGATCCGCTTCGAATCCCCGGTGCAGACCTTCTTCCGCACCACCGGGTGCGACGTGGAGCTGGGCGGCGTGGCGCTGCCGGAAGGGACCAAGGTGCTGATGTTCCTGGCCGCGGCCAACCGCGATCCGCGCAAGTTCCCGGACCCGGACCGGTTCGACATCACCCGCTCCGCCGCCGGCCACGTGGGGTTCGGCGCCGGGATCCATATGTGCGTGGGCCAGATCCTGGCGCGGCTGGAAGGCGAAGCCATGCTCGCCGCCCTGGCCCGCCGCGTGACCCGGCTGGCGCCCGCCGGCCCACCGGAACGCCGCTACAACAACACCCTGCGCGGCCTGCGCCGGTTGCCGCTGCGGTTGGGGTGAAGTGCCGGGGGCTTTCGCCCCCGGGCCCCCAAGCAGGGGCTTTGCCCCTGTACCCCACTGGGGCCTTAGGCCCCAGACCCCGATACTTTTTCCGCCTTCGGCGGGGAGGGGCCGTCGAGGCGGTGGAGAGACCCGGGCGGCCCCTCCCCGCCGAAGGCGGAACTATTGTGGGTCCAGGGACCTCAGGTCCCTGGTGGGGGTGTCGGGGGCGAAGCCCCTGACTGGGTTCCAGGGCGAAGCCCTGGCGCTTCTACCCGTCCGCGCGCGGCACCCAGGGGATGCGGGCGATGTCGATGCCTTCTTCGGCGAGGGCTTCGGCTTCTTCGGGGGTGGTTTCGCCGTAGATGCCGCGGGGGTCGGTTTCGCCTTTGGCGATGCGGCGGGCTTCCTCGGCGAATTCGGGGCCGACGTAGTCGCAGTTCTTTTCCACTTCCGAGCGCAGTTTCTGCAGCATGGCGCGGATGTGGTCCGGCATGTGTTCGGCGGCCTTGTCCAGGGCCTGGGCGCTCGGGACCGGGGGGGTGGCGGCGGTCGGGGGCGGCGCGTCGGCGGTGATGCGGCCCTTGCGGGGCACGTTGGGGGCCATCAGCGCGCGGTCCACCTTGGTGGTGCCGCAATGGGGGCATTCCAGCAGGCCGCGCTTCGCCTGCTTCTCGAAGCTGGCCGAGTTGTTGAACCAGCTGTCGAACTCGTGGCCTTCGTCGCAACGCAGGTTGTAGTGGATCATCCCTTGGTCCGGCGCAATCAGGTCAGACCCGGGAAGATGGAACCTGTTGGCACCCGGGGCAAGGGGCTGCCAGCCGGCGGGGGTCAGGCCTCGTCGTTGTCGTCGGAGAGGCGGGCTTCGGTGATCAGGTCGATGGTGCCGCGCAGGGAGAGCCAGCGGGGCTCGTCCACGCCCGGCAGCATGTGGGCCACTTCGGCGAAGGGGATGTCGGCCAGGGCGCGGCGGTTGGCGGCGAGCAAGTCGGCGATCTCGGCGCGGGGTTTGCGGCCCTTGGCCATGGTGGCGAACCAGGCGCGCAGGCCGGCCGGCGCCATGCCGTCCTGGCGCATGGCGTGCAGGGATTGGCCCATCAGGCGGCGCTTGTCCTCGTCGAGCGGCGCGCGCAGGTGGGTGAGGGTGCGCCGCGCGGCGCCGAGCGCGTCCAGCAGGTCCAGGTGGATGGCGGTGGTGGCCAGCAGCTCCTCGCCGGAGACGATGTGGGTGACGGCGAGGGCCCGGTCGTCCGCCGCCTGCGCCAGGGCGGGGTCGATGCGGCCTTCCTCGTCGCGCAGGATGGGGTCGGACATGGTGGGCAGGGCGATGTCGCAGCGGCCCAGGCGGGTATCGGGCCAGGAGAGCACGTTGTCGGTGAGGAGGAAGCGCCAGTGCGGGCGCTTGCCGCCGGCTTCCGCGGCCTCGCGCTGGGCGGGGGTGAGGCGGAGCATGGCGCGGTCGTAGAGCACGGGGCGGCCGTTGCGGCGCTGGCGCTCGGCCTTGGCGCGCAGCTCGTCGGGGTGTTCGAAGCAGGGGTAGAGGCGGCCCAGCTTTTCCAACTCGGCGGCGGCGGCTTCGTAGCGTTCGGTGTGGTCGCTGCGGCGGAAGCTGTCGTCCCACTCGAGGCCGAGCCAGGCGAGGTCGTCGGGCGGGGAGCCTTGGCGGGGTGCCCCCTTGCCTGCAAGCAGCGTGTCGTCGATGGCCAGCACGAAGCGGGCGCCGAGGCGGCGGGCTTCGGTGTGGGCGGCGTGCAGCAGGCGGGCGCGACCGAGCGGCAGGGCGCCGGTGGCGGGGACGCTGGCGAGGATAAGGCTCACTCTGCCTGCCTATTCATCGTCTTCTTCGTCGCCGTCGTCGCGGCGGGGGTCCAGTGCGCGCCAGTCGCGGTCTTCGTCGCCGGCGGGGCGGTCGGCGAAATCGGCCAGTTCGGTACCGCTTTGCCAGCCGGCCTCACCGGCATCGGCCACCTCGGCGTTCTCGCCGAAGGCGAACCAGGCCTGCATCACCTCGCCGGGGGTGAGGCCGGGGGCGCGGCAGAGCT
>CANHKG010000042.1 GCA_947460455.1 Rhodospirillales bacterium | reverse complement strand
CGGGGAGGGGCCGCCCGGGTCTCTCCACCGCCTCGACGGCCCCTCCCCGCCGAAGGCGGAATAAGTCGAGGGGTCTGGGGCCTAAGGCCCCAGTGGGGTCCAGGGGCAAAGCCCCTGGCCTTCCCTTCCCTTCCGCCGCCCCCCGCCCATGCTGAGCAGCCTTCTCCCCATCGCAGGCATCGGGGTGGTGCTTGCGGTCGCGTGGGGGTTGAGCGAGGACCGGCGGGCGGTGCCGTGGCGCACGGTGGCGGGCGGGATGGCGTTGCAGTTGGCTTTGGCGCTGGTGCTGATCGGGTTTCCGCCGGCGACCAGGGCGGTGCTGGCATTGAACGATGCGGTGCATGCGCTGCAGACGGCGACCGATGCCGGCACGCGGTTTGTGTTCGGTTATCTCGGCGGCCCGCCCTTTCCATTCGCGGAGCCGTTTCCGGGCGCGGCCTTCGTGCTGGCGTTCCGGGCCTTGCCGCTGGTGCTGGTGATTTCGGCCTTGGCGGCACTGTTGTTCCACTGGGGCGTGTTGCAGCTGGTGGCCAGGGGCTTTGCCTGGGTGCTGCGGCGCACGCTGGGCGTCGGCGGCGCCTTGGGCCTGGGCGCGGCCACCCACATCTTCGTCGGCATGATCGAGGCGCCGCTGCTGATCCGGCCCTGGCTGGCGCGGATGCAGCGCGGCGAGCTGTTCGCGCTGATGACCTGCGGCCTGGCCGGCATCGCCGGCACGATGATGGTGAGCTACGCCGCCATCCTTGGCCCGGTGATCCCGGATGCGCTCGGCCACATCATGATCGCCTCCGTCATCTCCACCCCGGCCGCACTGGCCATTGCCGCGCTGATGGTGCCGTTCCGCCCCAATGACGAGGAAGCTCGCATCGTCCTGCCGCACCCGCCGGCAAGCTCCCTCGATGCCCTGGTGAAGGGCACGGCGGAGGGCCTGCCGATCCTGGCCGGCATCATCGCCGTGCTGCTGGTCACGGTGGCGATCGTGACCCTGCTGAACAACATCCTGGGCCTGCTGCCCTGGGGCCTCACCCTGCAGGGCCTGTTCGCCCTCCCGTTCCGTCCGCTGATGTGGCTCATCGGCGTGCCCTGGGCCGAGACCGGCGTGGCCGCGCACCTCATGGGCACCAAGACGGTGCTGAACGAGTTCGTCAGCTATATCGGCCTGGCCAACACGCCGGCGGAGGCGCTCTCCCCGCACAGCCGCCTGATCCTCACCTACGCCATGTGCGGCTTCGCCAATTTCGGCAGCCTGGGCATCCTGATCGGCGGCATGGGCGCCATGGTGCCGGAGCGGCGGGACGAGATCGTGGCGCTCGGCCTGCGCGCCATCCTCTCAGGCACCTTGGCCACCTGCACCAGCGGCGCCCTGGCAGGGCTGCTGGCCTGAGGCGGCGCCCGCCGCGGGCACCCGCCAGCGGCGTTTACGGCTCGATCACGCCACCACGGTATGGCAGGTGACCGCTCATCACCTGATCAGCGTCTGCCCGGAGCGACGGACCCATCCATGAACGACATGCGCCCGGCCAGCTGGCCCCTCCTGCCGGTGCAGCATGAGCTCTGGATGCTGGATCGCCTGCGCGGCAGCGGCGCCCCCAGCCTGCGGGCGGAGTTGCATGCGATCGATGGCCCGCTCGACATCGGGCGCTTCCGCCAGGCATTGGCCCGCGCCGTTGCTGAGGCGGAGTCGCTGCACCGCCGCGTGGCCCTGCACGGCCGTGCGCCGGTGCTGGTGCCGGCCACGCCCAGCACCAGCTGCCCCCTGATCGATCTTTCGGCCGAACCGAACCCGGAGGAAGCGGCGCTGGCGTGGTTCTCGTCGCAGTGCCGGCACCCCATCGATCCCGAGGGTGCCTCGCCCTTTGAATGTACCCTGCTGCGCCTGGCGCCGGAACGCCATCTCTGGGCCCGCTTCATCACCCAGGTGGTCTGCGATGCCCCCGGCGCGGCCGCTTTGGCGCGCCGTCTATCTGCCCATCTGCGGGCGCTGGAGGCGGGTGCGCCCGCGCCGCCCGCGCCTGCCGCCCTGGACGATGCCGTTCGTGCCTTCGCCCTGCCGGAACCGGCCCAGCAGGCTGCGCACCGCCACTGGCAGGCCCGGCTGGCCACCCTGCCGCCCTTGCTCTTCCCCGGCGCCAGCGTGGCCGCCACCGCCACCACGCCGCAATACCGCTTCGCCGCGGCCGGCCCCCGGGCCCGCGCGGCCCAGGCCGGCACCACTCTGCCGCGCCTCGCCCTGGCGGCCACGGCCCACGCCCTCGGCCGGCATTTCGGCCGGGATGAAGTGGCGTTGAGCGTGCAGGTGGATCTGCGCCCCGGCGCGCGCTTTCGTGACACCATCGGCAGCTTCGCCACCGGCCTGCCGCTGGTGGCGGATGCGTTGCACGCGCCGGTGGCCGAGCTTGCCCTGCGCCTCGGCACCCGGCTGGCGGCCGACTTCCGCCATGGCCGGCTTCCGCTGCGCGGCATCGCCCCGCGGCCCGGCGGCGGCCCGCTGGCCGATGCACAGTTCAACTACCTCCCCGCCGTGGAAACCGGCTGGCCAGTGGTTGCGCGCCATCACGGCCCCAGTGCCCCGCTGATGGTTGTGGTCCGCGAAGAGGGCGACGACCTTGCGCTCTCGCTCGATCACGATCCGGCCCTGCTGCCCCCCGCCGAGGCGGCGCAGCTGCAATCCGCCATCGTCGCGGCTCTCACCCGTCAGGAGGCCCAGCCCGAGCCCGCCGCCCCGGCGCCCGCAGACCTCGCCACCCTTGCCGCGCTGCTGTGCCTGCCCGTGCCAGCCCTCGCCGCCGCCCTCGCCGCGCTCGCCGCGTCACGCGTGCAGGATCGGCTCGGCGAGGCGGTGTTCGTCGCGGTGGAGCAGGGCGGTGCCACCCATGGCCTCGCCCTGGCGCTCCCCGCCACCACCCGGCTCGGCGCCTGGCTGCACCAGGCCGCCGCCGCCCTGCGCCCCGGCGCGCCAGCCGAAGCTCCGGCGGTCACCGTGCATCTCGATGGCACGGCGCCCCGCCTCGCCTTCGCGTCCAACCTGCCGCCCCCGGTGCGTGAAGGCATTGCTGCTGCCTGGGCGTGCCTGCTGGCCGATGCCCCCGCCACCCTCGCCACCCCCGCCAGCGCGCTGCGCATCCTGCCGCCGGAGGATGCGACCGCGCTGCTCGCCCTCGGCCGCGGCCCCGCCCTGGCCCTGCCGGAACCCGCCACCCTGCCTGCCTTGATCGCCGCCCAGGCCGCCCGCACCCCGGATGCCATCGCGGTGCAGGATGGGCAGGAGGCGCTGGACTATCGCAGCCTGCTCGCCCGCGCCGAGGCCATTGCCGGCCGCCTCGCCGCCGCCGGGGTCGGGCGTGGCGCCGTGATCGGGCTGCGCCTGGCGCGCAACGCCACGCTGGTCGCGGCCTTGCTCGCCATCCACCGCCTCGGCGCCGCCTTCCTGCCGCTCGACCCCACCCACCCGGCCGCGCGCCAGCGCCAGGCGCTGCAGGATGCCGGCGCCATGCTGCTGCTGGCCGATGCCCCCTGCGGCCTGGGCCTTGCCGAGCTGCGCCTCGATCTCGCCGGCCCCGCCGTGCCGGTCGATGCGCTGCCCGCGGCCCTGCCGGGCGATACCGCCTATGTGCTGTTCACCTCCGGCTCCACCGGCCGGCCGAAGGGCGTGGCCGTCAGCCAGCGCAGCATCGCCAACCTCGCGCTGCACGCCGCCGGCACCTTGGGGGAGGAGGCGTGCCGCGGCATGTTCTTCTCCACCGCGCTCACCTTCGATGTCTCGCTGTTCGAGTTGTTCGCCCCGCTGGTCTCCGGCGGCCGGCTGCTGGTGGCGGAAAACCTGCCCGCCCTGACACGTTCCCCCCTGCGCGCCGAGGTACGAACGGTCAGCGGCAGCCCCACCATCCTGGAGGCCGTGCTGCGCGCCGGCGGCCTGCCGCAGGGCACCACCACCGTCGTCACCATCGGTGAGGCGCTCACCCGCGCCCTGGCAGACCGCCTGCTCGCGGCCCGGCCCGGCCTGCGCCTGATCAACGCCTATGGCCCCACCGAGGCCACCGTCTATGTCAGTGAAGCCACCATCGGCCCTGGCCGCGAGGCGCCCAGCATCGGCCGCCCCATCGCCAACGTCACCATGCACATCCTCGACCGCCACGGCGCCCTGCTGCCGCGCGGCGTGCCAGGCGAGCTGTGCCTGGGCGGCGTGGCCGTGGCGCAAGGCTATGTCGGCCGTCCGGAACTGACCGACGAGCGTTTCGTGCCGGATCCCTTCGGTGGAGAAAGGCTCTACCGCACCGGTGACCGCGCAAGCTGGCGGCCGGACGGGCAGCTCGATTTCCTCGGCCGCACCGACGGCCAGTTCAAGCTGAACGGCGTGCGCATGGAGGTGGCCGAGATCGAGGCCGCCCTGCGCGCCGTCGATGGCATCGCTGCCGCCGCCATCGGCCTGCGCGGCGAGGGCAGCGCGCGCCGCCTCGTCGCCTGGCTCGTCCCGGCCGGGGAGGCGCCGCCGCTGGCTGCCCTGCGCCGCCGGCTTGCCACCCTTTTGCCCAAGGCGATGATCCCCGCCGCCTTCGCCTACCTGCCCGCCCTGCCCACCACCGCCAGCGGCAAGCTGGACACGGAAGCCCTGCCCACGCCGCAACAGGAGGCGGATAATACCCAGCCCCCCGGCCGCCCCCCATCCACGGAAGGGGAGCACGCCATGCTGCGCCTCTGGCAGGATGTGCTGGACCTGCCGGCCATCCAGCAGGGCGCCATCAGCGCGGAGGACACGCTGGCCGATATCGGCGTGGATTCGCTCGGCACCGTGCTGGTCTGCGCGGAGGTGGAGGCGGTGCATGGCCGCCCCGTGCCGCCCGAACTGATCGAAGCCGGCCTCAGCCTCGCCAGCCTCGCCACCTTCGTCGAGGGCCAGCCCGCCCCGCCCAGCCTGCACCTGCGCGTCGATGGCCGCGTCGTCCTGCCCACGCGCCGCCCCGGCGGGGCCTACGCCTTCCCGATCCCGCTGCCCGCCGCCGAAATCGCCATCGTCTCGCCCATCGGCGTCCCGAACCTGATCCATGGCGGCCACGACAGCCGCCGCCTCGGTGTCCTCCTGCAATCCATCGCCTGGGAACAGGGTGACCTCCTGCAGGCGGTCGAGCTCGAAGCGCCCTTGCTCGGTGAGGGCTTCCACGGCTGGTAACACGAAGCCAGCCGCCGCTGGACCAACGGCCACGCCGTGCTCGCCGACCACGTGGTTCCGCCCTGGCACGGCCCCGCGACCCTCCTGCTGGTCGGGTGGGATTGGCAGGCTGGCCAACAGATGCCCCCGCCCCACCCCGGCAGCGGCTTGCTCGCCGGCTTCGAGAGCCTGGGCGCCAGCTGTGAATTCGGCTTCGTCCAGCGCGAAACCGGCACCCATGTACCGCCCGGCCTGCTGCGCTGGGCGGGGACCGACCTGCGCCGCCTGCTCCGCGGTCTCGCCGACGATTTCGCGGCGCTGGAAGACCCCGCTGTGATCGATGTTGTCGCCAGCAAGCCGGACTACGTGTTGACCACCCCCTATGCCGCGCTGCACACGCACGAATCGCTCACCGCCCTGGGCGAGGACGCCCGGGCCGTGATGAAGCAGCGCGGCATGGCCGCCCTCGGCTACCTGCGCCGCAAGTTGCTCGCAGACCTCCGTGAAGGCCGCAAGATCTTCGTCTTCGCCGCCCCGGACCTCACGGAATCCGACATGCACACGCTGAAGGCCGCCATCGCCCGCCACGGCCCCGGCAGGCTGCTCTGCGTCACCACCGGCACGCCCAGCCCCGCCCGCCGCCTGGCCCCCGGCCTCTACACCGCCACCATCACGCGCCTCGTCGGCTCCTCCGGCCCCTTCGACGACTGGTTGTGCATCTGCCAGCACACGCTGGCCCTGCGCGCGCAGGAAGAAGCCGCCTGATCAGGCGTGCGCCGTCTTCTCCATCGCCTGCGACCGCAGCAGGTCCCGATACGGCCCCGGCCGGTTCGCCAGCTCGTCCGGCGCGCCGTCATCCACCACCCGGCCAGCCTCCATCACCACGATCCGGTCGAAGTTCTTCAGCGTGGAAAGCCGGTGCGCCACCGCGATCACCGTGCGCCCCACCATCAGCTTGTCCAGCGCGTGCTGGATCAGCTGCTCGCTCTCGGTATCCAGCGCGCTGGTCGCCTCGTCCAGCAACAGGATCGGCGCGTCCTTCAGCAGCGCCCGCGCGATCGCCAGGCGCTGCCGCTGCCCGCCTGAAAGCCGGGTGCCGCGATTGCCCACCGGCGTATCGAACCCCTGCGGCATCGCCTCGATAAAGCTGCGGCACCGCGCCGTTTCCACCGCATGCGCCACATCGTCATCGCCCGCATCCGGCCGCGCGTAGCGCAGATTCTCCATCACCGTGCGGTTGAACAGCGCCACATCCTGCGGAACGATCGCCATCCGGTCGTTCAGGCTCTCCAGCGTGATGCTGCGGATATCCTGCCCATCCACCAGCACCGCGCCCTCCTCCACGTCGTAGAAGCGCTGCAGCAGGGAAACCACGGTGGATTTCCCCGCGCCGGAAGCCCCCACCAGCCCCACCCGCTGCCCGGGCTCGATTACCAGGTCCAGCCCATGCAGGATCCGCCCGCGCCCGGGATAGGCGAAGTGCACGCCCTTGAACTCAACCTTGCCCGGCCCCGGCAGCAGCGGCGTCGCATCCACCGCATCCGGCATCTCATGCGGCAGCAGCAGCGTTCCGATCGCCTCGTCCAGCCGCGCCACGTGCTGCGTCAGATCCACCAGCGAAACCGCCAGATCGCGCGTGCCATGCAGAATGGTGAACCCCAGCGAGGAGATCAGCACGATGTCCCCGGGCGTCGCCTCCCCGTCCAGCCACATCTTCACCGCCCAGGCCAGCAGCCCCGCCGTGATCACCGCCGTCTGCGCCGCATGCAGCAGCCGCAGCTTTTCCAGGTAGAGCAGGCTGGCGCGCCGCGCCCCCATCTCCACTCCGATCCGCTCGTCGATCCGCCGGTGCTCCCGCTGCAGCGCTCCGAACACGCGAACCACAGACATATTGCTGATCACATCCACCAGCTCGCCATCCACCCCGGCCGCCTTCTCGGCGTAGTTGCGATGGATCGGCGTGCCCGCCTTTGCCAGGCGGAAGATGATCGCCGCCATCACGAACGCCACCGCCCCCAAGGACAGCGCCATCACCGGGTTCACGCTGCCGATCAGCGTGATCGCGATCATCACCGCCAAAATCGGCGGCAGCACCGTCCAGGCCGCGGTATTCTCCGTCTGGAACACCGCGTTGGAGGTCGCCGTGATCCGGCTCGCCATCGTGCCCGGCATCCGGTCGGAGAAATAGCTTGGCGAATGCCCGGCCAGATGCACGAACAGGTCGCTGCGCAAATCCCCCGTCACCCGCACGAACACATGCGCCGCCACCCAGCCGCCGATGCGCCACAGGAAGTTGTCGGCCACGATCAGCACCGTCAGCACGGTGAACGCGCCCCAGATCTTCGCCGCCCCCGCCTCGCGCCCCATGCTGATCACGTCGATCAGGCCTTTCAGCCCGTACTGGGTGAACACGGAGCAGAACACCGCCGCCACCACGCTGGCCAGCACCACCCCATGCCCCAGCCGATGCCGGAACACGTAGTGCAGCAGGAACCCAAGCGGCCGGCCGTGGTAGCGGATAATCGGGGGCTGGTTCGCCGGTGCGGCTGAAGCGGAAACACTCACGGGCTGCTCTTCCTCTCCGCGTCTCTGCGGGATCAACACCATAGCAATGCGGCACGATGACGGCGCCCCCCAATGGGCCCAGTATGACCGCCGGATGGCGACACGGGCGCGATGGTGCCACATTTCCAGCGCATACCGCCGCCCCACGCCAGAGGTTCCCGCCCATCATGCGGATCGCGCAGATCGCCCCCCTCTTCGAATCCGTCCCGCCCCGCCTCTATGGCGGCACCGAACGCGTCGTTCACTGGCTCACCGAATCCCTCGTCGCCGCCGGCCACGACGTCACCCTCTTCGCCTCGGGCGACTCCCGCACCTCCGCCACCCTCGTCCCGGTGCGCGACGCCGCCGCCCGCTTCGTGCGCAATTTCGAGGTCAACAACGCCCCCTACGCCCGCATGATCGAGCTCGTCCGCCGCCAGGCCGACGCGTTCGACGTGCTGCACTTCCACATCGATTTCCACCCCTTCAGCGTCTTCACCCGCCAGCCCACCCCCTTCGTCACCACCCTGCACGGCCGCCTCGATCAGGAATGGGTGCCCTCCGTCTACGGCCTCTTCCCCAACGCGCCCCTGGTCTCGATCAGCGACAGCCAGCGCGCCCCCGCCCCCACGCTGCCCTTCGCCGCCACCATCCTGCACGGCATGCCCGCCGCCCTCCTCCAGCCCACCCCCGGCAGCCTCACCGCCACCAACCAGGGCTACTTCGCCTTCCTCGGCCGCATCTCCCCGGAAAAAGGCATCGTCGATGCCATCCGCATCGCCCGCGCCTGCAACATGCCCCTCAAGATCGCCGCCAAGATCGGCGAGGAAGACCTCCCCTTCCATGAGGAAATCGTCGCCCCCCTCATGGCCGAACCCGGCATCGAATTCATCGGCGAGATCGACGACAGCCACAAACCCGCCTTCCTCTCCGGCGCCCGCGCCCTCCTCTTCCCCATCGCCTGGCCCGAACCCTTCGGCCTCGTCATGATCGAGGCCATGGCCTGCGGCTGCCCCGTCATAGCCTACAACCGCGGCTCCGTCCCCGAAGTCATCGAACCCGGCCGCACCGGCTTCATCGTCTCCAATGTCGATGAAGCCACCGCCGCCATCGCCCAGCTCCCCAACCTCCCCCGCGCCAGCATCCGTGCCCGCTTCGAGGAACGCTGGACGGCGACGCGGATGGCGGATGACTATGTAAAGCTTTATCAAAATCTTATAGACAGGAAGTAAGGCTCTTCTTTTTGTGAACAAAAAGAAGCAAAAAAACTTCATACATTTGCACACGACCCTCCCTGCCAGCACGAGTGCAAGCGAACAAAAGTTTTTTGGTTCTTTTTTTCAAAAAAGAACGCCTGCCTAGTTTTCGCCCACATCCCCAGCTAAACCCCGCCTCACACAAGAGGTCCCCAAGATGCGCATCGCCCAGATCGCCCCGCTCTTCGAAGCCGTCCCGCCGAAGCTCTACGGCGGCACAGAGCGCGTCGTGCACTGGATCACGGAAGCCCTGGTCCAGCAGGGCCACGACGTCACCCTCTTCGCCTCGGGCGATTCCATCACCTCCGCCAAGCTCGTCCCCGTCTGGCCGCAGGCCCTGCGCCTGTCCCCCATCGCGGACTGGGTCGCCACCTACGCCCTGCTGATCGAAACCGTGGCCGAGCGCGCCCATGAATTCGATGTGCTGCACTTCCACATCGATTACTGGCCCAACTCCGTCTTCTCCCGCCTCGGCGTGCCCTTCGTCACCACCCTGCACGGCCGGCTGGATCTGCACGAATTCGGCGTCGTCTACTCCAAGTTCCCCAAGGTCCCGATCGTCTCGATCTCCGACAACCAGCGCAAACCCGTCCCGCACCTCGGCTGGGCCGGCACCGTCCACCACGGCATGCCCGCCGACCTGCTGCGCCCGGAACCCACGGAACCCCCCAGCTACTTCGCCTTCCTCGGCCGCATCTCCCCGGAAAAGCGCGTCGACCGCGCCATCGAAATCGCCGGCGCCTGCCAAACCGAACTCCGCGTCGCCGCCAAGATCGACCGCGCGGACGACGAATACTTCGCCCGCGACATCAAGCACCTCTTCGAGCTGCCCCACGTCAACTACATCGGCGAAATCAACGACGCCCAGAAGGTCGGCTTCCTCTCCAACGCCAAGGCCCTGCTGGTGCCCATCGACTGGGAGGAACCCTTCGGGCTCGTCATGATCGAAGCCATGGCCTGCGGCACCCCCGTCATCGCCTTCCGCCGCGGCAGCGTGCCGGAAGTGATCGAAAACGGCGTCACCGGCTTCATCGTGGACGACATGGCCGGCGCCATCGAAGCCGCGAAAAAGATCGACACCATCAACCGCGCCGGCGTCCGCAAGCGCTTCGAAGAACGCTTCACCAACCTGCGCATGGCCGACGACTACATGGCCATCTACAAGAAGCTCATCGCCGCCAACAAGAAATAGCCGCTACCACGTAGGGTGCAATGCCAATGGCATTGCACCACTCGAGGCGGAATACTTATGTCTATAGACAAAGAGAAATAGAAAAGCCTTTTCGGCTCACGCCATCAATACCGGCACATCTGCGAGGTGTTCGGGAACCCGATATACTGGCACGTGCCGGGCGTGATCTCGGTACTTGCCAGCACCACCTGCCACCGTTCCGCGATCCACCGCACGAACACGATCGGCTTGCTGGAATCCGCACTCGTCACGTCCGCCGTCGCGAACTCTCCCTCGAACTGAACATTGCTGACGCCGATCATCGACGGCGGAATCCCCGATCCCGGCCGTGCCAGCTCGGCCCGGATCGCGTCGCGCACCGCCATCGCATCAGCGGTCGTCTGCGCCCCCGCCGGCATCGGCGCGAACAGCAACGCCGCCCCCACCACCACCCCGAAGCCCCGCCCGATACCCCAGATCATCCCACGCCCTTCCCTTCGAACGACCGAACACAAATCAAGCCCGCGAATTTCATCCGGCGCCGAACAAACGCAGCGCAAAACCGGGGCATTCCCTGGCCGGCAAACCATCGCAATCGCAACGCTAGCGCCGGCGTCGCTTCCATCCGATTACAGTTTGCAAAACACCCCGGGCCCCGCCCGGCGCGGCGTTCCCAACCACCCCCACTCATGCCACCCTCGCCAAAACGCGAGGAAACCCCCATGCGCGACCCCAACGCCCTCATCACCACGGCCCAGCTCGAAGCCCTGCTGAACACCCCCAACCTCCGCCTCTACGACTGCACCACCACCACCGTCCCACCCCCGCCAGGCGTCGATGCCCCCTACGTCGCCGTCTCCGGCCGCCCGGCCTTCGAACAGGCCCACATCCCCGGCGCGGACTACCTCGATATCCAGGCCGAGTTCTCCGACAACACCACCCCGCTGCGCTTCATGCTGGCCGACCTCGCCACGCTCGAAGCCGCCTTCAGCCGCCACGGCCTCGCCGCCGGCCACAAGATCGTCCTCTACAGCGCCAACAACATGTGGATGAGCACCCGCTTCTGGTGGATGCTCCGCGCGCTGGGCGTGGATGCCACCGTGCTCGATGGCGGTTTCGACAAATGGCGCGCCGAAAACCGCCCCACCGAATCCGGCCCCCCGAAGGGCTACCCCCCGGCCACATTCCGCGCCACTCCGCGCCCCAGCCTGTTCGGCAACAAGCACGACGTGCTGGCCGGCATGCAGGCCCCTAACACCGTCATCGTCAACGCCCTGGGCGACGAGCTGTTCCGCGGCAGCGCCCCCAGCCGCTACGGCCGCCCCGGCCGCATCCCCGGCAGCGTCCAGGTCTCCGCCGCCACCCTGATCGAGCCCGCAACCAAAACCTTCACCACCCTCGAAGACGCCAAGCAGAAATTCGAATCCCAGGGCGTCACCCCGGAAAAGCACGTCATCGTCTATTGCGGCGGCGGCATCTCGGCCAACATCGACCTCTTCCTCCTCCACCAGCTCGGCTACAACAACCTCACCCTCTACGACGCCTCCATGGGCGAATGGGCCCGCGACGAAACCCTCCCCATCCAAACCGGCTAACAAAATCTTCTCTCCCCTCGCGCCTTCGCGGGGGGAGCCGGAGGGGGGCTCTTCCTCACCGCGCGCGTGCCGGCGGACCCGCCACCCCGCCACGCACAGAAAAAATTCCACACCCCAGAAAAAAAACCGTTGCACCGCCCCTTTCAGTTAGCAATAATCGCAGGGATGTCAGTTCAACCGGACAATTTGGCCGAAGCCTTCGCCGCCCTGCGCCGCACCGCGCAGGCGGATCGCGAAGCTGCGCGCGCTCGCCTGGATTCCGTCCAGGCCCTGCTCCTCGCCCTCCTCGCCGCCCTGTTCGGCCGGCTGGAGGCGCTCGCCCTGCGCCATCCCCCGTGCGGCCAGGCGCACCCCATCCCCCGCCTCCCCCTGTTCGACCCCCACGGCATCCCGGGCCCCACCACCGCCCGCCATCGCGGCCCCGTACCCCCGCGCGCGCTCCGTCTCGGCCGCTTCCCCCTTTGGTGGTCCCGCCACCGCGGCGCCCGCGCCATCCCCCGCCACACGCCCGAATTGCGTCCGCCCCACCCCGCCCGCGCCCCACCGCGCGCGCTCCCTCTCCCATCAGTCACCAAAAAACGCCCCAACCCGGGCGCGTCGACTCACGCCCATTGATCCCCCCCAAGAACCCCAGCGCCTCCCTTGCCTTGCTCCTCTGTGTCTCTGTGCCTCTGTGGCCCCTTTCTTCCTGAACCACCTCTCCGCACAACAAGGCGCCCCCACCCCTTGCCCCCCTCCGCCCCGCAAGCAATGCTCCGCCCAGCGCCCCCGCAGGACTCCCGCCCATGACCGCCAGCACCCTCCTCTTCCTCCCCGGCGCCGGCGGCTCCGCCAGCTTCTGGCAGCCGGTGGCCGACCTGCTGCCGGAGGAATGGCCAAGGGTCCTCCTCTCCTGGCCCGGCCTCGGCAACGAGCCCCATGATCCGGATATCCAGGGCCTCGACGACCTGGTGAACATCGTCAGCGCCTGCATCGCCATGTCCCCCACAAGGGTGGACCTCATCGGCCAATCCATGGGCGGCCTCATCGCCATCCGCGCCGCCCTCCGCCACACCTACCGCATCCGCCGCCTCGTCCTCACCGGCACCTCCGGCGGCCTACCGATGGAACAGTTCAACGCCACCAACTGGCGCGAAGACTACCGCCGCACCTACCCCAACGCCGCCCCCTGGATCACCGAACCCCACGCCGACCACACCCCGGACCTCCCCCGCCTCACCACCCGCACCCTCCTCCTCTGGGGCACCGAAGACCCCATCAGCCCCCCCGCCGTGGGCGAACACCTCGCCACCCACCTCCCCAACGCCCGCCTGGAGTTCATCAAGGGCGGCGACCACGCCTTCCCCAACACCATGCCGGTGGAGACGGCGACGGCGATCGCCCGCCATCTCGCATGACGACGAGGACCCTGCAGGTCCACATGGTCCTGTGCCTGATCTGCGCGCTCCCTGGTCTCTTCTATGCGCTGGCCGCACTGGCGGTCACGGCACTGCCTGGCTCTCGCACGCTTTTGCTGAAGGGAACCGCTCTCCTGATTCCGTTAGCGTGCGTGATGTCGCCTATCATCGTCTGGAATGCGCACCATGCCGGCAGAATGCGCCGCCGAGCGTTGGGACTTTGGCTGGCACCGGCCACGATCGGGCTGCACGTCGTCCTGATGCTGACCGCGTAGCCGTCAGGCCAAGTCCAACGCCAGGAACTGTGCCGGCGTCACAATCCGAATGCCGCGCCAGGAATCGAGCACCAGCAGGTCGTTGTCGCTGGACACAATGGCCGCAGCCCCCGCCGCCAACGCCAGTTCCAGATACTTGTTGTCTTTGGCGTCGCGACAGTCCTGCACGACAACCGACGGCGAGAACCGCGCCGCCGCCGACGCCACAAGGTCCATGACCCGCTCGCCCCGCCCCTCGCCCAGATATCGCGTGAAGCGTGGTCGCCCAAGAACCTCGCGGATCTCTCCTTCGACCGCATCGCTCAGGCAGATGACGTGGCGTGCCCGCGCCAGCAGCAAAGCGCGTTCTGGCACGGAGTCCGGCTTCAACAACGCCCCGACAATGGAACTCGCGTCAAAGACGATGTTCGCCATTATAGGCGGCGAGTTCCGCCTCCACCTCGGCGTCGGTCAGCTCATCCCGCGCCGCGCTGTCCTTGATGCCTGCGATGACATCCGCCAGCGGGTCGTGGCCGGTCTGGCCCGGCTTGACCAATGCACTCACCAACTTACCGATCCGCTCGCGCCGCGCATCATCCCCCAATGCCTCCGCGGCCTCAGGGGAGACAGGGATCGGCACCATGACGATCTTGTTCATGCGATGCTCCTCTCGCCGGACATCGTAGCACACGCCCGGCAAGCAAAGCGGTGAATCAGGCGGAGTGTTCCTAAACCCGCCGCACCCCATAAAACTGCGGAAACCCCCGCCGCACATCGGCCAGCGTCTTGCGATACGCCGTCGGCTGGAAGAACACCCCGGTCGGGATGAACGGCACCGTCTCGAACGAAACGCGCTGCATCTCCCGGCAAAGCGCCGCCTGCGCCTCCACCGTCGGCGCATCGAACCATGCGTTGCGCAGTTCCTCCAGCTTGGGCAGATCGGCCCAGCCGAAGGTGGCACTCTTGCCGCTGCCGCGAATGAAGTTGTGCGCGGCGGGATTGAACGTGTTCACCCCGGCGGTGGAGTTGCTGAACGCGTTCCACCCGCCCTTGTCGATCGGCTGCTGGCTCGGCAGGCGCTGGATCACCGTGCCCCAGTCCAGCATCTGCAGATCCACGTTGAAGCCGATCTTCTTCCACGCATCCGCCACCACCTGGCCCTGCGCATTCAGGCTGGGCAGGTCGGTCGCCACCAGGAACACCAGCTTCTCGCCCTTGTAGCCAGACTCCGCGAGCATCTTCCTCGCCCGCTCCAGGTCCGGCGGCTCGCGCACCGCCTCCAGGCCGACATCGCTGGCCATCGGCGTGCCTGGCAGGAAGAAGCCCACATTGTTGCGCCACATCGCCGGATCAGTCCCGGCAATCGCCTGCATCACGTCCGACTGGCTCACCGCCGCCAGCGCCGCGCGCCGGATCGCCGGGTTGTCATAGGGCGGCGTGGTGAAGTTGAACCGCACGATCCCGTAGCCGCCGGTGGCATCCGTCACCTCCACCGCGATGTTGCCATTGCGCTTCAGCAGCGGCTGGAAATCGGTGGTCGGCTGCTCCCACCAGTCGATCTCGCCGGATTGCAGGGCCGCGGCCGCGGTAGCGGCATCGGGAATGGTGATCCATTCCACCCGCTCGAAATGCGCCACCTTCGGCCCGGCCATCAGGCTCGCCACCCCATCCGGCCGCGGCACGTAGCCCGCGAACTTCTCGTACACCACCTTCGACCCCGGCACCCGCTCCCCGGCCACGAAGCGGAACGGGCCGGAGCCCACCATCTCCGAAACCTGCGCGAAGGCATCCGTCGCCGCCAGCCGCTCCGGCATGATCGCGGAGATGTTCGCCCCCGTCTTGGCCAGCGCATCCGGCAACAGCGGGAACGGCTTCTTCAGCCGGATCTGCACCACCTTGTCAGAGATCGCGCTGATCTCCTCCGTCACCGCCATCAGCGCCAGGCCGAAACTGTCCCGCTTGCCCCAGCGCAGCAGGCTCGCCACCACATCGCGCGCCAGCACCGGCGTGTTGTCATGGAAGCGCAGCCCATCGCGCAGCGTGATCTTCCAGGTCTTGCCGTCATTCTCCACCACATGGCCGGCCGCCATCTGCGGCTGCGCCTTCCAGTTGGCATCCACGCCATACAGCGTATCGAACACCAGCAGCGCATGGTTGCGCGTCACGAAGGCCGTGGTCTGGATCGGGTCGAGCAGCGCCAAATCCGCCTGCGGCACGAACTTCAGCACCCGGCTATCCGCCGCCGCCGAGATGCGCGGCATGGCGAGCCCACCCGCCCCCAGTCCTCCTGCAAGGGCCGCTGCCGAAGCCAGGATGCTGCGCCGCTTCATGTCCTGTTCCCCTCGCCGATGCACGAAGGTTCTGCCCGCGGGCGCCGCCGGTCAAGCTGCGCCTAGCCCTCCAGGTAACGCCGCCGCCAATCTGCATTGCGCGCACCTGCCTGGCGCTGGAACGTCACCTGCGCCGGATCCACCGCCACGCCCGCGGGCAGGATGCCAGCCACCGCCGCCTCCGCCACCGCCGCGGGGGTCTGCACCAGCGCCTCATAGGTCACATGGTGCGGCACCAGCCCGTTATGCCCGAAGAACTGCCCGAACTGCCGATTGTAGTCCGCGAAGAGTTCGATCGCCGCCGCAATCGCCTCGCGCCGGTACACCGGCTCCGGCGCGGGCAGGTGGGCCCGGTGGGAACTCCAGTGCTGCGTCTGTGCCGCAACCTCCCAGGAGATCGCCTGCGCCAGCCGGTCAAGCCGCTCGATATGCACGTAGCGCACCCGATCGCCTAGGTGCTCCAGCACCCCGGATTGGCCGAGGATCTCCAGGTGCGGCACCGCGCATTTCAGCACCACATTGCCGTCCACCGCCTCCGGCACCACGAACTGCTCGAAGAACCCGGCAAAGCTGCGGATGCGCCGGGCCTGGACAATGGGGGCGAGCTCGTTGCCGTTCAGGCACTCGCCCAGCACCCGGAACTGCTTCGTCGTTTGCAACAGGTCTGCCAGCAGCCAGGAGCCGGAGCGGTTGGTGAAGCAGATCAGCACCAGGTTGCGCAGCCCAGAGACGGCAGATGCTGGCACGGCCAACGAGCCGAACACGGTGCTGGCGGTCAGCAGATGGATGTTATCGGTCGCCGCGGGGAGATACATGGCCGCACCTGGCGCGTTGACCGTTGCTCAATCCAGCACGTGCTCCACCGCCCCCACGCCGCCGAGCGTCAGTTCGCTTGCCCGGTGGCACGCCACGAACCGCCCCGGCAGCACCTCCGTCATCTCCGGCACCACCGCCCGGCAGGCATCCACGGCATAGCGGCAGCGCGGATGGAAGGCACAGCCTGGCGGCGGGTTGGCCGGGTCGGCGATCTCGCGTTCCAGCACGATCCGGTTGCTGACCGCGCCGGGCACCGGGGTGGGGGCCGCCGACAGCAGCGCCTCCGTGTACGGATGCAGCGGCCGCTCGAACAGCGCCTCCGTCTCCGCCAGCTCCACCATGCGGCCGACATACATCACCGCCACCCGGTCGCTGACGTGCTTCACCACCGAAAGGTCATGCGCCACGAACAGGTAGGTCAGCCCCAGCTGGTCTTGCAGGTCGAGCATCAGGTTCAGCACCTGCGCCTGCACGGAAACGTCCAGCGCCGAAACCGGCTCATCCGCCACGATCAGCGTCGGGTTCAGGGCCAGGGCCCGCGCAATGCCGATGCGCTGCCGCTGCCCGCCGGAGAAGGCATGCGGAAAGCGGTTGTAGTAGGCGCGCGGAAGCTGAACCAACTCCATCAGTTCTTCCACGCGCTTCCGGCGCGCCGCCGCATCGCCCATGCCGTTGATCAGCAGCGGCTCGCCGATGATGTCGCCCACCACCATCCGCGGATTGAGCGAGGAGTAGGGGTCCTGGAACACCATCTGGATATGGCGCCGCAGCGGCCGCAACTCACTGCGCGACAGGGCGGCCAGATCAACCTCGCGCCCTTCCACCTTGAACTTGATGGCCCCGCCCGTGGGCGCATAGGCGCGCAGGATGCAGCGCGCCGCCGTGGTCTTGCCGCAGCCGCTCTCGCCCACCAGCGCCAGGGTCTCGCCCTTGCGGATGGAGAAGCTCACGCCATCCACCGCCTTCACCTGGCCCACCACCTTGCGCAGCAAACCGCGCCGGATCGGGAAGTGCTTCTTGAGGTTCGAAACCTCCAGGATTGTTTCAGGGGGGATCGTCTCGCTCATGCCGAGGCTCCCGCAAGGCTGGCTTTTGCCTCCTCCATGCCCCCGTGCAGGAAGCAGCGCACCTGCCGCCCGTCATCGGTATCCACCGCCGGGGGCTCCGCCTTTTCGCAGACAGCGCCGATGATCTCGGCGCAGCGCGGGTGGTAGGAGCAGCCCTTCGGCCGGTCGAACGGATGCGGGATGGAGCCGGCGATGGTCGGCAGCCGGGTGCGGGGCTTGGCCAGCACGGTGGGGATGGAGCGCAGCAGGGCGCGGGTATAGGGATGCTTCGGCGTTTCGAAGATCTCCTTCACCGACCCGGTTTCCACCGCCCGGCCGAGATACATCACGCTCACGTCGTGGGCCATTTCCGCGATCACGCCCATGTCGTGCGTGATCAGGATAATCGCCAGGCCGCGATCCTTCTGCAGCGTGCGCAGCAAATCGAGAATCTGCGCCTGCGTCGTCACGTCCAGCGCCGTGGTCGGCTCGTCGGCGATCAGCACGCGCGGGTCGCACGAAAGCGCCATGGCGATCATCACGCGCTGGCGCAGCCCGCCGGAGAGCTGGAAGGGGTAATCGTCCACCCGCCGTGCCGGCTGCGGCACGCCGACCATGTCCAGCAGCTCGATCGCGCGCTTCTTTGCCGCGCGGTCATCGAGCCCCATGTGGAGCTTGATGCCTTCACCGATCTGGTTGCCGATCGTGTAGTGCTGGCTGAAGCTGGCCATCGGCTCCTGGAACACCAGGGCGATTTCCGGGCCGCGATACTTGCGCATCTGCTCGTTGGTGAGCGTGCCGAGATCAACCACTTCGCCGTTGGCGCGGCGCAGCTTCATCGAGCCGCCGACGACCTTGCCCGGCCGGTCCACGATGCCCAGCACGGAGCGGGCCGTGACGCTCTTGCCGCAGCCGCTTTCGCCGACCACGCCCAGGGTGCGGCCCTCGAACACGTCGAAGTCCACGCCATCGACGGCGCGCACCACGCCTTCGGGCCCGAAGAACTGGGTCTTGAGCCCGCGAACGGAAAGGATGGGATCAGCCATAGGGGTCCGCCGCATCACGCAGGCCGTCGCCCAGGAAGTTGAACGCGAGAATGACCACCACCACGGGAATGGCGGAGATCAGCAGCCAGGGCGCCAGCGCCAGCGTTTGGATGTTCTGGGCATCCTGCAGCAGGATCCCCCAGCTGATCGCCGGCGGGCGCAGGCCGAGGCCCAGGAAGCTCAGCGACGTCTCGCTGATGATCATGGCGGGCAAAGCGAGGCTGACGGCGGCGATGATGTGGCTGGCGAAGCTGGGCAGCATGTGGCGGAAGATGATTCTTCCTTGTGATGCGCCGGCGAGTTCCGCGGCCATCACGAAATCCTCCTCCTTCAGCGCCAGGAACTTGCCGCGCACCACGCGGGCCAGATCCGTCCATGCCAGGAGCGAGATGATGATCGTGATGGCGAAATAGACCTGCAGCACGCTCCAGTTGTTTGGCAAGGCCGCGGCCAGCCCGAGCCAGAGCGGGATGGTGGGCATGGAGCGGATCACCTCGATCGTGCGCTGGATCATGGTATCGACGATGCCGCCATAGACCGCGGAGATGCCGCCCAGCAGCACGCCGAGGAACAGCGAGATCGATACGCCGACCAGCCCGATGGTGAGCGAGACGCGCGTGGCCACCATCAGCCTTGACCACAGGTCGCGCCCCAGCAGGTCGGTGCCCAGGATGTAGATGCCATCGCCGCGCTCGGCGTTGCGCAAGGTCATCAGGTGGACCTTGGTCGGGATCAGGCCGAACAAATTGTATTCGTAGCCTTGCCCGAAGAAGTCGATATAGACTTTGCGGTTCGGGTCCACCGTGTAGACCAGCTTGAAGGTCTTCATGTCGCGCACGCCCTTGATGCCATAGACGTGCGGGTTGAAGCCGTTGTCGTCGAACCACTGGATCGGCTGCGGCGCGATGTAGCTGGTGCGGGCATCGGTGGCGTGCGGATCCTGCGTTGCCAGGAAATCGGCGAAGATCGCCAGCAGGTACACCAGCACCAGCAGCACCAGGCTGATCATGGCCAGCTTGTGCCGGCGGAAGCGCCACCAGGTCAGCTGGAGCTGGGTGGCGACGGCGTATTTTTCGGAATCGATCTGTGCCACCGGCTTAATCCATCTGGTGGCGGATACGGGGGTCCACCCACATCAGCACGAGGTCGGAGATGAAGGTGCCCACCACGGTCATCACCCCCAGCAGCAGCACGATGGTGCCGGCCAGGAACATGTCCTGCGCCACCAGCGCCTTCACCAGCAGCGGCCCCACCGTCGGCAGGCCGAGCACGATGGAGACGATGATCGAGCCGCTGACGAGGTAGGGGAACAGATAGGCGATGTTGCTGGCGAACGGGTTCAGCGCGGCGCGCACGGGATACTTGATGATCGCCCGCGACTCCGACAAGCCCTTGGCCCGCGCGGTGACGACGTAGGGCCGGCGCAGTTCATCAAGCAGATTGGCGCGCATGATGCGGATGAGCTGGGCGGTGCCGCCCAGGGCGAGGATGAGGGCCGGCAGCGGCAGGTGCTTGATGAGGTCCCACACCTTGGCAGCACTCCACGGGGCGAGCGCCATCTCGGCGGAGAACAGGCCGCCCACGCTGGCGCCGAACCAGACGAAGGCGAAATACATGATCACCAGCGCCAGCAGGAAGTTCGGCACCGCGATGCCGATGAAGCCCACCAGGGTGAAGGCGTAGTCGGCGAAGGAATACTGCCGCACGGCGGAGAAGATACCGATCGGCAAAGCGAGCCCCCAGGTGACCAGCAGGGCGGCGAAGCTCAGCAGCAGCGTGAGCCAGATGCGGTCGCCGATCACTTCCGTGACCGGGCGGCGCCATTCCATGCTCTCGCCGAAGTCGCCGGTGACGATGCGCGCCAGCCACTTGCCGTACTGCACGTAGAACGGTTCGCCGAGACCGTAGAGCTGGCGCAGATTCTCCGCCTCCGCCGCCGAGACCTGGCTGCCGGAGGAGGAGAGCTGGGCGATGTAGGCATCGACGAAATCACCCGGCGGCAGCTGGATGATGATGAACGACAGGATCGAGATGAGCCAGATGGTCATCACGCCCAGCAGCAGGCGACGGGTCATGAAGGCGATCATGCGGGAAGCCCGGAAGGAAGGAAGCACCTTCTTTTTGTGAACAAAAAGAAGCAAAAAAACTTTATCTGAGGCAGGCAATCAGCGCCTCGACCCCCCGGTTGGAGAGTCGAGGCAAATCGGAGAAAGTTGTTTTGCTTACTTTCTCCCGTCACGCTCAGGCCTTGTAGAACCACGTTGCCGGGTGCGAGCTGCCCGGGGTGCGGCAATGCTGGGCGATGCAGACGCGGCCCGGGATGTTGCCCAGCCGGCGGCTTGCCAACCGCACGCCCATCAGCGCCGGGGACTGGCCGCAGACGCCGATGTGGAACTGCTGGTCCACCATGATCTTCCAGATTTCCTGCGCGTTCTTGTTGCGCGCCTCCTCGTCCATGCCGGCGGCGGAGCGGAACAGCTCCAGCGCCTTCAGCATGTGCGGGTCGGAGGGCTTGGTGCCCTGGGCGCCGTTGGAGGCGTACCAGCGCGCATGCTCGATCCCATAGGCGCCGTTGGCGATATCCACCGGCAGGGCCCAGGAGGGGTAGAGGTACAGCAGCTCGGTGCCGCCATTGGTCCAGACCAGGATGTGGTGCTCGCCGGAGAGCACGCGCTGGAAGGCCAGGCCGCGCTCCTGCTCCTTCACGTCGGCGAAGATGCCGATCTTGCGCCACTGCTGCGCGATCATCTGCGAATGCGCCGGCCAGTCCATGAACGCCTTGATGGCGGTGAGCTGGATGATCAGGCGCTGGCCGTTATCGGTGCGCAGGCGATAGCCCTCGCGGTCTTTCTTGGTGAGGCCCAGCGCATCGAGCATCTTGTTGGCCTGTGCCACGTCCAGCACCGACCACTTCTTGCGCCATTCCGGGCCGGGGCTCTCGGGCATCGCTTCGGCCGGGGCGGTGGAGCCGGGGGTGCCGAGGCCGAGCCAGAAGGTCTCGTTCAGCTGCTCGCGGTCGATGCCGAGCGACAGGGCGCGGCGGAAATCGGCGTTGGCCAGCCACTTGCCCACTTCCGGATCCGCGGTGTGGTTCATGTTGACGTGCAGCGTGGTGTCCGCGCCGTTGTAGGCGAGATCGAGATGCACGTCGTACTTGCCGCGGTCGCGGTTCTCCAGGATCACCGGCAGCTTGGCGAGATCCATGTGGCGTTCCTGCAGGTCGTATTCGCCGGCCATGGCGCGCAGGTTGGCGACCTCGATGTTCTCGGCCAGCGTCATCACCACACTGTCGATGTACGGCAGCTGGTTCCCGTCGGTATCCACCACGTAATAGAACGGGTTGCGCTCCATCACCCAGGTCGGCGTGTTGATCGGGCGCACGGTGCGCCACGGGCCGAGCGTGGGCAGTTCCGGGTTCAGCTGCCAGTCCTTGCGGACGTGGAGCATGCGCACCCAGTTGTCGAAGCCGGCGGCGCGGGCCTTCGCGTTGGCCTCTGCTTCCGAGCTGTACTTGGCCATGAACTGCTTGAGGTAGTGGGCGGGCGCATAGGCGCCGAAGCTGTTGCCGCCGGACTGGCGCACCGCCTGGCCGCCGCCGATCAGCGTGTCGCCGGCGAGCATGGAGGGGAACAGGAAGTAGGGGTTCTCGAACTGGAACTGGATCGTGGTCTCGTCGATCTTGACCAGCTTGCCCTGCTTGCCGCCGGCCGCCATGTCGGCGATCGGGTTCGGCACGATGTCCTTGTTGAGGTACATGTCTTCGTACCAGAACACGAAGTCATCCGCGGTGAAGGGGGCGCCGTCGCTCCACTTCATGCCCTTGCGCAGGAACAGGGTGGTGGTGCGGCCGTCCTTGCTGAGCTCGTAGGCCTTGCACACGCTGGGGACGATCTTGCTGCCGGTGGGGTCCCAGAACAGCAGCTTGTCCGACGCCATGATGCGGTTGCCGTTCTCGCCATCCGACGGGCCGATGAAGGCGCGGCGCCAGGTGCCGCCGTATTTGCCAGTGGATTCAAGCGGCTTCAGCACCAGCGGCTCACTGGGCAGGCGCTGGGCGACGGGGGGAAGGCGGCCCTGCTGCACCAGGGCGGCGAGCTGCGGGGCTTCCTTGAAGCTGCCGGGAATCGCGGTGGCCTGGCTGGGGCCTTCCAGCTTGCCGACGAGGCCGGACTGGTCGAACGTGCTCTTGGACGACACGGCCTGGGCGAGTGCCTCGACCGTGGGGGCTGCGACGGCGGCGAAGGCCGCGCTGGCAGCAAGGAAACTCCTGCGGGTGGTCATGGATTGGCCTCCGGGACGTTGCTGTGCCCGCCGCCTCGTTGCCCGGGCGGCGGTGAATGAGCCCAGGCTAGAGCAAGACCGCGCCCGGCGAAAGCCGGATCGCCGCCGGTATCAGGCCTTGAAATACCATGTGGTGGGGTGGGAGCTGCCCGGGGTGCGGCAGTGCTGGGCGATGCACACGCGGCCCGGAATGTTGCCCAGCCGGCGGCTGACCATGCGCACGCCGGCGAAGGCCGGGGATTGGCCGCAGATGCCAATGCTGAATTGCTGGTCGATGGCGATCTTCCAGATATCCTGCGCCAGCTTGTTGCGTTCGGCCTCGCGCAGGGTGGTGGCGCTGCGGAACATCTCCATCGCCTGGAGCACGGCGGGGTCGGTGGGCTTGGTGCCGATGGCGCCGTTGGAGGCGAACCAGCGGGCGAGTTCCGTGCCGAGCACGCCGTTGCTGACATCCACCGGCAGCACGAAATGCGGGTAGAGGAACAGCTGCTCCGAGCCGGTATTGCCGAAGACGAAGATGTGGTGGTCCCCGGACAGCACGCGCTGGAAGGCGAGCGCCCGTTCCTGGTCGCGCACATCGCCGAAGATGCCGATCTTCTTCCATTGCTGGGCGATCATCTGCGACTGGGCGGGCCAATCGAGGAAGGCCTTGGTGACGGTGAGCTGGATGATCAGGCGCTGGCCGTTATCCGCCCGCAGGCGGTAGCCCTCGCGGTCGCGCTTGGTCAGGCCGAGCTTGTCGAGCATGGCGTTGGCCTGGGCGAGGTCGAGCACCGACCATTTCTTGCGCCATTCCGCGCCGGGGTTCTCGGGCATCGATTCCGCGGGGGCGGTGGAGCCCGGCGTGGCGAGGCCGAGCCAGAAGGTCTCGTTCAGCTGCTCGCGGTCGATGCCCAGCGACAGGGCGCGGCGGAAATCGGCGGTGGCGAGCAGGCGGCCGATTTCGGGATCCGCGATGTGGTTGAGGTTGAAGTGCAGCGCGGTGTCGGCGCCGTTGAAGGCGAGGTCGAGATGGAGGTCGTATTTGCCGCGCTCGCGGTTCTCCAGGATCACCGGCAGCTTGGCGAGGTCGATGTGGCGTTCCTGCATGTCGTATTCGCCGGCCATGGCGCGCAGGTTCACGATCTCGGTGTTGTCGGCCAGCGTCATCACCACGCTGTCGAGATAGGGCAGCTGGTTGCCGGCTGTGTCGACCGCGTAATAGTAGGGGTTGCGCTCCATCGCCCAGGTGGGCGTGTTGATGGCGCGCGTGGTCTTCCATGGGCCCAGCGTGGGCAGCTCCGTGTTGATGGCCCAGTTGTGCTTGATCTTCAGCATCCGCACCCAGTTGTCGAAGCCCGCCGCGCGCGCCTTCGCGTTGCACTCGGCTTCCGAACTGTATTTGGGCAGGAACTGCTTGAGGTAGTGGGCGGGGGCGTAGCAGCCGAAGGTGCCGCTGCCGGATTGCCGCGCGGCCTGGCCGCCGCCGATCAGTGTGTCTCCCGCCAGCATCGAGGGGAACAGCAGGTGGGGGGCTTCGAACTCGAAGCGGATGGTGGTTTCGTCGATCTTGACCATGCGGCCGGGCTTGCCGCCGGCGGACATCTCCGGGATTGGGGCCGGGACGACATCCTTGTTTCCGTAGAGGTCCTCGAACCAGAACATGAAGTCGTCGGCGGTGAAGGGGGCGCCGTCGCTCCAGCGCATGCCTTTCCGCAGGAACAGCGTGGTGGATTTGCCGTCGGGAGAGAGTTCGTAGCCGCGGGCGACGGCGGGGGCGATCTTGCTGCCGGTGAGGTCCCAGAACAGCGGCTTGTCGGAGGCGACGAGGCGGTTGCCGTTCTCGCCATCGCCGGGGCCGATGAAGGCGCGGCGCCAGGTGCCGCCGTAGCGGCCGATGCCGTCCAGCGGCTGGATCACCATGGGCTCGGAGGGCAGGCGCTGGGCCACCGGCGGGAGCTTGCCGGCCTTCACCAGTTCGGCGAGCAGGGGGGATTCCTGGAAGGTGGTGGGCACCTTGTCGGAGAGGGTGGCGCCTTCCAGCTTGCCCACCAGGCCGGATTGGCCGAACTGGCCGCCGGATTGGGCGGTGGCCGGACTGGACCTTGCGGCGAGCGCGATGCCGCCGCCGAGGATGGCTGTGCCCAGCATTTGCCTGCGGGTTGTCATGGCGCGTTCCTCCGCCGATCCGGCACGTTGCGTGGCCGGTTGGCAATGAGGCTAGGCAGCGCGGGCGCGGGAGTCCAGCGCGACGGTCAGGCGGCCAGCGCCCGCCAGGACAGGGCCAGCAACAGCAGGCCGTTGCCGGCCAGCACCCAGGGCGCGGCGCGGTTCGCGGTGGCCTGCCACTGCCGGGCGGCGGCGTGGCCGAGCAGGCCCACCAGCACCAGCGCCGGCATCGTGCCCAGGCCGAAGGCGAGCATGCCGAGGCCGCCGAGCAGCGCGCCGCTGGCCGAGGCGGCGGCGAGCGCGGCATAGACGAGACCGCAGGGCAGCAGGCCGAGCGCCAACCCCAGCTTCAGCCCTCGCATGCGGCCATCGCCGATGCGGCCGGCCATGGCGGCGAGCCGGTTGCCCCAGCCGGGGCCGCTGGGGATGCCGGCGCCGGCGAACGCAAAGCCGGGCTGCAGCCGGCGCAAAGCCAGCAGCAGGAAGCCGGACGCAGCGAGGGCCAGCAGAAGGGCGGGTACCGCCTGCGGCAGGGGCAGGGCGCCGATCCAGCCGGAGACGGCGCCGAGCGTGGCATAGGTCGCCAGCCTGCCGGCATGGTACGGCAGCAGCATGGCGCCGCGCAGCCGGGCGGCCTGGCACATGCGGGCGGCGGGCATGCGCGCCATGCCATCCGCCACCTGGCCCAGCACGAAGGGGCCGCACATGGCGGTGCAGTGCACCACGCTGCCGGCCAGCCCGGCCAGCAGCAACGCCGGCACCAGCAACAGCCCACGCTCCAGCGCCACCGGGCCGCACAATGCGGACAGCGCTTCCAGCAGGCCGGAGGCCGTGGCGGACAAATGCATGCGCGCAACAAACCGCAGGCCGCCGGCGGGCACATTGATCCACGTCAATGCCGCGGCGCGGCCGGGCGGGCAGCGTTCGACCATGCCGGGAGCGTGTCCGGCCTTTCGTGACAGGGAATCGACCGCATGCATGAGCAAACAAGCGACCTTGTGGTCGGCCTGCTGGTGCTCTTCCTGGGCCTTGTGGGCCTGGTGATGGCCTCCGGCGCGCTGGACGACGCGATGTATGTGTTCGGCCTGTCGCTGTTGGGTTTTGCCGTGGTGTTCGACCTCGGCCTGGTGAAGCGCTATTTCGACCGGATCGACGCGGCGAAGGCGGGCAGCCATGTCTGATGCCGTGATGGGCGCCGCCATGCCCGCGGCCAGGCCGGTGGCCCGCGCCGCCGTGACCTACAACATGGATGTGGTGCGCAAGTTCACCATCGCCGCCATGTTCTGGGCCGTGGTGGCCTTCCTGGTCGGCGTGGTGATCGCCGCCCAGCTGGCCTTCCCGATCATGAACCTCGGCCTGGAATGGACCGCCTTCGGGCGGTTGCGGCCGGTGCACACCTCGGCGGCGATCTTCGCCTTCGGCGGCTCCGCGCTGTTCGCCACCAGCTTCTACATCGTGCAGCGCACCTGCCACGCGCGGCTGTTCGGCGGCGAGGCGCTGCACAACTTCATCTTCTGGGGCTACCAGTTCTTCATCGTCATGGCCGCGCTCAGCTACGTGATGGGCTTCAGCCAGGGCCAGGAATATGCCGAACCGGAATGGCACCTGGACATCTTCCTGACCATCATCTGGGTGGCCTACGGCGTGGCCTTCATCGGCACGATCTTCCTGCGCCAGGAGCCGCACATCTATGTGGCGAACTGGTTCTTCATGGCCTTCATCATCACGGTGGCCGTGCTGCATTTGGGCAACAACGTGGCCCTGCCGGCGAGTTTCTTCGAGGCGAAGAGCTACTCCGTGTATTCCGGCGTGCAGAACGCGCTGGTGCAGTGGTGGTATGGGCATAACGCCGTCGGCTTCTTCCTGACCGCGGCGTTCCTGGGGATGATGTACTATTTCATCCCGAAGCAGGCCGGCCGGCCCGTGTATTCCTACCGCCTGTCGGTGGTGCATTTCTGGTCGCTGATCTTCATGTATATCTGGGCCGGCCCGCACCACCTGCACTACACCGCGCTGCCCGACTGGGCACAGACGCTGGGCATGGTGTTCTCCATCATCCTGTGGATGCCCAGCTGGGGCGGCATGATCAACGGGCTGATGACCCTGTCTGGCGCGTGGGACAAGCTGCGCACCGACCCCGGCCTGCGCTTCTCCGTCACCGCCGTGGGCTTCTACGGCATGAGCACCTTCGAAGGGCCGATGATGTCCATCAAGGAGGTGAATGGCCTCGCGCACTACACCGACTGGGTGGTGGGCCATGTGCACTCCGGCGCGCTGGGCTGGGTCGCCTTCATCAGCTTCGGCGCGATCTACTACCTGGTGCCGATCCTATGGAAGCGGGCCGGGCTGTATTCGAACCGGCTGGTGGCCTGGCACTACTGGATCGCGACGCTGGGCATCGTGCTCTACATCACCTCCATGTGGGTGGCCGGCATCATGCAGGGCCTGATGTGGCGGGCGTACGACAAGCTCGGGTTCCTGCAGTACTCGTTCGCTGAATCCGTGAACGCCATGCACCCCTACTACGTGATCCGCATGCTGGGTGGCGTGATGTTCCTGCTCGGCGCGCTGATGATGGTGTTCAACCTGATCATGACTGTTCGCTCGGCCAGCACCGCGGTGCTGCCGACGCGCGAAACCGCGGTTGCGGGAGCCTGAGGCACATGTTCATCAAGCACGAAACCATCGAGAAGAACGCCGTTCTGCTGGCGGTG
>CANHKG010000041.1 GCA_947460455.1 Rhodospirillales bacterium | reverse complement strand
CAGCAGCGGATCAAGCCCCGTGGTGTGCCAGGCGAACCAGGTGAAATAGGCGCCGATCAGCACGATGGCGCCGTGGCTCAGGTTCACCACGCCCAGCACGCCGAAGATCAGCGAGAACCCCACCGCGGCAAGCGCGTAGAGCCCGCCGAGGACGAGGCCATCGAGGATGGTTTGCAGGGCGAGCATTCAGCCCGCCCCGCGCACGACGTTCAGCAAGGGTCTCAGCTCTTCTTGTCCCACGCCGGCACCGGCCACAGCAGTTCCGCCGTCTTGCCGCCGGCGGGGTACACCACCTCGCCCGCGCTCTTCAGCACCTGGCCGACCGAGGGGCCCATGGCGACGGCATCGCCGTCACCTTCCTTGGTGAACTTCACCCGGCCGTAGAGGGTTTCCAGATCGGTGGCGGCCAGGGCATCGCGCACCTTCACCGGATCGATGCTGCGCGCGGCCTGCATGGCCTTCACGTAGGTGATGATGCAGGCGGCACCGGCGGCGACGTGATAGGCGATCGGGCGGGTGAAATTCTTGCCGTAGTATTCGGCGAACTTCGCGGGGCTCTCGAAGAACGGGTCCTTCCAGGTGGTGCGCTGGTCCCAATACGTTGAATAGAAGATGCCGTTGGCGTGCTTGCCCAGCGCCTCCCGATAGGAGGCGAGCTGCGGGCCGAGGCCCTGGAACAGCAGGCCCACATTGGTGCCGGTGGCGATCATCTGGCGCGCGATCAGCAGCGAGTTTTGGTCGTGCATGGCGCATAGCAGCATGTCTGGCGTCTTGCTGCGGATGGAGGACAGCACGGAGGAGGCATCCGAGATCTGTTCCGGCAGCAGGTAGTTCTCGATCAGCTGGTAGCCGGCGGCCTGGCAGTCCTTCACGATGCCCGCCGCGAAGGTTTTCGAGAACGCGTCGTTGGTGGCGATCACGCTGAAGGTCTTGGGCTGCGGGTTCAGCGTCTTGAAGAAGGCCACGGTGGACTGGAACTGGCGCGTGGCGCGCGGGAACATGCCGAAGACGAACTGGTAGCCCTGGTTGAAGATCTGGTCGCTGCCGCCGCCGGCCTGCACCATCGGCTTTTCCGCCCGCTCGGTGATCGCCGCCGTGGGCAGCACGATGTTGCTGCCGAAGGAGCCGAGGAAGAAATCCACGTTGCCGTCCAGCAGGCGCTGGATCAGCGTGGTGGCGCGCGAGGGGTCCGACGCATCGTCGAACAGGCGCAGCTCCAGCTGGTACTTGGTGCCGGCGATCTCCACGCCGCCCTGCTCGTTCAGGTACTTCACCGCGGTGAGGTAGCCGTTGTTCACGTTCAGCCCAGTTTCCGCGGCACCGCCCGAGAGCGGAATGGAGCCGCCGAACACCAGCTTTTTCGCCTGGGCGCGCGCGGTGCGCAGCGCGGGCATGGCGAGCGCGCTGGCGCCGGCCAGGGTCAGGGCGGTTCGCCGGTCAATCCTGGGCATGGCAGCCTCTCCTTCATCGGTGATGGCAGGATGGCGCGGGCAGGGCGGGTGCGCAATGCGGGGTATTGTGCGCCGGGCGCGGGCGGGGGATGACGGCTGCATGCAAGTGACCGACGGATTGCCGCCCGGACCGCGGGCGCGCGCAATGCTCACCCTCACGCTGGCCGTGGGCCTTTCGGTGCTGGGCGCCTCCCTGCCCAACATCGCTTTGCCCAGCATCGCCCAGGCATTGCAGGTTTCGCCGGCCGCCTCCGTGTGGGTGGTGAACGGCTACCAGATCGTGGTGTGCGTTTTGCTGCTGCCGTTCTCCTCGCTGGGGGACATCTACGGCTACCGGCGGGTGTATGGCTTCGGGATCGTGCTGTTCACGCTCGCCTCCGGCCTGTGCGCGTTGGCGCCGGACCTGCAAACGCTGGTGGCCGCGCGAATCCTGCAGGGCATCGGTTCCGCGGGGATCATGAGCGTGAACACGGCACTGGTGCGCACCATCTTCCCGCGCGCGGAACTCGGCCGCGGCATGGGGCTCAACACCATGGTGGTGGCCACCTCGCTCGCGCTGGGCCCCACCACCTCGGCCGCCGTGCTGGCGGTGGCGGATTGGCACTGGCTGTTCCTGGTGAACGTGCCGCTGGGCTTCGTGGCGATGGCCACCTGGCGCTTCCTGCCCGAAACACCGCCCGGCGCGCACCGGTTCGATATTCCCAGCGCCGTGCTGAACGCCGCCACGCTGGGGCTGTTCATCGCCGGGCTCGATTGGTTCGGGCATGGCAGCGCGGTGACGCCGGGGGTGCTGCTGCTGGTCGCCGCCGTGGTGGTGGGCTGGGTGTTCGTGAAGCGCCAGCTGACCCTGCCGGCACCCATGCTGCCGGTGGACCTGTTCCGCCGCCCGGCCTTCGCACTCGCCGTGGCCACCTCCATCTGCTCCTACATGGGGCAGACCAGCGCCTATGTGGCCTTGCCCTTCCTGTTCCATGCCGGCGGCGCCAGCGAGATCGGCACCGGCCTGCTGATGACGCCCTGGCCGGTGGCGGTGATGATCATCTCCCCCTTCGCCGGCACGCTGTCTGACCGGTTTCCCGCCGGGCTGCTGGGCGGTATCGGGCTGGGGCTGATGACGGTGGGGCTGGTGGCCATCGCCATGCTGGCCCCAGGTGCTGCGTGGTGGGATGTGGCCTGGCGCATGGTGATCACCGGCGCCGGCTTCGCGCTGTTCCAGACGCCGAACAACCGCGTGCTGATCTCCTCCGTGCCGCGGGAACGCAGCGGGCAGGGCAGCGGCATGATCTCCACCTCCCGCCTGCTGGGCCAGACCATGGGCGCGGCGGTGGTGGCGCTGGTGTTCGGCACGCTGCAAAGCCGCGGCGTGGGAACGGCAGCGGAAGTGGCGGTGCTGTGCGGCGCGGCACTGACGGCGGTGGCGACGGTGCTGAGCCTGGCACGGCTGAAGGGGTAGGCCAGGGCTCTGCCCTGGACCCGGCAGGGGCGCTGCCCCTGCACCCCGCCAGGGACCTGAGGTCCCTGGACCCACATGACTTCCGCCTTCGGCGGGGAGGGGCCATCGAGGCCGATCGAACCTGCGAGACGGCCCCTCCCCGCCGAAGGCGGAAAAGGTCGAGGGGTCTGGGGCCTAAGGCCCCAGCGGGATCCAAGGGCAGAGCCCTTGGTCGGGGTTCGGGGCGGAAGCCCCGACCTTCCCTTCGGCCCTGGCTAGTTCAACGTCATCCCGGCATCGACCAGGAAGTTCTGCCCGGTCAGTCCGTTGGCTTCGTCGGAGGCCAGGAACAGTCCCATACGCGCCACGTGGCTGCCATCCAGCGCCACTTTCAGCGCCTGGTTTTCCATGATCTGCCGGTCGATCTCCGGCGTGCGCCACAGGCTGGCCTGGCGTTCCGTGTTGATGGCGCCGGGCACCACGGAATTCACCCGGATGCCGTGCTCGCCCAGTTCGCGCGCCAGGGTGCGGGTCATGCCGTTGATGGCGGCCTTGGCGGCGGTGTAGCCCACCATGCCGCCGCGCGCGCGCATCCAGGAGATGCTGCCCATCATGATGATGCAGCCGGCGTGGCGGGCGCGCATCTGCGGGATCACCGCCTGGGTGGCGAAGAACTGGTGATCCAGGTTCAGCGCCAGGGTGCGGCGCCAGTAGTCGGGCTCCACCTCGTCCAGCGTGTGCCGGTCGTCGCGGGCGGCGTTGTTGATCAGCACCTCCACCTCGCCGGCGGCGGCGACGGCTTCGCGCAGCGCGGCGATGTCGGTCACGTCGCAGGCGATGAAGCGGGCCTGCGGGATTTCGGCCAGGAGGCTGGCGGCGGCCTTGGCGTCGATATCGAGGAAGGTCACGCGCGCCCCCTGGGCGGCGAACTCGCGCACGTAATGGGCGCCGATGCCGCTGGCGCCGCCGGTGATCAGCACGGCGCGGTTCTGCAGGCTGGCGTAGCGGGCGGTGGAGGTGCCTGTCATTGCGTCCCCTTGGCTGGCTCCAGGATGTAGCGAACGGTGCCGGACAGAACCTCGCCCGGGCGCAGGATGGCCATGCCGTGCTCGGTGGCGCCGTCGATCCGGTTGATGCCGTCGGTCATGTTCGCCACCGGCTCGAAGGCGAAGAAATCGCGGCCTTCCGGCGTGTAGAGAACGGCGTGGTGGAACAGCGCGTCGGCGGCGATGGCCAGGGAAAGCCCGTGCTCCGGCCAGGTGATGCGCGCCCGCCCGCCCCAGTTGGCAAACACGTGGTCCAGCACCAGCGGGCCGACAAGGCGGCCGGCGGCATGGTCCCATTCCGCGGGCACCGGCATGCGCGTGGTGGGGATGCGCTGGGCATCCTGCTCCCACACCTGCGCCGCGGCGAAGGTCAGCGTGGTGCCGGGTGTGCGCGGGAAAAACGGATGGGTGCCCAGCGCGAGCGGGGCAGGGTGCTCGGCGGTGTTGCGCACCGCCATGTCGTGCCGCAGCGCGTTCTCGGCCAGCACGAAACGCTGCTCGGCGGTGAAGGCGAAGGGCCACAATTCCCCGCCGGGAAACACCAGCCGCAGCGTGGCATGGGCTGGGCCGGAATCCGTCACCGTCCAGGGCAACTGCCAGCCGGCGCCGTGGATGTATTGCCCGTTCAGCATTGGCGGCAGGGCGTAGGTGAGGCCGGCGAAGGAAAAGCGGTTGCCCGCCACGCGGTTGGAAAGCGGCACCAGCGGATAGCTGGCCAGGCCCCGGGCATTGCCCTCCTCCAGCGCCCCTGGCTGCACCGGGCGCATCACCGGCACCGCGCCCAGGTGCCAGTCCGCGATCGAGCCACCGATGGCGGGCGCCAGCCGAAGCCGCGCCCGCCCGGCGGTGAGGCTCAGCAACGGCATCAGCCGGGCGTGAGCTTGATCACCACGGCGGCGGCGGCATCCACCGCCTCCTTCGAGTAGAGCAGCGGCACGTATTCCTCGGCCGCCCACTTCTCCGCCAGCGCCCCATAATGCGGGCTGCGCGGATCACCGGACTGGCCCGGCGCATTCACCGCGACAGAGGCATCCCAGTTGCCGATATCCAGCACCATGCGGAAGGAGGCGCCGGAGGTGACGCGGAAATCCGAAGGCCGGTAGCCCGCGTTCATCACCGCGGAGCCAGAGCCGGCCTTGGGCAGCGGGCCCACATCGGGGAAGCCCTCGCGCACCGCGGAAAGCGGATGCACGAACTTGCCGTGATGCAGGCTGCCCCAGGCCCAGTTGGCCATGTTGTCGCCCATCCGCGCCCGCGCATCAGCGAATGCCGCCGAAAGCGTGCGGGCGAGCAACGGATCGCGCTCGCCCAGGCGGGCGTCGGAGGTTTCCAGCATGCGCAGCAGGTATTCATGGTCGCCCGGCGCCATCAGCGGGCGCACGGCGGGATCCGTCACCAGCATGTCCAGGATCGCGGGCTTCAGGTGCTTGGTCCACCACAGCTCGAACAGCGCGCCGCCGGCGCTGTCGCGCGTCAGCATCCCGTCCCATCCGCGCAGCAGCTCCAGCGCGCCGGCGAGGTCGCCTTCGCCGGAGAGATGCGCAATCACCTTCTGCATCCGCAGGCCGGGCATGCTCATGCTGTCCGTCTGCAGCTTCATCGATTGTTCCAGCGTGTGCTTGTCCTGCGCGCCCAGCACCTGGTGGATACGGTCGGTGCGCGAATGCTCCGACCATTCGAAGCCCAGGCGCTTCTCGTTGAAATCGTAGCCCGAGGGCACGTTCATCTCATTGGCGGTGGCGAAGAATCCCTTGGCCGGGTTGATCTCGCGCGGCAGGTCGGTGGGCGCGATGAAGCCGTCCCATTCGTAGCGCCCGTCGCCGGGGATCGGCAGCAGCCCGTCGAAGTTGCGCCGGTAAGGCACCATGCCGGAGGACATCCAGGCGATGTTCCCGGTGGTATCGGCATACACATGGTTGATGGTGGGCGCCTTCCAGTGCCCCACGGCGGCGGCGTACTCCTCCGGCGTCTTCGCCTGCATGCAGGCGAGGCTGGTGTAGTAGGCGGCCGTGCCCGGCTCGCTCCACACGGAGCGAATGGCATAGGCGCGGTTGTTCTTCGGGTCCTGCTTCACCACCGGGCCGTGGCGGGTGAATTTCAGCTCCACCGGCTGGTCCGGCGCGCTGCGCACGCGGATCATCTCATGCCGCGTGGTCATCTTCTCCCAGCCATCGCCGAACTTGTATTCATCGGGGTTGGCGGGGTTCGTTTCGTAAACATACAGGTCGGCCTGATCCATCGGGAAGATGGTCAGCGCCCAGCCCATCACCTCGTTATGCCCGAACGAAACGCCGGGAATCGCCGGCTCGCCGCAGCCGATCACATCCAGCCCCGGGCCGGTGAGCTGCACGATGTAGCGCAGCGACGGCAGGGAATGGGCGCGATGCGGATCGCTGCCCAGGATCGGCCTGCCGCTGGCGGTGCGGCTCGGTGCCACCACCCAGTTGTTGGACCCGTCGAGATAGACGTTGCCCTGCTCGTTCACCTTGGTCCACTTCCAGGCCTGGGCCATGGTGGCGGTGAGGCGCGCGGGCGGCAGGTCCAGCGATGCGGTGCCGAGCCGGAACACATCCAGCACGTCGGCAGGGATGGAGGCGAGGTCGAGCCCTTCCGGCTCCACCGGCTTCCATTCCGGCTCCAGCATCATGCGCGCTTCATCGGTGCCGATGCCGGCGCTGGCGGCCACGCGGGCGCGGGCCACTTCGCTCAGCACATTGCGCACCAGGGCATGGCTGCGGATGCGCACCACGTCCTCGGCGGCCCACTTCTCCGGCCGCGTGCCCATGGCGGAGAATTCCGGTGGGCGCATGGAATGGTCGCGGTCCGACATCTCGATATAGGCGTTGATCCCCGCGGCGAAGGCTTCCGTCATCGCGCGCGCCTCGGGCGTGCCGTAGCTCGCCCACTCCGCATCCATGTCACCGCGATACAGGAACAGCCGCGCCGCACGGTCCTGCGCCAGGAAGCCAGGCCCGAAATCGGCGGCCAGCCGGCCCAGGCCGCGCTTGCGCCAGATATCCAGCTGCCACAGCCGGTCGCGGGCGGCGTTGAAGCCCTGCACGAAGAAGATGTCGCGCCGCGTGTTGGCGCGCACATGGGGAATGCCCCAGGTATCCACCACAATCTCGGCCGGCGCCTCCAGCCCGGGCACGGCGTGTTCCACCGTCAGGGCCTCGGCGGGCACGGTCGGGGAGGTATCTGCCACGGCCTCGGCCGCCGCCTTCTTGGTCTTGGAGGTGGCTCGGGGTGCGCGAACGGCCAAGATACGGTGCTCCTAAATCGCATCCAGCGGCCAGATCGGGCGCCGGACATTCTTGTAGCCTTCGGGGTTCGACAGGATGGCAGAGCCAAGCCCGCCGCCGTCGATGGTGATGATCTCGCGCGCGATCGGCGTGGTGCAGGCGCGGAAGTGGTGCTTGGACTTTACCGCGATCGTGTCCTTCGTCGTCGGATCGACCCCGAGCGAGGTGAGCTGTGCCAGGTCGGTCAGCTGGCCGTTGTTGCTGATGATGCAGATGTCGATGCCGCCCACGCGGAACATCGCGCCCAGGCCCTTGTCGCGCCACACCCCGCCGCCCATCGGCCCGAAGGCGCGGAACTTGCCGGAACTCAGCGTCGCCACCTCACCGGTCAGCGTCAACGGCCCGCCACCAAAGCGCGCATCGTGCTTGCCGCCCAGCGTGATGGTGCCGGTGTTGCCGATGCCGATGGCCGCACATTGCTGCGCCGCCTCGGGGTCGTAGATGGCGTAGAAGCAGGCATTCTGCAGGTCGGCTGCAATCATGGCGCGCAGCACGTCCGTCGTGTCGCCGTAATGCCCGCTGCCGGGATTGTCCGTCACGTCCGACATCACCAGCGGCGCCTTGTGGGCACCTTCGCCTTTCTTGCCATGGGCCACGGCATCGGCAATCGACCAGTCGGTGATGCCCACATAGGCGCGGGTTTCCCAGGCATAATCCATGAAGCTCTCGGCAATCTTGCGCCCGGCTTCCGCATTGGCATCCGTGGTCACGGTCACCGAAGGGCCGATGTCGCGAATGTCCGCGGCGGTGAAGCCGCTGCACACGCTCACCACCAGCGCACCGCCGGCCTTCTCCACCGCCTCGCCACGGTCGATCAGCTCGCGCATCGGGCCTTCCTGGGTGCGCCCGCCATCAAGCCCGCGCAGCATCGGCCGCTTGGCGATCACCGTCACCGGCTTGATCTCGCCGTTCATCGCCCGCTGCAGCAGCTCGCCACCCCGGATCGCCATTTCGTAGTGGTCGATATGCGGATAGGTGCGCACCGCGATCAGCGCGTTCGCATTGCTCGCCATCGCCTCGGTGATGTTGCCGTGCAGGTCGAGCGTGACCACGATGGGCACATCCGGCCCCACCTTCGCCCGCAGCCGCCGCAGCAGCTCGCCCTCCGCATCCTCATGGCTCTGCGCCACCATGGCGCCGTGCAAATGCAGCAGCACGCCGTCCACGCCCTCGGCCGCATCCAGGAACATGTCGCACACCTGGTTGAACAACCCATCGTCCACATAGCCAGAGGGGTTGGCGCTGGCGCAGATCGGGTGGGCGAGCACCCAGCCGAACTTGTCCGCCATGTCGAAGCTGCCGCCAAGCGCGGTGTGGGTGCCGCGCCGGGCGCCCGCGATCTCGTTGCCGGTGATCCAGTTGCCACGGCGGAAGTTGTCGATGGTGGTGGGCACCTTGCTGAAGGTGTTGGTCTCGTGGGCGAACTCGCCCGTCAGCACCTTGAAGGCCATCGCTCTGTCCCACTCCCGTCGCGCTTCGGGCGGGAAGCTAGCCCGTTAGCGCCGCTTCGGCCAGCCATGCCGCCAGCGCCGCCTCGCCTTCGGGCGCCAGGGCATAAAGCCCAGTCGCCGGGCGCACGAACCACCCATACACGTTACGGTAAAGGATCGTGGCGGCGTCGGGCGCAATCCCACGCAGGTCCCGCGGCCGCGCCGGGCCTTCGCGCAGCTTCTCGGCCAGCGCCAGCGCCGCCTGGCGATACGCCGTCATGATCGCCCGGCCGCGCCCGCCCCCGGGCGTCGGGTCGCCCTGGCGCTTGGCGAACTCCGCCATCAGGCGCGAGCGCTTGCGCCCCGCCAGCCCCAGCCGATACGGCCCGGGATCGGCCAGCACCGCCACCCGCCCGGTGGAGAGTGTCACGGCCAGCAACCCCACCCCCATCATCCGGCACAGCCGATGCGCCCGCCGGTCCTGGTCGCGCCCCTTGCGGGTGGCCGGCACCGCCAGCCACACCTCGTCCGCCATCGCCATCCGGTCCGTTGCCTGCAGCAGCAACTCCATGGAAAGCCCGAGCTTCAGCTCCGCGATCACCAGCAGCTTCGCGTCGCCTTGCACGGCCATGATGTCCCGCGTGGCTACGGCCACCACATCGCAGCCGCGCACCTCGCCCTTCACCGCGAAGCCGCGTGCCTCCAGGAACGCCTTGACCGGCGCATAGAGTGCCGTTTCCAAGTCAGGCCTTGGTGCAGAGCCACCCCAGCAGGTTGCGCCACAGCGGCACAAAGCCGGCCCAGTCGATCGCCTCCTGCGGCAGCCAATGTGGCCCCATGTCGGTGGTCCAGGCCAGGGTGCGCCCGGCGCCATGGTGGCCCACCACCAGCAGCGGGTGCGCCCCGTCCTCGTCCGGCGCATGCGCCAGCACCGTCGCCTCCGGCTTGGCCACCACCTCGTTCAACCCCAGCATCACCGGCCACTCCGCCGGCACCCCCGCGAGCAACGGGTGCGAGGCTGCACCGACCGTGGCGCGGAACCCTTCCGGCACCTCGATCCGGTCATCCCACGGATGGATGCTCACCGGCAGCACCGCCTCCACCGCCGTGCCGCGATAGCGCGCGCCACCGGCCCAGCCCTGGAAGCTGTAGTAGCCGCCGATCATCGCCAGCCCCCCGCCGGCCGCCACATACTGCTTCAGCAGCTTCAGCCGGTTGGGGAAGGTGCGCGACAGATTGGCCACATCCGGGTGCAGCAGCAGCGTGTTGCTGCCGATATCGCTCAGCATCACCGCGTCGTATTCCTGCAACCCCTCCAGCGTGGCCGGAAAATCCGTCGCCGCCACGTGGCTCGGCATATGCACGATGTCGAACGGCTCGCCGGCCATCGCCTTCAGGAACGGCCCGCACCCGGTGGCGTAGCCCGCCGCCGGGAACAGGTCGTAGCCCTTGATGTGCGTGGCGGTGGTCACCCAGCTTTCGCCCGCCAGCAGAATGCGCTTCCTCGCCATCGCTCAGCCCATCCGCGCGTCGTAGAGGCGGAACACCGCATCGGGATACTGCGTCCAGCGCAACGTCGCCGCGCTGGCCTGCAGGATCGCATCGAAATGCAGGAACAGCATCGGCGCATCGCGGCCCAGATTGTCCTGCGCCTGGTGATACAGCGCCACGCGCGTCTTCTGGTCCGTCTCCGACCGCGCGCGCTGCAGCAGCGCCGTGGTCTCGTCGCTGTCATAGCCCGGGAAGTTGTTCGGCCCGCCCTTGGTGAAATAGTTGAACATGTTGCCATCGGGGTCATACCGGCCAGACCACGGAGACATGCACACATCGAAATCCCGCTGCCGCAGCACGGTGATCAGGCTGGAGGGGTCGATCAGCTTCACCTCCACCTTGAACCCGGCCTCGCCCGCCTGGGCCTGCACCACCTGCGCGATGCGCGCCATCTGCGGCGAGTTGGTCACCGTGATCGTCACCGGCACCGGGGCCGTGGCACCCGCCTCCGCCAGCAGCTTCTTCGCCGCCGCGGGGTCAAAGGCATTGGCCTTGTAGGAAGGGTTGAACGCCCAGGCCACGGCCGGCGAAAGCGGGCCATAGCCCGGCTGCCCGGTGCCAAAGAACACAATGCGATGGATCGCATCGCGGTCCACCGCCGCCAGGAAGGCGCGGCGCACCCGCACATCGTTGAACGGCGCGCGGGTGCAGTTCAACGACCATCCGTTGAAGCCCATGGAAGGCATCTGCGCCACGCGCACATTCGCCTCGCGCCCCAGTGCCGCCACCGATTGCGGCGGGATCGCATCCACCAGCTGCATCGTGCCGCTGCGCAGATTGGCCAGCCGCACCGTCTCATCCGGGATCGGCCGCACCACGATGCGGTCGAAGCCATGCTCCGCCCCACGCCAGTATCCGGCGAACTTCTCCAGCACCAGCTCGCTGTTCTTGGTCCAGGACACCAGGCGATACGCACCGCAGCCCACCGCCTTGGTGGCGAAATCCGCCCCCAGCGCCTTCACGGCGGCGGGCGAAACCATCATGCCCGCCCGGTTGGTCAGCACCAGCGGCAGCGGGGCATAGGGGGCGGAGAGCTTGATGGTGAAGGTCAGCGCGCCCGTCACCTCCACCCCGGCCAGCGGCCCGAAATCGGCGCGGCGGATGGAGCCCACGGCCGGGTCCATGTAGCGGTCGATATTCGCTTTGGCCGCCGCCGCATCCACCGGCGTGCCGTCATGAAAGGTCAGGTTCGGCTTCAGCGTGAAGTCGTAGGTCAGCGCATCGCGCAGCACGAAGCTCGCCAACCCCGGTGAGACCTCGCCGGTCGGCGATGCCACCAGCAGCGTCTCGTGCAGGTTGTACAGCACCTGGTTCTCGAAGAAGCTGCCGGAGAAAGCCGGGTCCAGCGTCACGGGGTCAGAGACCACGCCCACCGTCAGCGTGCGCCCCTGGGCGAAGGCGCTGCCGGCAGCAAAAAGGGCGGGGGTGGCAAGCAGCGCGCGGCGGGAGAGCGTCATGCGGAAGAATCCTTTTCGTCGTTGGCCCAACTATGCCCCGCGCGCCGCCCGCGGGTCGAGCCGGTCGCGCAGCCCATCCCCCAGCAGGTTGAAACCGAGCACGGTGGCGAAGATCGCCATGCCGGGGAACCAGGCCATCCAGGGCGAATGGTCCAGGAACCCCACGGCATCACGCAGCATGTTCCCCCAGGTCGGCGTCGGCGGCTGCACGCCCAGGCCGAGGAACGAGAGGTAGGATTCCGTAATGATGGACGAAGCCAGCAACAGGGAAGCCTGCACCAGAATCGGCGAGAGCGCGTTCGGCAAAATATGCACGCGCAGGATCGCCGCCGGCGAGCGGCCGATGGCCTGGCCCGCCTCCACATAATCCATCGCCGCCACCAGCATCGCCTGCGCCCGGGCGATGCGCGCGAACACCGGCAGGTTCACCAGCCCGATGGCAATGGCCGCATTGGTGGCAGAGGCGCCCAGCGCGGCCGTCACGCCTAGCGCCAGCAGAATGCCGGGGAAGGCCAGCAGCACGTCCATCGTGCGCATCAGCACCCGGTCCGTCCAGCCGCGCAGGAAGCCGCACACCAGGCCGATCGCGCCGCCCAGCAGGCAGGCCCCGGCCACGCTGCCCATCCCCACCAGCAGGGAAACCCGCGCCCCGGCCAGCATGCGCGCCAGCGTGTCCCGCCCCAGATCGTCCGTCCCCAGCGGATGCTTGGCCGATGGCCCGGCCAGCGGCGCCATGAAATCCGCCACCTCCGGCCCCACCCGCCACAGCAGCGGGCCCAGCCCGGCGGCGGCCAGCACCAGGGCCACCAGTACCAGCCCCAGCAGGGCGCGCGGATCGCGCCTCATGCGCCGCCCCTCTGGCGCGGATCAAGCGCCACGCAGATCAGGTCCGTCGCCAGATTCAGCAGCACGAACAGCGTTGCCGTCACCAGGATCGCGCCCTGCACCACCGGGTAGTCGCGCGCGAAGATCGCATCCACCACCAGCTTGCCGATCCCCGGCCAGGCGAACACCGTCTCCGTCACCACCACGCCGCCCAGCAACTGGCCGAGCTGAATGCCCACCAGCGTCACGATCGGGATCAGCGCGTTGCGCAGCGCGTGGCGCCACACCACGCGGCGCGGGCCGAGCCCCTTGGCATGGGCGGTGCGGATGAAATCCGCCGGCAGCACCTCCAGCATGGCGGAACGGGTCATGCGCATGCTGGCGCCGGCCAGCGCCACCCCCAGCGTCGCCGCCGGCAGCACCAGGTGGCGCAGCGCCGTCCAGGGATCGGCCAGCAACGGCGCATAGCCGCTGGCGGGAAACACCGGCCAGGCGATCGAAAGCCCCAGGATCAGCAGGATCCCCAGCCAGAAACTGGGCAGGGACAAGCCGCACAGCGCCACCAGCGAAACCGCGAAATCCGCCGGCTGGTTGCGCCGCGTCGCCGCCACAATCCCCGCCGGCAGCGCGATGGCGAGCGAGACCAGCAGCGCCGCCCCGGCCAGCAGCAGCGTCGGCCCCAGCGCCGTCACCACCATCTCCAGCACCGGCCGCCCGGTCTGGATGGAGCGGCCGAGATCGCCCTGCAGCAGGTTGCCGAACCAGGCCAGGAACCGCACCGGCAACGGCTGGTCGAGCGCGAATTTCGCCCGCAGCGTGGCGATGGCTTCCGGCGAGGCCTCCAGCCCCAGCATCGCCGTCACCGGGTCGCCCGGCACCATGGCCAGCAGGGTGAAGGACAGCACGGAAAGCCCGAACAGGATCGGCAGCAGCGCAATCACGCGCCCGGCGATGGCGCGCATCAGGGGTGGTTCCAATAAAGCATGGGCTGGAGCATCGCGGTCCCGCAGGGTAAGCGTCAACCAAGCGTATGAGGATCAGGCTATGGCGGTGTTCCGGGGCAAGCCCCATGCGATCGAGGCGATCTTCGGCCGCCGCAAAGCCGTGATCGGCGTGATCCACCTGCGCGCCCTGCCGGGTTCGCCAGACTACGACGGCGCCAGCATGGACAGCCTGCTCGCCCACGCCCTGTCGGAAGCCGAACGCTACCGCGCCGGCGGGCTGGATGGCCTGATCGTGGAGAACCACGGCGACATCCCCTTCGCCAAGCCCGCCGATCTCGGCCCGGAAACCGCCGCCTGCATGGCCGTCATCACCCAGGCCGTGCGCACCGCCACCGCGCTGCCGGTGGGCGTGAACGTGCTCGCCAACGGCGCCGTCCAGGCCCTGGCGGTGGCCAAAGCCGCAGGTGCTGCCTTCATCCGCGTCAACCAATGGGCCAACGCCTATGTCGCCAATGAGGGCTTCATGGAAGGCCGCGCCGCCGAAGCCGCCCGCTACCGCGCCTGGCTGCACGCCCGCAACGTGAAGATCTTCGCCGATGTCCACGTGAAGCACGGCGCCCACGCCATCACCGCCGACCGCTCCATCCAGGAACTGGCGCGGGACGTGGAGTTCTTCGATGCCGACGTCGCCATCGCCACCGGCCAGCGCACCGGCGATTCCGCCACCACGGAGGAACTCCGCACCATCGCCGCCGGCACCTCGCTGCCCGTCGCCGTCGGCAGCGGCGTGAACCCCGCCAACGTGGGCGATATCCTCTCCGTCGCCGATGCCGTCATCGTCGCCAGCTACCTCAAGCAGGATGGCGTCTGGTGGAACGAGGTCGACCCCGACCGCGTCGCCACCTTCATGGCCGCCGTCGCGAAAGCCCGATGAGCCGCATCTTCGTCCCCCGCATCTTCGTATTGGGCAACGCCTCGCTCGACACCACCCTGCGCGTGCCCCGCCTGCCCGCGCCGGGCGAAACCCTGATGGCCACCGGCATCCTCCGCTCCCCCGGCGGCAAGGGCCTCAACCAGGCCGTCATGGCCGCCCGCGCCGGCGCCGAGGTGCGTTTCATGGCCCCGCTGGGCACCGAACCCGAAACCGCCCTGATCCGTACCACCCTGGCCGCGGAGTTCCTGCATGCCACCTGGGTGAACACCGGCGCGCCGACCGACCTTTCCAGCCTCATGGTCGCGCCCGACGGCGAGAACTGCATCATCAGCACCGGCGCCTGCTGCGACTCCCTGCGCCACGACGACGCGCAGCGTTTCGTGCGCGACATGGAACCCGGCGACCTGCTGCTCATGCAAGGCAATCTGCGCCTGGACATCACCATCGGCGCCGCCCGTGCCGCCCGGGGCCGCGGCGCCCGCGTGATGCTGAACACCGCGCCCCTGCGCTGGCGCTACGCCGACCTGCTGCCGCTCTGCGACCTCGTCGTCGCCAACCGCTTCGAGGCCTGCACCCTGACCGGCCAGGACACACCGCGCGAGGCGATCCGCGCCCTCGCCCCGCGCGGTGCCGCCATCGTCACGCTGGGCGCCGAAGGCTGCCTGCTTGCCGATGCGGATCTGCGCTCCTTCCCCGCCGAACGCACGCTCGCCGTGGATACCACCGGCGCCGGAGACGTTTTCTGCGGCGTGCTGGCGGCCGGCGTCGCACGCGGCGAAGCGCTGGCCGAGGCGATCCCTCGCGCCCAGCGCGCGGCCGCCTTCAGCGTGGGGCGGGAAGGATGCTTCGCATCGTTTCCTGTGGCGCGGGAGATCAAGTAAGTCAGCGCGTTCTTTTTTGAAAAAAAGAACCAAAAAACCTTCATTATTTTACCGCGGTCTTCCACTCGTCATTGCGAACGAAGTGAAGCAATCCAGCCCTCCACACCACGCCACGCGATCATCCAGCCTGACCCCAAACGAGAAAATTTTTCCGCCCGTTGTTCCATCCCACGTAAGGCGGGCGTCAGGCTGCCAGCCCACCTAACCTCGACCCACCGCGTCAACCCAAAAATCTGACCAAACATAAGAAATTTTTCTGGTTCACCGGTCTATCCTGTGCTCATATTCCCGGTGATGACCCATCAACCCGCCGCACCGAGCGAAGCCGACGCACCGCGCCCCTGGGCGCGGGCGATCCTGCACGCCCGGATTCCGGCCGCGTTGAAGCTCCTGCTGCTGGCCCTGTTCGCCGCCCTCGCGGGCGCAGCCACCGCGCGCCAGGCCCTGCGCCGCCCGCAGAAGGACTGGCTCCTCTCCATCACCACCGACACCAGCGAAGACCAGGACTGGGACCCCTACGTCCTGCGCCGGCTATTCCGCATGCGCGCCCGCCTCGGCTGGCTCATGCGCTGCGACCGCGCCGAGGGCATGGCCCTCTCCGGCCACCGCGCGCCCGTACTCCGCCCGCCCCAGGCCGCCCGCGCGCCGCCAACGCCATCACCCGCCCGAAATCACCTCGAATCCGTCGCGAAAACCCCGCGTCCCGCGGCGATGACTCATGCCCGAAGCCGGCCCTACGCCAGCGCCATCCCCCACCCATCGCGCCGCCTGTCCCCGGCCGCGTTCACCACGCCGTCCTCGATCACCAGGCACTGCGTCCCGCCATCCAGCCGCCGCACATGCGGCCAGTGCCCCCGCGCCGCCAGCGGCTTCGCAAACGCCTCCAACTCCGGCTCGATCTCTGTGATCCCGTTCCAGTTCATCGCATGCGGCGCATCCAGGATCGCCTGCGCATCGCGCATCCCGCCCGCCAGGCGCAGCAGCGCGTTGGCCACGTAGCCAATGATCCGGTAGCCGCCGCCCGCCCCAAGCGCCGCCAGCGGCCGCCCATCCGGCCCCAGCACGATCACCGGCGCGATCGTGGTGCGCGCCCGCTTGTGCGCCGCCAGCGCGTTCGGGTCATTCCACTCCCGCCCGCTGCGCCCGCGCAGCACCGGCTCGTTGGCGAAGTTGGTCATCACATTGTTCAGCCAGAACCCGCCCACCTCAATCCGGCTGCCGAAATTCTGGTTGATCGTGGTGGTCATCGAAACCACCTGCCCGCGCCCGTCGGCGGCACAGAGATGGCTGGTCATGCTGCCACCCAGTTCCCGCCCACGCCCGACAGGATACCGATCCGCCCGCCGCGCCGGATCGATCAACGTCGCCCGCGCCGCGATGTAGTCCGGCTCAAGCAGCAACGAGACATCGGCCGGCGAGAAATCCGGATCGGCAAACGGCCACCGGTCCATCACCGAAAGCCGGCCGGCCTCCACCAGCAGATGCACCGCATCCTCTGAAGGAATCCCGCCCAGCGACTCCAACCCATGATGCCGCACGAACCCGATGATCTGCGCCGCCGACAGCGCGCCATAAGCCGGCAGCGGCCCGCCCAGCACGGCCAACTCGCCCACCTCGAACCGCAACGGCGCCCGCTCCACCGGCAGGTAGCCGCCCATATCCGCCATGGTGATCGTCCCGGCGAAAGGGTCATCCGCCACCGCCGCCACGATCGCCTCGGCCAACGGCCCCTCATGCAGCGCTGCCGCGCCCCCCTCGGCGATGGCCCGCAGGCTCGCCGCCAGCGCCGGATTGCGCCGCACCGTGCCCGGCGGCAATGCCAGCCCGCCCGCGCAATACTGCGAACGCCCGAATCGCGTGTCCCGCACCGCGGGATTCTCCGCCAGCGCCCGCATCAGATACGGCGACAGCGGCGCCCCTTCCTCCGCCAGCTCGATCGCCGGCCCGAACAGTTCCGCCCACCGCAGCCGCCCGAATCGGCGATGCGCATGTTCCAGCGCCATCACCGCGCCAGGCACGCCCACCGTCCGCCCGCCATACATCGCCCGTTCCGAGGGCACCGACCGCCCATCGAAATCCGTCATCAGCCGCGCCGTCACCCGCCCCGGCGCCCGCGCCAGCCCATCCAGGCACAGCACCTCATCGCCATCGTGAACGAGAATCACAGCCCCACCGCCGATACCCGACGCATTCGGCTCCACCACGCACAGCGCCATCTGCACCGCCACCGCGGCATCCACCGCCGAACCGCCGGCCTTCAGCATCAGCAGCCCGGCCCGTGCCGCCAGCGGGTTCGCCGCCGCCACCGCCGCCCGCCCGCGCGCCGGCCCACGTCGGGCGGGATCGGCGGTGATCCAGGGCTCAAGTTCGCGTCCATGGGCGGTGGCAAAGGGGTCCATGGCGCATCTGTGGGGCAGGGGGCACGATGCCGCAACTCCCACCCGCGCCCGCCGCCGCTGGCGCCCCCCGCCGGCCCATGGCACGCTCCGCCCATCGAATTCAGGGAGGCACCCCATGGCCCAAAGCTGGCGCGAGCGCGCGACCACCGTGTTCCATTGCGAAAAGCAGCCGGGCGTCGGCAGCCGCGGCATGGTGGTCAGCAACCACCCGCTCGCCTCCGCGGCCGGGGCGGAAATGATCGCCGCCGGCGGCAACGCGGTGGATGCCGCCGTGGCCACCCTGTTCGCGCTGACCGTGGTGGAGCCGATGATGGTCGGCATCGTCGGCGGCGCCACCATGCACATCCGCACCGCCGACGGCACCAACCGCATCCTCGATGCAATGAGCGCCGTGCCGCTGGCCGGCCGGGCCGACATGTTCAACCCCGTTCCCGGCGGCGCGCTGGAGAACTACGAAACCACCGACCGCGCCAACGTGGTGGGCGTGAACTCCATCTGCGCCCCCGGCTCCCTCCTGGGCTGGACGGAGGCCCTGAAGCGCTGGGGCACGATGTCGCTCGATGAGGTGCTGCAACCCGCCATCAAGCACGCCAGCCGCGGCTTCCGCGCCACGCCGTACCTGCACGAATGCATCACCGGCGCCGCCCCCGATCTCGCCCTGCAGAAGGAGATCGCCGCCATGCTCCTGCCCGGCGGCAGCCCGCTCAAGGCCGGCGAGCTTCTGGTGCAGGGTGACTACGCCGAGACACTGCGCTTCATCGCCAAGGAAGGCGTGGGCGCCCTGCACGGCGGCGCCATCGGCGATGCGGTGGCCGCCTATGTGCAGAAGATGGGCGGCGCCCTCTCGAAGGAGGACCTTACCGCCTACCGCACCAAGGAACGCGAGCCCATCCGCACCACCTATCGCGGCTGGGAACTCATCATGCCCCCGCCGCCGGCTGCCTCCGGCGTTCACATCACCCAGATGCTGAACATCATGGAAGCCTACGACGTGCGCGGCATGGGCTTCGGCTCGCCCGACCTGGTGCACCTGATGGCGGAAGCCCTCAAGATCGCCTTCGCCGACCGTGCCGAGGCCTCCGGCGATCCTGATTTCGTCCAGGTCCCCGTCGCCCTGCTCACCAGCAAGGACTACGCCGCCCAGCGCCGCGCGCTGATCAACATGCAGCGCACCCAGGCCTGGTCTTCCGGCATCAAGCAGGGTGAAGGCAACAACACCACGCACATGACCGCCGCCGACCGCGACGGCAACGTGTGTGCCATCACCTCCACCATCAACAACACCTTCGGCGCCCGCATCGTCATCCCCGGCACCGGCATCATCCCCAACAACTACATGCACACCTTCGACCCGCGGCCGGGCAGCGCGCTTTCCATCGCCCCGGGCAAGCGCGTTACCACCTCCATGGCCCCGTCCATGGCGCTGCTGGAAGGCCGCCTGAAATTCGCCCTCGGCCTGCCCGGCGGCAAGCGCATCTTCCCCAGCGTGTGGCAGGCGATGATGAATATCATCGACCACGGCATGTCGCTGCAGGAAGCCGTGGAAGCCCCGCGCCAATGGAGCGAAGGCCCCACCTTGGAGATGGAGAACACCTATCCGGAATCCATCTACGGCCAGATGCGCGCCCGCGGCCACCGCGTGGAGGTGCTGCCGCACGTTGCCGGCGGCATGAACGGCATCGCCTTCAACGACGACGGCACGATGACGGGCGCGGCCTGCTGGCGCGCGGACGGCCACCCGGTCGGCGTCTCCGGCGGCCTGTCCCGCCGCGGCGCCCGCTTCTGGCCGGACAAGCCACGCGACTGATCTTCACGTCGGGACGGCATGAAAAAGGGGGCGCCGGCACTGATGCCGGCGCCCCCGTTTCGTTGGGTTCCTTGGGTGGTCAGGGTGCCCGCGGCACTCCCGGCAGCCGTGCCGTGGAACCCGGAACCATCGCCGGCACCGGCGCGGCCACGGAGGGCATCGGGGAGGATTGCGGCATCTCCGCCTCCTCCAGCGGTGACAGCACCGGCAGGCGCTTCAGCTTGAAGCCCTCTTCCACCGGCCCGCTCCATAGGATATATTTCTCGTCGTAGCTGGCCTCGTAGCTCACCCGGCGCACCACGCGCTCCTGGCCCGGCTCGATCGGCGTCACCACGAATTCCATCGAGACGATTGTGCGGGTTCGCTCGCGGTTGGTCAGCAGCCAATCCTGGCGTTCGCGCACGATGCCCAGCACGTCCACGATCACTTCCAGCGTGTGCGTGGCCGGCGGCCCGCCCGCGCCCATGCCATCCGGCCGGACCGATACGTTGTTGCGGTTCAGCGCGCTGGCCAGAAGTGCTGCCAGGAACGGCCGGTCGGAGACGGAAAGATAGGTGTTCATCTGGTAGTTCGGACCGGTCGGCAGCACGCCGGCACTGGCGCCGCCATTCAGCAGCCCGGCCGCGTTGCGCACCGCGGAGTTCACGGTGGCCGAGAGACCGCCCGTCATGGTGGGCCGGCCGCCGCTCATGAAGCCGCTGCCCTCGTCCTGGATGATGGCCACTTCCAGGTTCACGGTGCGGCCACGCAGCACCTCGAACGGCATCTGGCCGAGGGAGGCGCGGATCGCCGAGGAAACCGCTACCTGCTCCAGCGCCAGGCGTTTGCCCCCGCCATGGCTCGGCAAATCGAGGTAGTTGCCGCACGCGGACAGCAGCAGGCAGGCGGCAAGGGCGGGAAATAGGAAGAGGCGGGGCATTCGATACCTGTCGGGGGGCCCTGCGACCCCGCCCCGCGTCGCGCGCGGTCCGGGGTCGCCAGCATGGAAGGAAAGGCGAAGGCGGGCAGGGTGCTCAGCGCACCGTGCGGGTCTGGGCGAGGCGGGCCTGGCTGTCGGCCAGGCGCTGCTGCAGCTGGGCCTTGGTCTGGTTGAGGCGGGCGATGGTTGCGGCCTGCCGGGCCACGATGGCGTCGCGCTGCTTCAGGGCCGCGGCGAGGTCGGCCGGCTTGGCGCGGCGGGCCTGCATCTCGGCGATGGAGGGGGAGGAGGGCGCGGCGGTCTGCGCCGCGGCCGGCAGGGCGGCGAACAGCCCGGCGGCCAGGGTGGCGGCGGCGGCGAAGCGGAAAGTGTTGGTCATGGTCTGGAGTCTTTCGGTCTGGGTCGCGGGAAAGGGTGGGTCACCGGGTCCGGGTGCGCGGCGCCGGACGGGGCTGAAGCTCGGCCAGGCGCTGCTGCACCTGCGGCCGCGCCTCCTGCTGGCGCCCCATGAACTCGCTGTGCTTCACCGCCATCGCGTCGCGCTTGCGCAGGGCCGCGGTGATGGCGGAGGCATCGGCACGCATGCTGATCGCCGGCGGGGCCACGGCGGCATGCGCGGTTTGGGCATTGGCCGGCAGGGCGGCGAACAGCCCGGCGGCAAGGGTGGCGGCGGCAGCGAGGCGGAAGATGGCGGTCATCGGGATGTCCTTGCTGGCGGAAAGAAGAGGAGGCGCACCGTTCGGAAAGTCGGTTACGGAAAAGCATCGGTTGGCAGGCACGGCTCGGCTTGCTCCGTCCTGGGGCAAGCCGGGGGCGTTGGCGGTTCGCGCATGCGCGCCGCGTCGGCCGGATCAGGAATTCGTCGGAGCTGGGGCGGCGCTCAGCCGTCGGGCTGGAGCGGGTCTTCGGGCGGTAAGGCCTGGTGGGGGGGCAGGGGCATGATGGGTGTCCGGTCAGGTCCCCACGGCTGCCTCATCACCCCGGCCGGGATGCCGCGTGGCATCCGCCGGGAAGAAGGGGCTGTTGGCGCCGTTGCCGGGCCAACAATTACCGAGAGGGTTAATTCGTGCATGGCCAGCCCTGTATTGGCCAAGCATCTTAATCAAAACTAAAACAAACGCATTTCCCTGAGACTGGCGAAATTAATGCTTCGCTATCCTTTTGCGTGCCCGCCCATGCGGCGGTCCCAGGGCGTGGGACTATCGCGTGCCGTAGATCCGGTCCCCGGCATCGCCCAGCCCCGGGCGGATATAGCCGTGCCCGTCCAGCCCGCGATCGATGCAGCCTGTGTAAACCGGCACATCGGGATGCTGGGCATGGAAGGCGGCAATGCCCTCTGGCGCGGCCAGCAGGCAGGCAAAGCGGATCTGCGTCGCCCCCGCCTGCTTCACCCGCGCCACCGCCGCCGCGGCGGAATTGCCGGTGGCCAGCATCGGGTCCACCACGATCACCAGCCGCTGTGCCACGTCCTCTGGCAGCTTCAGGTAGTATTCCACCGGCCGCAGGCTCTCGGGGTCGCGATACAGCCCCACATGCCCCACCCTGGCCGCCGGCACGATATCCAGCATCCCTTCCAGGATGCCGTTGCCGGCCCGCAGGATACTGACAAGGCACAGCTTCTTGCCTGCGATCTGCGGCGCCTGCATCGTTTCCAGCGGCGTTTGGATCTCCACCATCTCCAGCGGCAGATCGCGCGTGAGCTCATAGGCCATCAGCAGCGCGATCTCGCCCGCGATGCGCCGGAACCCCAGCGTGGAGGTCTCCTTGTCCCGCAGCAGCGTCAGCTTGTGCTGCACCAGCGGATGGTCGCACACGATCACGTTGCGCATCGATCTTGCCCCCTTCGAATCGCCCCAACTCTAGCGCGATTGGACGCGCGGGCCCCAACTGCGCCATGCTGATGGCAACAACGCATGCGGAGGAACGCGCGATGGATGCCACCACCGCCCAGGACCAGCGGCTGCTGACCCACGAGGAAATCGCCCAGTACCGCCGCGACGGCTGGGTGCTGCTGAAGGGTCTGCTGGGCCCGCACACCATCGAATCCTGCAAGCAGGCCCTCACCGGCCTGGCCACCGGCGCCATCCCGCGCCGCGAAACCACGCTGATGTTCGAAACCGGGTTCGAGGACGCCGCCAAAACCCCCGAGCGCTGTGCGGATTTCATCCGCAAATACATGGACTTCACCGAAGACGCGCCCGCGCTGAAGGCCGCCGCCAACAGCCGCCGCCTGCATGCCTGCCTCGACCAGATCCTCGGCCAGGGCCGCCTGCTGTTTCAGGAAATGGCGCTGGTGAAGCCGCCGCGAATCGGCAGCGAGAAGCCCTGGCACCAGGATGCCAGCTACTTCCGCCTCACCGATCCCGGCCTCATTGTCGGTGTCTGGATCGCGCTCGACTCGGCGCTGCCGATGAACGGGTGCATGGAACTGGTGCCTGGCACCCACCTGGAAGGCGGCGTGCCGCACGTGCACGAGAACGACTTCAACCGCTGCCGCATCATCCCCGGCAAGCTGCGCGCCAATGAACGCATCCCCATCAGCATGGAACCCGGCGATGCGCTGGTCTTCCACTCCCTGCTGCACCACTACACCGCGCCCAACACGTCGGACATGCGGCGCCGGGCGCTGCAATACCACTACCACCAGATCGGCGCCGTCTGGGGCGATGTGGAAACCCACCGGGCGCACTTCCAGGACGATGACGGCGAGTATGCCGGGTGCACCGTGCCGCATGGGGAAGATGCGAATACCAACTATAATTATCGCGAGGGGCTGCCGCGGGTGATCGTGCCGGTGGATACCAGTGCCTGACGTAAGCAAGGGCGTTCTTTTTTGAAAAAAAGAACCAAAAAACTTTCATTCGTTTGCTGGCATCGGCACACGGATGAAGGTTTGCCACCACCGTTCTGATGGCGCAGCTCCAAGGCTACCTGGAATCCCTCACGCGCCACGCGGCCATCGGCTGGGCGCGTGACCCGGCCAATCCCGCCCGTCGCGTGACCATCCAGGCCATCGCCGATGGCCGCATCCTCGCCAGCACCCCGGCCGACATGTTCCGCGGCGACGTGCAACAGGCCGGCCTCGGCGATGGCAATTGCGGCTTCGTGCTGGATCTCTCGCCCCACGCCGCCACCCTGGCCGGCGCCACCATCACCCTGGTCGATGCCGCCACCGGCACCATCCTGCCCGGCTCCCCCGCCGCGGCCGCAGACCCGCCCAGCGTCGCCCGCTTCCTGTCGCGCTGGGACGACCTGCCCAAGCCAACCCTGCTGCGCCTGCGCCGGATGATGCGCCATCGCATCGCGGGCCAGGGCGTCACCGTTGTCGCACGCACCCGCCGCGGGCTGCCGGAGCTCGTCGCCTCCCTCCGCGCCCAGCTCGCTGGCAGTTGGGAATTGCTGGTGCGGGAAGGCACACTCAGCCCCGGCGGCAATATCCGCCTGCTCACCCCGCGCACGAAGCCGCGCTACCCCCTTAGCCTCGTCGTCACCGGCCCCACCGTGCTGGAGCGGGATGCGCTGTGGCACCTTCTCCGCGCCGCGCGGAACCCCGAACCCTCCGCCTTCCTGTGGGACCACGCCGTTCTCCTCCCCGGCGGCGCCACCGATATCGCCTGCCACCCCACCCCTTCGGCCGATGGCCTGCGCAGCAACCCTGATCCCGGCACCGCCTTCGCCCTGCGAACCGTAGCCACCGCCGGCGACCCCGCCGACCTGCTGCTCGCTTTGTCCGAAACCCAGCCCATCGCCCACATCCCGCGCATCCTGCACCGCACGCCGGACCCGCCGCGCGCGCCCGGCGCCGCGGAACTGCATGCCGTGCAGCGCCACCTCGCCCGCGTGGCCCCCGAAGCCACGGCCGCGCTCACGCCCACCGGGCTCGTGACCCATTGGCCCCAGCCGCAGGGCCGGACGCTGGCCGTCATCCCCACCCGCAACCAGGCCGGCCTGCTGCGCACCTGCCTTGAATCGCTGTTCCGCACCCGGGAGAGCACACCGCTCGACATCGTCGTCATCGACCACGAATCGGATGAGCCGGACTCCCGCGCCTATCTTCGCCAGATCGCCGGGCTGGTGACGGTGATGCCCTATCAGGGCCCGTTCCACTTTGCCCGCATGAACAACGCGGCCGTCGCCCGCTACGGCGCGGAAGCCGAAACGCTGCTGTTCCTGAACAACGACACCGAAGCCCTTGCGCCGGGTTGGCTTGCCCGCCTGCGCAGCCTGGCCGCGCGCCCGGAGGTGGGGGCCGTCGGCACCCTGTTGCTCTACCCCGATCGCCGCATCCAGCACGCCGGCGTGGTGCTGGGCTTCGACGGCTCGGCCACCCATGCCCACGCCATGCGCCATGCCGACGCGGCCGATGGCACCCGCCTGCACGGCCCCAACCGCGACTACACCGCGCTGCGCGAGGTCACCGCCGTGACCGCCGCCTGCGTGATGCTGCGTGCTGATGTCTTTCGCGACGCCGGTGGTTTCGACGAGGCTTTGCCGATCGGCTTCAACGACACCGATCTCTGCCTGCGCCTGCGCGCCAGTGGATACCGCATCCTGCAGGACGGCCAGACCGTGCTGCTCCACCACGAATCCCGGACCCGCAAGCCAGCGGGCCAGTGGCTCCATGCCCCGGATACCGCCTTGTTCCAATCGCGCTGGGCCGCCGAGATCCAGGCCGGGGACCCGTTCTACAACCCCAATCTGCGCCTCAATGTCCTGGCCAACGAACTTCGGCCGGACTGTCTGCCGGGCGGCGTGCCCCGCCTCAGTGGCCCTTCCGGCCCCACACCGCCTGGTGCAGCGCCAGCAGCAGCAGCGACACCAGCGTCAGCAGCACGGCGGCGGCGCAGATCGTTGGGCTGAGGAATTCCCGCAGCCCCGCCAGCATCTGGCGCGGCAGGGTGAACTGCTCCGGCCCCGCGATGAACAGCGCCACGATCAGCTCGTCGAAACTGGTGGCGAAGGCGAACAGCCCGCCGGCCGCCACCGCTGGTGCGATCTGCGGCAGCACCACGCGGCGCAGCACCACCGGAAACGGCGCGCCCAGGGAGGTCGCGGCCCGCAACTGCGTGCGGTCGAAGCCCTGCAGGGCCGCCAGCACCGTGACCACCACATAGGGCAGCGCCAGCACGGTATGCGCCAGCACCAGCCCGGCCAGCGTGTTGGTCAGCCCGGTCAGCGCGAAGGCGAAATACATTGCCACGCCCGCGATCACGCTCGGCACCACCAGCGGCAGCGTCAGCAGCCCCGCCGGCAAGCGCGGCACCCGCCCCCACAGGAACATCCCGAACGCCGCCAGCGTGCCCAGCGCCGTTGCCAGCACCGCCGTTGCCGCCCCCACCACGAAGCTGTTGCGCGTTGCCGCCAGCCAGCGGCCGGAGGTGAAGAAATCCACGTACCAGCGCAGCGACAGCCCCGGCATCGGCAGCGTCAGCACCTCGCCGGAGGAAAAGCTCAGCGGCACCACCACCAGCATCGGTGTGATCAGGAACAGCAGCACCAGGCCGAGCCAGGCGCGCGTCAGCACCACGCCGATCATGCCGTGCGCGCCCGGAGCCGCGGCACCAGCAGCACCGCCAGCCCCACCACGGCGGCCGTCATCGCCAGCAGCAGCACCGCCAGCGCCGCCGCCATGCCCCAGTTCAGCGTGGCCGTGGTGTATTCCGTGATGAAGGTGCTCACCATCTGGTCCCCGGTGCCGCCGACCAGCGCCGGCGTGATGTAGAACCCCACCGCCAGCATGAAGATCATCAGCCCGCCCGCGCCCACCCCGGGCAGCGACAGCGGCAGATACACCCGCAGGAAATGCTGCCACTGCGTTGCCCCCAGGCTGGCCGAGGCGCGCGCCAGCCGCGGGTCGATCCGCTTCATCACGCCCAGCATCGGCAGGATCGCGAACGGCAGCAGCACGTGCACCATCGCCAGAATCACCGCCACGCGCGTGAAGATCAGCTGCAACGGATGGTCCACCACCTGCAACGCCAGCAGCAGCGCGTTCACCGGCCCCTCCCGCTGCAGCAGGATGAACCAGGCCGTGGTGCGCACCATGATCGAAACCCAGAACGGCACCAGCACCAGCACGGTGGCCAGGCGCGCCCATGCCCCGGGCAGCCGCGCCATTGCATAGGCGGCGGGATAGGCCACCAGCAGCGTGGTGATCGTCACCTCCAGCGCGATCACCAAAGTGCGCCGGAACAGCTTCACGAACACCGCCTCCTCCTCCGGCTGCGCCACCACGCTGCCATCGGCCGCCACGTCCAGATCCACACTCCGCAGCAGATACAGCGGGGTCACCCCCAGTGAGGCCCGCCGCAGCATCGTCCATGTCGCCGGCTCGCCCCAGCGCGGATCCACCGCCGGCAATGCCATCGAATACGGGGCCACCAGCTCCGCCCGCGCCGTGCGCAGCAGCAAGCCGCGCATCCCCGACCGCTCGAAATTCAGCCGCCGGCTCAACGCCCCCAGCGCCTGCGCGCCCTCTGCCGCGCGAACCTCCTGCGCCAGCGCCGCAAACACCGGCTCCTCCGGCACCCCGCGCCCATCCCACGCGCGCAGCAATTCCGCCGTGCGCGGCAATGCCACCCGCAGCTCCGGGTCCCGCACCGCCGTGGCAAACCCCACCAGCAATGGAACCACCAACACCAAAATCACCACCACCACCGCCGGCGCCATCAGCGCGACGGCCAGAGCCTTGGTGCGGGTCATGGGGAAGGGAAGGCCAGGGGCTTTGCCCCTGGACCCCACCAGGGACCTGAGGTCCCTGGACCCACATGAGTTGTTCCGCCTTCGGCGGGAGGGGCCGTCTCGGCGCGCGACACAGACCGGGTCGGCCCCTCCCGCCGAAGACGGAAAAGGTATCGGGGTCTGGGGCCTAAGGCCCCAGCGGGTCCAGGGCAGAGCCCTGGCCTTCCTTCCCTATGCTCGCTCCCAAGCCCCGCCGGCACTTACCGTGCGGCCCAGGCGTTGAAGCGCTTTTCCAGGTCTTCGCCGTATTCCACCCAGAACTCGGTGCTGATCGACAGGCCGACTTCGGCGTGGTTCGCCACCATGCCCGGGTTGCGCGCCCGCACCGCGGGGTCGTCGGCGACGGCCTTCGTGGCCGGGGAGACCGCCCAATCCTGCGCCAGCGCCAGCAACGGCGCCGGTTCGGTCATGTAGTTGATCAGCTTCATGGCCTCGGCGGTGTTGGGGGAGCCCTTCACCACGGCCCAGTAGTCGAAGGAGTAGAGCAGGGTGGGCCACAGCAGCGGATACGCCGCCCCTTCGCCCGCCGCCCGCGCCGTGCGGCCGACGAAGCCGACGGCGTAGGCCACCTCGCCGGAGGCCACGAATTGCAACGGCTGGGCGCCGGAGCGCCACCAGACGATGTCGCCCTTGATCCGGTCCAGCGCCGCGAAGGCCCGGTCCTGCCCGGCCTTGGTGGCCAGCACCTTGTACACGTCGTGGAACGGCACGCCGTCGGCCATCAGCGCGATCTCGAGCGTGGTCTTGGGCGTGTAGCGGAAGCTGCGCTTGCCGGGGAATTTCTTGGTATCCCACAGTT
>CANHKG010000040.1 GCA_947460455.1 Rhodospirillales bacterium | reverse complement strand
GTCGGTGGAGGTGATCGTTCCATCCGAGGTGCTGTCGAGAACCGTGGTGCCGCTCATCTGCCCGCCCTGCCCGCCTTGATGGGGCGGTGAAGTGGCGCGAGGCGATGAAGATTCGGTGAAGCCTCCGCGGTTGCGGCCTATCTCCGCGTGGCCGACAGCGAATACGAAAGCGGCAGCCACGGCCGGTCCGCAAAGCGAAACAGCCGGTCCGCCCCCTGCTCCAGGCAGGCGAACATCCGCCACGGCACGCCGTCATGCTCGTGCAGCCAATCCAGCGAAAGACCGGCGCCGGCCAGCGCGTTCAGCACATCGGCCATGGTGTGCTGGAGCTGGTGCGTGCGCTGGTTCACCAGCCGCGCCGCGGGGTCGGCGTAGTCGCGCGGATCGTCCAGCACCAGCGGCCCGCGCTCGAAATACGGCGCGAACCACCCCGGCCGCCCGCCACCCCCGGCATCATCATCAAACACCCAGGCGCTGGGATGCCCCTCCGCCAGGTACAGCCGCCCACCCGGCCGCAGCAGCGAAGCCACCACCCGCGCCCAGCCCGCCACATCCGGCAGCCAGCACAGCGCGCCCCAGCTCACGAACACGCGGTCGAACCCGTGCGGCTGCGGGATCGCCTCCACCGCCGCATACACATCCGCGCACACGAACCGCGCCGCCAGCCCCAGCTCCCCGGCCAACCGCCGCGCCGCCGCGATCGCAGGCGCGGAGAAATCCAGCCCCACCACCTCGGCCCCCTTCTGCGCCAGGCGCAGCGTATCGGCACCGAAATGGCATTGCAGATGGGCAATGCGCTGCCCTGCCACGCTGCCGAGTTCCGCCTCCTCGATCGCCTCCAGCCGCCCGCGCCCTTCGCGCAGATCGGACAAATCGTACATCGGCGCGCGCAGATGGATCGCCACCCGCTCATCCCAGTTGGCGCGGTTCAGCGCGCGCCACGCCTCCTGGTCGGCCCCAGGCAAGCGCGCCTAGCCCGCGCCCGCCAGCAGCGCGTCGAGCTTGCCGGCCCGCTCCAGCGCCACCAGGTCATCGCAGCCGCCGATATGCGCGCCGGCGATGAAGATCTGCGGCACCGTGGTCTTCCCACCAGAGCGCTGCACCGCCTCGGCGCGTTCCGGCGTGCCGTTCGGCGCGTCGATCTCGCGATAGACGGCGCCCTTCTTCTCCAGCAACTGCTTGGCGCGGGCGCAGAAGCCGCACCAATCCTGGGTGTAGATCTCGATCTCGGGCATCAATTGTCTCCTTCGCTCCCTATGGTCGTGTCGACCCCGCTGGGATGCAAGACTATCCGGGATGCAAGCCTATCGGGGGGAGCGCACCCGCGCGGCCACCAGCACATCCACCCCCGCCGCCCCGGCCGCCAGCAGCGCCGCGGTGCAGGCCCGCGCCGTGGCCCCGCTGGTCAGCACATCATCCACCAGCAGCACATGCCGCCCCGCCACGGCCACCGGCCGCCGCATCGCGATCGCACCCTCCAGCATCCGCGCCCGCGCCGTCGCCGAAAGCTCGCCCAGCGGCGCGGTGGCCTTCACCCGCCGCAGCGCATCGGCGGCCACCGCCACGCCCGCCATCCGCCCCAACGCGCGCGCCAGCAACGCCGACTGGTTGTAGCGCCGCGCCAGCAGCCGCGTGCGATGCAGCGGCACCGGCACCAGCACCTCCGCCCGCCCCAGCAGCGCCGCCCCGGCGCGGGCCATCATCCGCGCCAGTGCCGCGGCCAATTCCGTCCGGTCGGCATGCTTGAACCCCAGCACCAGCCGCCGGCTCTGCGCGTCATATGCCAGCGCCGCCCGCGCCTCGCCCCAGGGCGGCGGCTCCAGCGCGCAGTCGTCGCACACCAAGCCATCGTGGCGCGCATGCACGAACGGCACCCCGCAGGAAAGGCACAGCGGCGCGGTGATGAAGCTGGTCTGGCCGAAGCAGTCCGGGCAGAACTGCCCGGGCGCCTCCACCAACGCCTCGCAGGTCAGGCAATGCGCCGGCAGCAGCGTATCGAGCACCACCCGCGCCGCATGCCCACCCCAGCGAGCCGCGGCGCGCAATGGCATCTCAGGCCCCGAACCGCACCGTCCCGTCGCGCTCGATTTCGTGCACCAGGTCGATCTCCCAGGAGAGATAGGCCTGCATCGCCTCTTCCACGCCCGAGTTGCGATCGTACGGCCGCAGGTAGAAATCGATGCACTCGCCATCCGAAGGCACGGTCCGGTCGCGTTCCATGGGCTTGCCGGCCTTGCGCCACGCCTCCGTCCCGCCCTGCAGCGCCGCCACCCGGCCATGGGTCAGCCCGCGCAGCTCCGCCACCGCATGCGCCGCCAGCACCCCATCCGGCGAAGCCGCCACCACCAGCGCCGCCCCCGCCAGCCGAGCGCCCAGCCCCTCCAGCCGACCGCGCACGCCCCAGACCGCGCCAGGGATATGCCCCTCGCGGAAATCGATGCTGCGCGAGAGGTCCACCACCACGCCCCCCGCCGCCTCAACCTCCTCGGCGTCCACCCACTCCACCTTCGGCACCGCCGTCGCCGCCGGCACCGCCTTCCCCAGCGCCCCCTCGGCCACGAACACATCCTGGTGCCCCATCTGCCGCAGCCAGGCGGCACTCATCCGCGCCCGCACCCCATCATCATCGATCAGCACGATCCGCGCCCCGCGCACCCCAATCCAGGTATCCGTCGCCTGCACCAGCTGCCCCCCGGGCGCGGAAACCGCCCCCGCCCGCGTCCCGGCGCGGAACTCCACGGGATCGCGCACATCCAGCACGTACAGCGTGCGCGAGGCATCCGCCTCCATCGCCGCCAACTCACCGGCCCCGATCACCGTCACGCCCGACCGGGCGGCAAAGCCCTGCGCCCGCTCCATCGCCAGCGCCGCCGTGCGCGGCCGCCCCGGCGCGAATTCCGCCGGCTTGCCGCGATCCGGCACCAGCCCCGCCAGCTCCCAACCCATCGTGCCGTTGCGCAGCGCCACCACCTTGTTCGGCACGCCGGCCTGCCGCAGGCTTTCCGCCCCCAGGATCGACCGCGTGCGCCCGGCGCAATTCACCACGATCAGCGTCTCCGCACTCGGCACGAGATCCGCGATCCGATACGCCAGCTCGCCCCCGGGCATGGAAGCCCCGGTCGGGATCGACATGCGGCGGTATTCCTCGATCGTACGGCTATCCAGCACCACCATGTCGCGCTTCTCGGCGATCCAGGCATTCAGCTCCGGCGCATCCACGCTCTCGGTGCCGAAATGGTGCTCTACCCATTCGCCGAACGCCTTGCTCGGCACGTTCACGCCGCTGAACAGCACGTAGCCCGCCGCCCCCCAGGCCGGCGTGCCGCCCTCCAGCACGCTCACATCGGTGCAGCCGATCCCCTCCAGATACGCGCCCAGCTTCTCCGCCACGCCGCGCCCATCATCGCACACCACCACCCGCGTGCCCCGCCGCGGCAGCAACGACGGTGCCCGCAGCTCGCGCTTGGAGAAGGGGCACGGCACCGCCCAGAACAGATGGCTCGCCCCGAACTCGCCTTCCTCGCGCGCATCCAGCAGCGCCAGCTCCGCCCCGTCGGTGATCCATCCCCGCAGCGTTCCCGCATCGATCCGGCGCATCGCATTCCCTCCATCGCATTGCGTGAACCATACGCCTTGGCATCGGGCGCCGGGAAGCGCACATCCAGCGCGCGCCGGGCTGGCCGGTGGCGGCGCGCTAAGGCAAAGGACTTCCATGAACGACAGCCTGCACGTCTTCGACCGCACCGCCGTGCGCCGCCACCGCGACCGTGCCGCCGCCAGCGCGCACACCGTCGCGCCCGTCCTGCACGACATCGCCGACCGCCTGCTCGACAGGCTGGACGACACCAAGCACCGCTTCACCCACGCGCTCGATGTCGGCGGCCGCGGCGCCGTCGCCCCCCTGCTGCGCGCCCGCGGCATCAACGTGGTCAGCTGCGACCTCTCCCCCGCCATGGCCCGCCTCTCCGACACCCCGGCGGTAGCAGCCGACGAGGAATTCCTCCCCTTCGCGCCCGCCAGCTTCGACCTCATCGTCGCCAACCTCTCCCTGCACTGGGTCAACGACCTGCCCGGCGCGCTGATCCAGCTGCGCATGGCGCTGAAGCCCGATGGGTTGTTCCTCGCCAGCCTCCCCGCGCTGGGCACCCTCGCCGAACTCCGCACCGCGCTGACGGAAGCCGAGGCCATGGTCGCCGGCGGCGCCTCCCCCCGCGTCTCCCCCTTCCCCGATCTGCGCGACGCCGCCGCCCTGCTGCAACGCGCCGGCTTCGCCCTGCCGGTGGCGGATGCCGACGAGATCACCCTCTCCTACGGCAGCCCGTTCGCCCTGCTGCAGGATCTGCGCGCCGCCGGCGAGTCCAACGCCGTGCGCCTGCGCAACAAGCGAACCCCACCCCGCGCCCTGTTCCCCGCCGCCCTGGCCAGCCTGCCGCAACGCGAGGGCCGCCACCCCACAACACTGCGCCTGGCCATGCTCACCGGCTGGGCCCCCGCCCCCAGCCAGCCCAAGCCCCTGCCGCGCGGCAGCGGCCAGGTGAATCTGGGCGAGGCGCTGCGGTAACCCCCGGCGCCTACCCCCACGCCCCACGGCCCCGGCATCGTTTCGATACATTGTGCGAGCGTCATTTTTTACACCTTTTCGCCGCACGCCGCCTGCGGGCGCCCTGGCCTGTAAAACCAGCCGACAGTTCGGCCACCGCCATCCGGGATGTGTTGTTGAATCAACACGCTAACAGATGGCACGAAAGATGCTTACCCCCTCCATCATTCGTCCGACTGCGTGAACGTCTTCCTGACCGGGTCCTTCCGCCGCACGTCATCGCGGCGCGGTCCGCCATTACGGGAGTTGATTGGATGCGAACCACCCTCCACGGCGTTTTGGTCGCCACAGCCCTTCTCGCCGCACCGCTCGCCGGCCCGGCCCAGGCCCAGGCCCAGGCCATCGTGCCCGGCTTCGATTCCTTTACCTTGCCCGCCAACGACGACGGCAGCACGGGATCGGTGGCGCTGGGCTTCGGCTTCAACTTCTACGGCTCCTCCTATTCAAACGCCTTCGTCAACAACAACGGCAACATCACCTTCGACTCGGCGCTCAGCACGTTCACGCCCTTTCCCCTCCTCACCACCAACCGCGTGATCATCGCCCCGTTCTTCGCCGACGTGGATACGCGCGGCGCCGGCAGCGGCCTCGTCAGCTACGGCACCGGCACCTTCGGCAGCCAGCCGGCTTTCGGGGTGAACTGGCCAGACGTGGGGTATTTCTCGAATGGTGTCGACAAACTGAACGATTTCCAGCTCCTGCTGGTGGATCGCAGCGACATCGGCGCGGGCGATGCCGACATCTACTTCAACTACGGTGCCATGCAGTGGGAGACCGGCGATGCCAGCGGCGGCTCCAACGGCCTGGGCGGCTCCTGCGCGCGGGCTGGCTTCAGCAACGGCATCAACGTTGCCTATGAGCTTGCCGGCTCTGCCACCTGCAGCGCCCTGATCGATGGCGGCGCCAACGCGCTGAACACGGCCAGCAACATCGGCGCGCCTGGCCGGCAGCTCTTCCAGGTCCGCAACGGCACGGTCGTCAATGTCGAGGTACCGGAACCCGCCTCGCTCGCCCTGCTCGGCATCGGCCTCGCCGCCCTCGGGGTGGCCCGCCGCCGGCGCTAATCCTTCGCCGGCTCCAGCCGCGCGCCGTCCGCCCCGCGGGCGGCGCGTTCCGCTTCCAGCCGGTCGCGCAGCTTCTCCCCCTTGGTGCGCCCGTGCAGCACCCGGTTGCGCTGCGCCTCGGCCGCCTGCTCGGCCGCCGCCCGCTGCTTCTTCACCCGCCGGAGGTTGACGATCTCAGCCATACCCCCATCCTGGCCCGCACACCAAGGGGAAATCAACATGGGCCAGACCATCACACTCACCGCGCAAGACGGCCATCGCCTCTCCGCCTGGCGCACCGGGCCCGAGAATGCCCGCGCCGGCATCGTCGTGATCCAGGAAATCTTCGGCGTGAACCACCACATCCGCAACATGTGCGAGAAGATCGCCGCCCAGGGCTACGCCGTCATCGCCCCCGCCCTGTTCGACCGCACCGAACCCCAGGCCGAACTCGGCTACACCCAGGAAGACGTCAAGCAAGGCATCGCGCTGCGCGGCCGGCTGGACAACCACCAGGTGATGCTGGACGTGGACGCCGCCGCCCACGCGCTCGGCAGCCGCACCCTGGGCATCACCGGCTACTGCTTCGGCGGCACCGTGGCCTGGTGGGGCGCCACCCGCAGCAACCGCTTCGCCGCCGCCAGCGGCTGGTACGGCGGCGGCGTTGCCGGCACCCGCACCGAACGCCCCATGTGCCCCGTGCAGCTCCACTTCGGCGAAAAAGACACCGGCATCCCGCTGACCGACGTGGAAGCGATCCGCGCCGCCCAGCCCGGCATCGAAGTCTATGTCTACCAAGGCGCCCAACACGGCTTCGGCTGCGACGAACGCGCCAGCTTCTCCGCGCCCGATGCGGCGCTGGCGCATGAACGCACCTTCGCGTTCTTCAAGCAGAACCTAAGCAAGTAAGACTCTTCTTTTTCTGAAGAAAAAGAAGCAAAAAGACTTTTCTGACTGGCGCGCGTGCCGGAACATCCAGCACGCGCGCCAGTCATGAAAGTTTTTTGGTTCTTTTTTTCAAAAAAGAACCGCTTCCTTCAGTTCAGAAAAATCTTCCCCGGATTCAAAATCCCCTTCGGATCCAACGACGCCTTCACGCTCCGCATCACCGCCAGCGCCTCGGCCCCCACTTCGGCCTCCAGGAACTCGCGCTTGCCGATCCCCACCCCGTGCTCCCCGCTGCACGATCCACCGAGCGCCAGGGCGCGGGCCACGATCTTCTTGTCCAGCTCCCATGCCTGGTCCAGCCCGCCGGCTTCCGGCGGCACCAGGATCACGGTGTGGAAATTGCCATCCCCCACATGCCCCACGATCGGCGCCGTCAGGCCAGAGGCGCGGATATCCTCCTGCGCCCCCAGGATGCACTCGGCGAGCTTGGAGATCGGCACGATCGCATCGGTGGCGATCCCCTGGTGGCCCGGCTTCAGCGCCAGCGCCGCCCAGTAGGCATCATGCCGCGCCCGCCACAGCCGCGCCCGCTCCGCCGGGTCCGTCGCCCACTGGAACCCCGCCGCACCGAAAGTGCCGGCGATCTCCTCCGCCAGCTCCGCCTGCTCCTTCACGCCCGCCGTGGTGCCATGGAACTCGAAGAACAGCGTCGGCGCCGGCGTCAGCCCCTCCAGCTTCGAATAGGCAATGCAGGCGCCCATCTGCACGTCGTCCAGCAGCTCGATCCGCGCCACCGGAATGCCGGCCTGCATCACCGCGATCACCGTCTCCACCGCGCTGCCCAAATCCGGGAACTGGCACACCGCGGCGCTGCTCGCCTCCGGAATGCCGTGCAGCCGCAGCTGGATTTCGGTGATCACCCCCAGCGTGCCCTCGCTGCCGATGAACAGGCGCGTGAGGTCGTAGCCGGCGGCGGATTTGCGCACCCGCCCCCCGGTGCGGATCACCCGCCCGTCGGCCAGCACCACCGTCAGGCCCAGCACGTTCTCGCGGATCGTGCCGTAGCGCACCGCGTTGGTGCCGCTGGCCCGCGTGGCGCACATCCCGCCCAGGGAGGCATCGGCGCCGGGATCCACCGGGAAGAACAGGCCTTGGTCGCGCAGATGCGTGTTCAGGCTCCGATGCGTCAGGCCCGGCTGCACCCGGCAATCCATGTCCGCCGCGTTCACCTCCAGCATCGCCGTCATGCGCGAGAGATCAATCGTGATCCCGCCGCGCACCGGCGTCACATGCCCTTCCAGCGAGGTTCCGGTGCCATAGGGCACCACCGGCACCCCGTGCGCATGGCACAGCGCCAGCAGGCGCGAGACCTCCTCGGTGCTCTCCACGAACGCCACCGCATCCGGCATCACCGGCGGGTGCGTGTCCTGCCCGTGCGAATGGTGGTCACGATGCCCGGTGGAGGTGGTGATGCGCTCCCCCAGGAAACCGCGCGCAGCCTCCACCACGGCATCGACGGCCCCGGAAGCGACGGATTCGGACATGGCCAGTCTCTCCTGTTTCGGCCCGAGCAATGGCGCGGCCACGCCCCGCGCGCAAGATCGCCCCACCCGCCCCGGTGAAGCCTTCGGCACCGATCCGCATCCTTAACTCTTCCTTGACCACCCCGGCCGATGCTTCGGCCATGTTCAGCTGGACGCGACGCAAGGCGGGGCCCCCAGCGCCCGGCACCGGGAGTGCCCCTGCCCCCGGCCTCGGCGCGGCGCTGTTCGGCGGCGCCCCGGTGGTGCACGACCTCGCCCACGTCCAGGTGCTCGGCCTGCTGGTGACGGACACGTTCCGCTGGAAGCGCCCCTGGGCCGAATGGCGCATCCGCTTCACCTACAGCAACGACCACCCGGGCCTGGGCCTGCGCGACGTCACGGCCTTCGTGCGCGAGGCCGCGGCCTCCCAATGCCAGCAACGCTGCGAAGCCACCGACATCGTGCTGTACCTGTCCCACATGGACGACGTGCGCGCCGTCTTCGCCGCCTATGGCGCGGTGCCGCACGGCATCGGCCAGATCTCCGCGATCCAGAACCGGGACGCCTACCTCCAGGCCGCCGCCCTGGCCGCCGAACTCGCCGGCCTCGCCCGCGTGCCAGACCGTGCGGCGGAGGACGAGGTGCTCTCGCTGCCGGATCTCGTCTGGCAGGTGGAAGGCTTCGGCATGGGCCGCGTCGCCCGCACCGAACTGCGCGGCCGCAAGATCGCCGTGCGCCTCGGCGTCATCTCCGGCCAGGATTTCTGGCTGGTGGACGTAAACGACCGCCCCGGCTGCGCCCGCTTTCGCTCCCGGCTGGATGCCATGAGCAAGATGGGCGTCGCCTCCGCCATCAAGGCCTACGAGACGCGGGCGCGCTGAACAAAAGCCAGAGTCACCACGGAGGCACGGAGTTCACGGAGAAGGCACGGAGGTGAAGCTTCGGCTCCGTGCCTTCCTCCGCGTCCTCCGTGCCTCCGTGGTGAACCTTCCTTACCGGCTCACAGAAAACTCACCGGATCGATATCGATCTCCACCTTCACCCCGCGCCCGGTCGGCACCTGCGCCAGCCATTCGCGGATCAGGGGCTGCACCGCCACATCCCGCCGCGCCTTCAGCAGCAGCCGCCGCCGGTGCCGCCCGCGCAGGATCGCCAGTGGTGCCGGCGCCGGCCCCAGCACCAGGATCCCATCCCCCGCCGGCGCCGCCCGGCCCAGGTCGCGCGCCGCGATATCGGCCGCCTCGGCGCTGTCCGCACTCACCACCAGCGCCGCCAGCCGCCCGTACGGCGGCCAGTGCCCGGGCCGGCGCTCCGCCGCCTCGTTCTCGCGGAAGCTCTCCAGATCGCCAGAGAGCAGCGCCTGCATCACCTTGTGCTCCGGCGAGAAGGTCTGCAGCAGCACCCGCCCCGGCGCATCCGCCCGCCCGGCCCGCCCGGCCACCTGGTGCAGCAGCTGCACCGTCCGCTCCGCCGCGCGCAGATCGCCGCCCGCCAGGCCGAGATCGGCATCCACCGCCCCCACCAGGGTCAGATGCGGAAAATGCCAGCCCTTGGCCACGATCTGCGTGCCGATGATCAAATCCACCTGCCGATCCTCGATCGCATGCGCCGCATCGGCCGCCGCCTGCGGGCCCGTCAGCGTATCGCTCGCCATCACCAGCAGCCGCGCCTCGGGGAAGGTTTCGCGCGCCTCCTCCGTGATCCGCTCCACCCCCGGCCCCACCGCCGTCAGCGAATGCGGCGCCTTGCACTCCGGGCATTCCGGCGGAATCGGGATGGTATGCCCGCAATGGTGGCATTGCAGGATGCGCCGCGCCCGGTGCTCCACCAGCCAGGCGGTGCAGTTGGGGCATTGCATCCGGTGCCCGCAGGTGCGGCACAGCGTCAGCGGCGCATAGCCACGGCGATTGAGGAACAGCATCGCCTGCTCGCCGCGCGCGAAGGTGGCATGCATCGCCTCCACCAGCGGCGGCGCCAGGAACTTGCCGCGCTCCGGCGGCGTCGCGCGCAGATCGATCAGCTCGATATCGGGCAGGCTCGCCCCCCCGAACCGCGACGGCAAATGCAGCCGCCGGTACCGCCCCGCCTCCGCATTGGCCACCGTCTCCAGGCTCGGCGTGGCGGAAACCAGCACCGCCGGCGCCGAACACAGCCGCGCCCGCACCACCGCCATGTCGCGCGCGTGGTACACCACGCCATCCTCCTGCTTGAACGCCGTCTCGTGCTCCTCGTCGATGATCACCAGGCCCAGATCCGGGAACGGCAGGAACAGCGCGGAGCGCGCCCCCACCACCACCGGCGCCGCCCCGCGCGCCACCTCCCGCCAGGTGATCCGCCGCGTGCGGCTGCCCAGGTCGGAATGCCACACCGCCGGCGCCACCCCGAACCGCCGCTCGAACCGCTCCAGCCATTGGGAGGACAGCGCGATCTCCGGCAGCAGGATCAGGCATTGCCGCCCCTGCCGCAGGCATTCCGCGATCGCCTCCAGATACACCTCCGTCTTGCCAGAGCCCGTCACCCCCTCCAGCAGCGTCACCGAGAACCCGCGCGCCTGCACCGCCGCGCGCAGCTCCGCCGCCGCCGCCTCCTGATCTTCCGAGAGCTCGGGCCGCGGATGCTCCGGATCCGGCCGCCGGAACGGCGGGGCCACCGCCAGCTGCACCGGCACGATCAGCCCCGCATCGGCCATGCCGCGCAGCAGGGTGGAAGAAACGCCGGCCTCCTGCGCCAGTGCCGGCCCGGCCAGCAGCCGCTCGCCCAGCACCTCCAGCACGCGCCGGCGCTGCTCCGTCATGCGCGCCTCCGGCAACGCCTCCGCCCGCCGCCAGCCCACCGGCGCCGTCTCCGGCTGCACCGCCGGCACCCGCAGCGCCATCGCCAGCACCTCGCCAGGCAGCGAGACGGTGTAGGCCGCGATCCAATCCACCAGCTGGCGAACATCCTGGCGCATCGGCGCCGCCTCCGCCGGCCCGGAGATCGGCCGCAGCCGGTTATCCCCCACCGACCCATCCGGCGGCCCGTCCCACACCACGCCGTATTCGATGCGCCGGTTCAGCGGCACCATCACGATATCCCCCGGCGCCACGACCATCCCCACCGGCACCCGATAATCGAACGGCCCCGCAAACGGATAAGGCAACAGCACAGGCACGATCGTCCCGCGCGCCTGAGGCACGACCTGCCCGCGCACCTCCGGAACCAGCTCCCCCTGCTCCACCCGCTTCCTGTTCCGCTCAGCCATCCGCTATACCCAACCCAAGCAACGCCAGCCCCCTGATCGGAAGACCGCCATGAAATTCTTCGTCGACACCGCCGACACGGCCGAGATCAAGTCGCTCGCCGCCTCCGGGCTGCTCGATGGGGTCACCACCAACCCCTCCCTCATCGCCAAGTCCGGCCGCAAGATCCTCGACGTGGTGGCCGAGATCTGCGCCATCGTCGAGGGCCCGGTCAGCGCCGAGGTCGCCGCCACCGATTACGAAGGCATGATGCGCGAAGCCGCGGTGCTCAAGAAGATCGCCGCCAACGTCACCATCAAGCTCCCCCTCACGCCCGACGGCCTGCGCGCCTGCAAGACCCTTACCGGCGAAGGCGTGCAAACCAACGTCACCCTTTGCTTCTCCGCCGCCCAAGCCCTGCTCGCCGCCAAGGCCGGCGCCACCTTCGTCAGCCCCTTCGTCGGCCGCCTGGACGATATCGGCCAGGACGGCATGGCCCTGATCGCCGACATCGTCGCCATCTACCGCAACTATAGCGCGCTCAAGACGGAAGTCCTCGTGGCCAGCATCCGCCACCCCATCCACGTGGTGGAATCCGCCAAGCTCGGCGCCCATGTCGCCACCCTGCCGCCCAACGTGCTGCGCATGCTCTACAGCCACCCGCTCACCGATAAGGGCCTGGCGGCGTTCCTGGCCGATTGGGCGAAGACCGGGCAGACGATCGCCTGAAGCAGGAACGCCCCGGCGCGGCGGCCGACATCGGCAAGCAAAGTGGTCACAGAGAACACAGAGGGCCACAGAGGGGCACAGAGACCGCGATGAGACCAGGATGCCTCCGTGCTCTGCTCTCGTCTCCGTGCTCTCTGTGGCCCTCTGTGCCCTCTGTGACCCCTGTTCTTTCTGCCCCTCCGGCACCACGTCGCCCATGACCCACCCCGACGATGTCGCCGCCTACCTCCGCGCCCATCCGGAGTTCCTGGCCCACCGCCCGGAGCTCTACCGCGCGCTGGACCCTCCCGCCCGCGTCCATGGCGAGACCCTGGCCGATCACATGGCCGCAATGCTGGAGATTGAGCGCGCCCATGCCGAGGCGATGGCCGAGCGCGCCGATGGCGTCCTCGCCGCCGGCCGCGCCACCGCCGGCATGGCGCGGCGCGTGCAGGAAGCCGTGATCGCCCTGATCCGCGCCCAGGATCCGGTGGAGTGCATCACCGCCGAATTCCCCGCCCTGCTCGCCATCGACAGCGCCAGCCTCTGCCTCGAAGCCCCCTGGCCCGGCACCCGCGCCCTGCCGCCCGGCCAGGTCGCCCGCCTGCTCGGCACCCGCGCCGTGGTGTTCCGGCCCGGCGGGCCGGACGCCCAGGCCCTGCACGGCGAAGCCGCCCGCCTCGCCCGCCACGAAGCCCTGCTCCGCCTCCCCGGCGAAGGCCCCGCCGGCCTGATCGCGCTCGCCACGCGCGACGACACCTCGCTCGACCCCGCCCAGGGCCTCGGCCCGCTCGCCTTCCTGGCCCGCGCCGTGGCCGCGGCGATGAAGCGATGACCGCCCCCCAGATGACTGCAAGCGAAGCCCGCGCCGCCTTCCTCGCCTGGCTGGCGCACGAACGCCGCGCCTCCCCCCTCACCGTGGAAGCCTACGGCCGAGACACCGCCGCCTTCCTCGGCTTCCTCACCCGCCATCTCGGCGAGGAACCCACCCTCACGGCGCTGGCCGCCCTGCGTGCCGCCGATCTGCGCGCCTGGCTCGCCTGGGAAGCCAGCGAGGGCGCAGGGAACAGCACCCGCGCCCGCCACCTCGCCGCCGTGCGCGCCTTCTTCCGCTTCCTCGCCCGCCGCCACGGCGTCGCCAACGCCCAGATCGCCCTGCTCGCCACCCCCAAGGCCAAGCCGCCCCTCCCGCACGCCCTCACGCCCTCGGAAGCCCGCGCCGTCGCGCAGGATATCGGCGAGGCCACCGACACCGCCTTCACCCAGGCGCGAGACACCGCCCTGTTCAGCCTGCTCTACGGCAGCGGCCTGCGCATCGCCGAAGCCCTCGCCCTCAGCGTCTCCGAAGCCCCCCGCCCGGGCAGCGACGACATGCTCCGCGTGCTCGGCAAGGGCTCCAAGCCCCGCATCGTCCCGGTGCTGCCCGCGGTGCGCGAGGCCATCGCCGCCTGGCTGCGCCACCACCCCGAAGCCACCAACCCCACGGCCCCGCTCTTCGTCGGCGTGCGCGGCGAACGCCTCAACCCCGGCGTCGCCCAGCGCACCCTGCGCCAGTTCCGCCGCCTCAACGGCCTGCCGGAACACGCCACCCCGCACGCCCTGCGCCACTCCTTCGCCACCCACCTGCTCGCCGGCGGCGCCGACCTGCGCACCATCCAGGACCTCCTCGGCCACGCCAGCCTCTCCACCACGCAGCGCTACACCGCGGTGGACACCGCCCAACTCATGGACGTCTGGCGCAAATCCCACCCGCGCGGCTGAACACAAACCACGCCGCCTGCCCCGACTGGCGGCACGCCGCGCCCGGCGCGATACTCCGTCGAAATCGCCGGAGGTCCGCCATGCAGTTCACCATCTCCCCGGAGACCGAGGCCAAGCGCCTCGCCATCCGCAACTTCGTCAACGAGCGCCTGATCCCGCTGGAGCGCGACCGCGCCAGCTACGACGCGCACGAGAACATCAACCACGCCCTGCTGGCCGAACTGCGCCAGGAAACCCGCGCCATGGGCATCTGGGCCCTGCAATCGCCGAAATCCCGCGGCGGCGGCGGCCTGCCGATGGTCGAGCAGGCCGTGCTCTACGAGGAAATGAACCGCTCCATCTTCGGCCCCGTCTGCTTCAACTGCGCCGCCCCAGACGACGGCAACATGCGCGTCATGGCCCAGGTCGCCACCAAGGCCCAGCAGGACTGGTGGCTGCAACCCGTCATCGACGGCAAGATGAACTCCAGCTTCATCATGACCGAGCCGATGGACGAAGACGGCCGCGGCTGCGGCAGCGACCCCTCGCTGACCAACACCGAGGCCGTGCGCACCAACACCGGCTGGAAGATCAACGGCCGCAAGTGGTTCATCACCGGCGCCGAAACCGCCGAGCACTTCATCCTCATCGCCCGCACCTCGGCCGATGACCGCAAGGGCCTCACCGCCTTCCTGTTCCACCGCGACCAGCCCGGCTGGCGCATCCTGCGCCGCATCGAGATCATGGGGCCGGAGGAACATGGCGGCCATTGCGAGATCGAGTTCGACGGGCTGGAAATCCCCGACGAGAACCGCCTCATGGAAGTGGGCGACGGCCTCAAGCTCACCCAGATCCGCCTCGGCCCGGCCCGCCTCACCCACTGCATGCGCTGGACCGGCCTGGCCCGCCGCTGCCTCGAAATCGCGATGGAATACGTCCAGCAGCGCCGCAGCTTCGGCGGCCGCCTGATCGACCACGAAAGCGTGCAGACCCTCATCGGCCAGGCCGCCATGGAAATCGAAATCGGCCGCCAGCTCACCATGAAGGCCGCCTGGCTGCTCGATCAGGGCGACTTCGCCCGCAAGGAAGTCTCGATGGCCAAGATCGTGGTCGCGGATGCCCTGCACAAGGCCGCCGACACCGCCCTGCAGCTCCTTGGCGCCCGCGGCTACAGCAAGGACACGCCGGTGGAGTGGATCTACCGCTACGCCCGCCAGGCCCGGCTGGTGGATGGCGCCAGCGAAGTGCACCGCATGGTGCTGTCCAACTTCATGACCCGCGAAGGCGGGGATTTCTGGAAGTGGCGGGTGGGGTAAGCCGGCAAGCCTGTCACACAGCGGAACCAGGAGACAAAGCAACAAGCAGAACTGGCGGGCACGCGCCCCAAAGGCGCCCCCGCCAGCCTGCTCGTGTCCCTGCGGCAGGAATGCACGGAGGTGCTCCTGCCGCCCCGTTGCATGCCGGGCCGGGCCAATCCTCTCGTTGGGGTCCGCTCGAAAACGGACCCGATGGCCTATCCTGCCAGACGCTTCTCAACATCGGCCGGGCTCATGCGCACCAGCTTCTCGTAGTCGGTCAGCAGGGTCTCGGTGATTCGGCCCGGCGTGTAGTGGGTGCCGGCGATTTCGCGCACCGGGGTCACTTCGGCGCCGGTGCCGACGATCATCACTTCGCTGGCGTGCTTGATTTCCTCCGGCATGATGGTGCGTTCCACCACCTTGATCTGGTTCACCCGCGCCAGGGCCATCACGGTGCGGCGCGTGATGCCATCCAGGAAGCAATCCGGCGTGGGGGTGTGCAGCTCACCGTCGAAGGCGAAGAAGATGTTGGCGCCGGTGGCTTCGGAAACATGGCCGCGCCAATCCAGCATCAGCGCGTCCTGGAAGCCCTTGGCCTCCGCGGCGTGCTTGGAGAGCGTGCCGATCATGTAGAGCCCGGCGGCCTTGGAGGCGGTGGGGGCGGTTTGCGGGTGCGGGCGGCGCCATTCCGCCATGTCCAGTCGAATGCCCTTCATGCGGTCGGCAAACATCGCCGGCCAGGCCCAGGTGGCGATGGCCACGTGGATCTTCGAGTTCTGCGCGGCAACCGCCATCATCTCCGAACCGCGCCAGGCCAGCGGGCGGACATAGGCATCGGTCTGGCCGTTGGCGGCGAGCACCTGCATGCAGGCGGCATCGATCTCATCGGCGGTGTAGGGGATCTCGAAGCCGAGGATGCGGGCGGAGTTGTGGAAGCGGTCGGTGTGTTCGCGCAGCTTGAAGATGTTGCCGGCATATGCCCTCTCGCCTTCGAACACGGCGCTGGCGTAGTGAAGGCCATGCGACAGCACGTGCAGCTTGGCGTCTCGCCAGGGCATCATCGTGCCGTTGTACCAGATGAACCCATCCCGGTCGTCGAAAGGAACCAGCGCCATGGGACTGCTCTCCCGCAAGATTGTTGCTCTATGGGTGTCAACGCTATAATCGTGTTCCAGCTACGTCAACAATCCTGCCGTAATTGCGAGGTATGCCAGATATGCCCGATCTGAAGGGCGAGCTCCGTGCGGGCGAGGCCCGGCCGGCCGAAATGCGGGCTTCGGCGCCCGCCGGCGCCAACCTGCTGTTCCTGCGCGAGGAGGAGCTGCGCTCGGCGCAAGACCTGCTGTTCTTCGCCTATCGCGACTTCACCCGCGCGGCGGACGAGGTGCTGGAGGGGCTGGGCATGGGCCGGGCACACCACCGCGCGCTGCACTATATCGGGCGCAATCCCGGCCTGCCGGTCTCCGACCTGCTGTCGATCCTGCGCATCACCAAGCAGAGCCTGGCCCGGGTGCTGAACATGCTGGTGGAGGAAGGCTACGTCACCCAGCAGCAGGGCCAGGTGGACCGCCGCCAGCGCCTGCTGACACTCACCGAAACCGGCGAGGCGCTGGAGCGGCAGCTGTTCGACCGCCAGCGCGAGCGGCTGGCCACGGCCTATCGCGAGGCCGGGGCCGGGGCGGTGGATGGGTTCCGCCGGGTAATGCGCGGCATCATGGACGACGAGGCGCGCACCTATCTGGACCGGAGCCGGTCGTGAGCGACGACGCCCTGATCCTGGTGGTGGATGACGACCACCGGCTGCGTGAGCTGCTGGGGCGCTACCTGATGGAGAACGGCTTCCGCGTGAGTGCGGCGGAGGATGCGGTGGCAGCGCGGGAGAAGCTGCGCATCCTGCAGCCGGACCTGATCGTGATGGACGTGATGATGCCCGGCGAAAACGGGCTGGAGCTGACCGAGACATTGCGGCGGGACAACGCGGTCACGCCGATCCTGCTGCTGACCGCGCGCGGCGCGCCGGAGGACAGGATCGCGGGGTTCGAGGCCGGGGCGGATGACTACCTGCCCAAGCCGTTCGATCCGCGCGAGCTGGTGCTGCGCATCCGCGCGCTGCTGCGCCGGGCCGCGCCGGCAGTGCCGGTGGATACCGCGCCCTCCGGCCCGCTGGCGCTGGGGCCGCTGGTGTTCGACCGCGCCCGCGGCGAGCTGCGCGGGCCCGCCGGCGTGGTGCGGCTGACCGGGGGGGAGGCGGCGCTGCTGGCCGCCCTCGCGGCACGGCCGAACGAGGTGCTGACGCGCGAGGACATTGGCGCCGCGCTGGAGATGGACGAATCCGGCGAGCGCGCCATCGACGTGCAGGTGACCCGGCTGCGCCGCAAGATCGAGACCGACCCGCGCGAGCCGCGCTTCCTGCATACGGTGCGCGGGCGGGGCTACATCCTGAAACCCGGATACTGAACCGTGGCCTCCCGCCTCGCCCTGCCGCCATGGCTCACCCGGGCGCTGAAGGCGGTGATGCCGCGCGGGTTGCTGGGCCGCAGCCTGCTGATCGTGCTGGTGCCGCTGGTGGTGGTGCAGGCGGTGGCGCTGCAGCTGTTCTACGGCACGCATATGAGCATCGTCTCGCGCCGGCTCTCGGCCGCGATCGCGGGCGAGATCGCAATCGTGATCGATGCGCTGGAGCGGGCGCCGGAATACCAGGCGCGGGTGCTGGCCGGCGCCTATGACCGGCTGGAGCTGAAGATGCGGCTGGTGCCGGGCCGGCTGGAGCCGGCGCATGAGCGGCCACCGCAGCTGGAGGTGCTGGAGCGCAGCCTGGTCAACGCACTGGAGGAGCGGCTGCGCCGGCCGGTGGCGCTCGATTGGCAGAGCGACCCGGTCTCCGTGGTCCTGCGCACGCCGATGCAGGATGGGCTGCTGGAGGTGGACGTGCCGCGCAAGCGCCTGTTCGCCGGCACGCTCTCCCTGTTCGTGGCGTGGCTGGTGGGCTCCTCCCTGCTGCTGTTCGGCATCGCGGCCCTGTTCCTGCGCAACCAGGTGCGCAGCATCCGCCGTCTGGCGCGCGCGATGGATGCGTTCGGGCGCGGCCACGAAAGCGCCCCCTTGCGGCCGGGCGGGGCGACAGAGGTGCGCCAGGCCGCCAGCGCCTTCAACGTGATGCAGGAGCGGGTGCGCCGCTTCCTGGCGCAGCGCACCCAGATGCTGGCCGGGGTGTCGCACGATCTGCGCACACCGCTCACGCGCATGCGCCTCGCCCTGGTGATGATGAAGGTGGACGAGGCAAACCGGCAGGACATCGTGGACCTCACCGCCGACCTGGAGGAGATGGACCGCATGATCGGCGGCTACCTCGCCTTCGCGCGCGGCGTGGGGGAGGAGAAGGCCGAGCCGACCGAACTGGCCCCGCTGCTGGACGACGTGGCCCGCCACGCCCGCCGCGCCGGCGCGGAGGTGGCATTGCAACGGCCGGACGAGCTGGCGTTGATGCTGCGCGCCGATGCGTTCCGCCGCGCGATCACCAACCTGGTGGACAATGCCCGCCGCCACGCAAGGCACGTGGCAATCGCGGCGCAGAAGGTGCCGGGCGGCGTGTGCCTGACAGTGGACGACGACGGCCCCGGCATCCCGCCCGCGCGGCGGGCCGATGTGTTCCGGCAGTTCGAGGCAGGCAAGGATGGCGGAACGGGGCTGGGGCTGTCGATCGCGCTCGATGTGATCCGCGCGCATGGCGGGGATATCGCGCTGGAGGATTCGCCCCTGGGCGGGCTGCGGGTGCGGGTGACGGTGCCGACGTAAGGAAGCGGTTCTTTTTTGAAAAAAGAACCAAAAAACTTTTGTATGCTTGATACGGCCCCTCCGCATCAAACAAATGAAGTTTTTTTGCTTCTTTTTGTTCACAAAAAGAAGACTCTTCCTTCAGAGCTCCAACACCACGTAGGCCTCGTCCGCCGTCACCTGGAACGTCTCCGCCACGTAGGGGCCTTTGACGAGGGTGGTGCCGGGCTCCACCGTCACGGGATAGGCCCGCACCTTGGTGTCGTTGGGGTCGCACCAGGATTGGCCGGTGCGGATATCGTATTCCCAGCCATGCCAGGGGCATTTCAGCATTTCGCCCTGGCGGGTGAGTTCGAAGTGGCCGGGCTCCTTCGAGGTGGCCAGGCCGATCAGCGTGCCCTTGCAGAGTTCAGCCCCCTGGTGCGGGCAGCGGTTCAGCAGGGCGAAGTATTCGCCACCGTGGTTGAAGATGCCGATCTGCCGCCCGCGCACGGTAACCAGCTTGCGGCCGCCGGGCGGGATTTCGCCGGCGGCGGCGACGACGTGGCGCGCCATGGGTCAGGCGAGCCCGTACAGCGCGCGGGCGTTGTCGGCGAAGATCATGCGCTGCTCCGCCTCGCTCATGCGGAACTTGAAGGCCTGTTCCGGGCTGTCCATGTCCCAATGCGGGTAGTCGGTGGCGAACAGCAACCGGTCCCAGCCGAGCCAATCCAGGCTCTGGCGCAGGAACTCGGGCTTCTCCGGCTCGTCCGCCGGCTGGCTGGAGTACCAGAGGTTGGAACGGAAATACTCCGAAGGCTTCTTCGTCAGGTGCGGCACCTCGTCCTTCATGCGGGCCCAATGCTGGTCCAGGCGCCAGGCAACGGAAGGGACCCAGACGAAGCCGGCCTCGACAATCACGGCGCGCAGCGCGGGGTAGCGTTCGAACACGCCTTCGCACACCAGCGAGATGGCGAGGTTCTGCTGCGAGAGGGCAACGTTGTGCTGCTCCTCCACATAGAAGCTGCACCAGCCGGTGCCGGTCACGGCGTGGCCGTTGAAGCCGGAGCTGTGCAGGCCCACCGGCAGGTTGTGCGCCTGGGCCGCCCCATAGATCGGCCAGTAGCGGCGCCGTCCAAGCGGCTCGATCGTGTGCGTCACCATGCTGATCTGGACAAAATCGGGGTTGCCGGCCCAGCGCTCGATCTCGCGCACCGCGGCCGGCGGGTCTTCGCCGGGCACGACAATGGCGGCCTTCAAGCGGCGGTCCTTCTGGGTCCAGTGCTCATACTGCCAATCATTGATGGCGCTGCACACGGCGTTGCCCAGATCCTGGTTGCGCTCGTCCATCCCGCTCATCAGCAGGTGCAGCAGGCCGTATTCGATATTGTAGGGGTCGAGCAGCTGCTCCTGCAGGAAGGCGAGGTCAGAGCCCGGCGGGCCGCCATTCGGCGGCCAGGAATCGGTGCGCGAAAGCGCGGGCGCGGTCTTGGGATAAGGGGAGGAGCCGGTGAACGGGATCGGCCGGCGCGCGCCGAACTGCTCCAGATGCCGGTGCCAGCGCGTGGCCAGGTAGGGGAACAGGTCCTTGCTGGAGCGCAGTGCGTGGTGCACGTCGCAATCGATCAGCTTGAGCCGGCTGCGTGCCTGGGTCGCGGGGGCGGGAATGATGCGGCCGTCTTCGGGGGTCATGGCTGAGCCTCCTGCAATCGGGGATAGGCCTGGCGGGGGTTGTCGAGCAGCACGCGGCGCTTGAGGTCGTCGGAGAAGCCGTCGGGCCAGACTGCGTCGCCGTCGAACTGCCAGTGCGGGTAGTCGGTGGAAAACAGGATCATGTCGTCGCGGCCGAGCTGTTCCAGCAGGCGCTGCATGTCGGCACCAGAGGGCGGGCGGTCGGTGGGCTGCAGCGTCACGCGAACGTGGTCGCGGATCAGGTCGCCCGGCGGGCGGTCCACCCACGGCACTTCCGCCCGCACGCCGCGCCAGGTCTTGTTGGCGCGCCACATGAAGGCGGGCAGCCAGGTGAAGCCGCTTTCGATCAGCACGAAGATCAGGCCAGGAAACTTGGCGAACGCGCCCTCATGCACCAGCGACAGCAGGTTGGACTGGAAAGACTGCGCGTGCGCCGCATAGTCCTCCAGGTGGTACGAGGGCCAACCGTTGGAGGTGGTGGCATGGCGGAACGTGCTGCCGGCATGGATGCCGATGGAAAGCCTGTGGCGCTGGGCGGCGGCATAGATCGGCCAGAAGCGGCGGTTGCCCAGCGGTGCATCGCCCTGGGCCAGCAGCAACACCTGCACGAAGCGCTTGTCCCCGGCGCGGCGCTCAATCTCCTCCACCGCCAGCTCGGGGTTCTGGGCCGCCACCGTGATGGAGCCGCGCAGGCGGGGCTCGCGGTCCAGCCATTCGGCGATCAGCCAGGCGTTGATGGCGCGCGCGACGGCGGCGGCGAAATGCTCGTTGTTGATCGCCAGCGTGCCATAGAGCGGGTTGCAGATGGCAAGCTGGGAGCCGAAGCCATCCAGCGCATGGGTGCGCAGCGCATCCAGCGAGGTGCCGGGCTTGGCGCGCCCGTCGCGCCAGTCGGCACGGCCATGGGCATCCATCTGCGGCGGGAAGCTGGCGAGGTCCAACCCGTCGATGCCGCGAACGGTCACCTGTTCCTGCCAGTAGGGGTCGAGATAGGGCAGCAGGGCGCGCATGCCGGGCACGGCGGGATGCACGTCGCAATCGATGCCGGCGGGCAGCGCCATTCTGCTGGTTCCCGTTTCCCCGTGGTTGGCGGAAGGCTATCGCGCTTTGCCGGGGGCGTCGATGGCGCCACGGGGGGGGCGCTGCGGAATTTGGCTGGCGCTGGCGGGTGGGGTGGGGAATAGTACGCCAAACAACCAAACGCGGGGGATCGACCATGGCGGACCAGGACGAGCCGGGCTTCGGCCGGCGCCCATTGATGGCCGGTGCGGCCGGGATGCTCACGAGCCTGCTGGCAGGTGCCCGCCCGGCCGATGCGCAGAGCAGCGCGCGGCGCGGCGCGCTGGTGATCGGGCTCGATATCAGCGATGCGCTCTCGCTCGATCCCGTGCGGGTCTACCAGTATTCCAACCCCCTGCCGACGCGCGCCGCGTACGACGGGCTGGTGACCTACGATGCCGGGGACAACATCACCATCAAGCCGGCGCTGGCCACCGAATGGTCCTACCTGCCGGATGGCAAGACCATCCGCTTCAAGCTGCGCCCGGGCGTGAAGTTCGCCTCCGGCGCCACGGTCACGGCGGAGGATGTCCGCTTCTCCTTCGCGCGGCATTTGAACATCAAGGACCAGCCCTTCCAGTACATCTCCCACGTGGAATCGGTGGCCGTGGTGGATGCCACCACGGTGGACCTGGTGCTGAAGGACCCGACGCTGCCGGTGATCTCCATCATCGCCACCCCCGCCTTCGGCATCCAGGAAAAGGCCCTGGTGGTCGCCAATGGCGGCACCGATGCAGCCGACGCCAAGGACAAGGACAAGGCGACGGAGTGGCTGAACAACAACTCCGCCGGCGCCGGGCCCTATCGCCTGACGGGCTGGCAGCGCAACCAGCAGATCCAGATGGTGCGCAACCAGAACTACTGGCGCGGCGCCCCGGGCTATGAGCGGGTGCTGATCCGGCACATGAGCGAGAGTGCCGCACAGCTCCTGGCGATCCAACGCGGCGACATCGACGTGGCCTTCAACCTGATCCCCGAGCAGATCGCCACGCTGAAGAACGACCCCAACATCTCCATCATGGGCACGCCGAGCCTGGACTTCATCTACATGGCGGTGGCCGAGGCGCCCTCGAACCCGGCGCTGCAGAACAAGCTGGCGCGCCAGGCGATCGGGTGTGCGATCGATTTCGACGGCATCATCAAGAACCTCGCCGGCGGGGCCGCGGTGCGGCCGACCAGCTTCCTGCCGGTGGGCACCAACGGCTCCACAGAGGCGCTGACCAAGGAAATCGGCTTCAACGAGGACCTGCCGAAGGCCCGCCGCCTGCTGGCCGAAGCCGGGCTGCCGAACGGGTTCAAGTTCCAGCTCGCCTACGGCAATGCCGCCATCGCGGGCGTCACGTACCAGAACCTGGCGCAGAAGATCCAGGCGGACCTGGCGCGCGTCGGGATCGTCGCGGAGCTGGCGCCGATGGACCAGGTGAACCTGCGCACCATGTTCCTGGGCGGCAAGGCCGAAGCGGTACTCACCTTCTGGAACCCGCCGGCGCCGGAAAACTGGCTGTGGACCTCGGCCACCGTCAACCGCGTGGCCAAGCGCGTGGTGTGGGATGTGCCGGCAGACATGCACAAGCTGGTGGCCGATGCCGGGGCGGAGCGCGACCTCGCCAAGGCCGCGGTGCTGTACCGCGAATACCAGAAGCGGATGGTGGATTTCGCCCACCACATCGTTCTGGTCCAGCCGGTGTACCAGGTGGCGGTGCGCAAGAGCGTGTCCGGGCTGAACCTCACGGCGGCAGGCTGGATGGCCGACCTGGCCGCGGCCAAGCCGGGCTGATGGCGGCTGCGACAATCGCTTCGGTGGCCGGCGCGTGATCCGCTACGTCGTTTCGCGCCTGGTCACCGCCGTGGTGATGGTGCTGCTGGCCACGCTGGTGATCTTCCTGATCGCCAACACGGTGCCCGGCGACCCGGCACTGGCGGCGCTGGGAGACATGCAGGCCTCCGACCCCGTGCAGGTGCGGGAATTCCGCGCCCGCTGGGGGTTGGACCTGCCGCTGTGGGAACAATACTGGCTGTTCCTGAAGCGGCTGGCGCAGGGCGACCTCGGCATCTCCATCTCCTCCCGCCGGCCGGTGCTGGCGGATATCATCGACTACGCCCCGGCCACGCTGGAACTGGCCACCATAGCCTTCCTGCTGTCCTTGGCGGTGGGGCTGCCGCTGGGCGTGGTGGCGGCGGTGAAGCGGGATAGCTGGGTGGACCATGTGGCGCGGTTCGTGGCGCTGATCGGCGTTTCCGCACCCACCTTCTGGCTGGCCTTCATCATGCTGGCGATCTTCTACGGCCAGCTCGATTGGGCGCCCGGCCCGGGGCGGCTCGACCCCATCGCCTTCCCGCCAGACAGGATCACCGGGCTGCTGCTGATCGACACCGCACTGGCCGGGGATTGGGAGACGTTCCGCGATGCCGCCGCCCACCTGGTGCTGCCAAGCATCGTGCTGGCGGCCTCCACGCTCGGGCTCATCACCCGCACCACGCGGGCGGCCATGCTGGAGGCGTTGAGCCAGGATTACGTGCGGGTGGCGCGCGCCAAGGGGCTGCTGGCCCGCGTGGTGGTCACGGGCCATGCGGTGCCGAACGCGATGCTGCCGGTGGTAACGCTGGGCGGGCTCGCCTATGCCAACCTCCTGACCGGCGCGGTGATGACGGAGACGGTGTTCGGCTGGCCAGGGCTGGGCCGCTACACCTTCCGCAGCGCCGTCACGGTCGATTTCCCGGCGATCATGGCAATCACCGCCATCGTGGCGGCGATCTTCGTGCTGGTGAACCTGCTGGTCGACCTTTCGTACGCCCTGCTCGATCCGCGCGTGGCCCGGGCATGAGCGGGGTGGCCGTGCCGGTTGCGGTGCCGCGCCCGCGTCCTGCGGCTGTGCGCTGGCTGCGGCGCTACGGGCTGGCGGCACTGGGCGGGGCGATCATCCTGGCCTGGGTGCTGGCCGCAGCCCTTGCGCCATGGATCCTGAGCTACGGGCCCAACACGGTGGACGTGGCCAACCGGCTGAAGCCGCCCTCCGCGATGCATTGGCTGGGCACGGATGCGCTGGGGCGCGATGTGCTGGCGCGCGTGGTGTATGGCGCGCGCATCTCGCTTTCCGTGGGCATGGCGGTGGTGCTGGTGGGCGGGCTGTTCGGCACGCTGCTCGGCGCGGTCGCCGCCTATGCCCGCGGCTGGGCGGAAGAGGCGCTGATGCGGGTAACCGACCTCGTCTTCTGCTTCCCGCCGATCATCCTGGCGATGGCCATCGCGGCCGCCTTGGGCATCGGCACGGTGAACACGGTGATCGCCATGCTGGTGGTGTGGTGGCCCAAATTCGCGCGCCTCGCCCGCAGCCTGGTGCTGACGCAGCGCAGCCTGGAATACGTGGAGGCCGCGCAATCCGTGGGCTTCGGCCCGGCACATATCCTGGTGCGCCAGATCATCCCCAACGCCGTGGGGCCCTTGATCGTGCTGGTAACGCTCGATCTCGGCCAGGCGATCCTGGTGTTCGCGGGCCTGTCCTTCCTCGGCCTGGGCGTGGTGCCGCCCACGGCGGAATGGGGCGCGATGGTCTCAGAAGGGCGGGAGCTGGTGCAGCAATGGTGGGTGGCCACCTTCCCGGGCCTCGCCATCCTCTCCGTGGTGATGGGGTTCAACTTCGTCGGCGACGGCATCCGCGACTGGCTGGACCCGCATGCCCGCACACGCTGAGACGGAACCCGCTGAGCTGCTGCTGCGGGTGCGCGACCTGCGCACCTGGTTCCTGACCGATAGCGGCCCCGTGCGCGCCGTGGATGGCGTCAGCTTCGACCTGCACGCGGGCGAAACACTGGGCATCGTGGGCGAATCCGGCTCCGGCAAAAGCGTCTGCGCCAAGTCGATCATGCGGCTGCTGGACGAGCCCGCCCGTATCGTCGGCGGCTCCGTCGAATTCCGCGGGCGCGACCTCGCAACGCTGGACGACGAGGCGCTGCGCGCAGTGCGCGGGCGCGAGATCGCCATGGTGTTCCAAGACCCCATGACCTCGCTGAACCCCGTACTGCGGATCGCCAAGCAGCTGGTCGAGGCGATGACGGCGCATGGCCGCTTCACCCCCGCCGCCGCCCGCACCCGCGCCATCTCCCTGCTGCGCCGCATGGGCGTCGGCCGGGCAGAGGCGGCGGTGGATTCCTACCCGCACCAGTTCTCCGGCGGCATGCGCCAGCGCGTGATGCTGGCGATGGGCTTCTCCAACGAGCCCGCCCTGCTGATCGCCGACGAACCCACCACGGCGCTGGACGTCACCATCCAGGCGCAAATCCTGGAGCTGCTGCGCGAGCTGAACCGCGACCTGGGCACGGCGGTGATCCTGATCAGCCACGATCTCGGCGTGATCGCCAATGTCTGCAGCCGTATCTTGGTGATGTACGCCGGTGAGGTGGTGGAGGAAGGCCCGCCGGAGCAACTGCTCTCCGACCCGCGCCACCCCTATACCTGGGCGCTGCTGCACGCCGCCCCGCGCATCGATGCGGAAGCCGCGGACCGGCGCCTGACCACGATCGACGGCCAACCGCCCGATCCCAGGGCCTGGCCCGCGGGCTGCCGCTTCCGCGCCCGCTGCCCCTTCGCGGTGGCGAAATGCGCCGAACATCCGGCGCTGCTGCCGATTGACGAGGGGCGGGCATCGCGCTGCTGGGTCACGCAGGAAGGCGGCACCCTGCACACGCCGGCACGGGCCCCTGCCACGGCCGCCCCCGCCCAGGCCCCACAGCCGGCCGCGCCGCTGCTGGAGGTGCGCGACCTCACCAAGCATTTCGCCCTGCCCAAGCAGGGCTACTTCTCCGCCCCGCGCGTGCTGCGGGCGGTGGACGGCGTGAGCCTGTCCGTCGCGCGCGGCGAGACGGTGGGGCTGGTGGGCGAAAGCGGCTGCGGCAAGTCCACCCTGGCCCGGCTGGTGCTGCGGCTGCACGAGCCAACCAGCGGAACAGTCGCCTTCGACGGCACCGACATCACCCACGCCCCGCAATCGGCGATCCGCCCACTGCGCCGGCGCATGCAGATGATCTTCCAGGACCCCTATGGCTCGCTGAACCCGCGCATGTCCGTGGGCGAGATCCTGTCCGGGCCGCTGCTGCTGCACGGCATCGTGGCCGATGGCGCCGCGGCGCGGGCACGGGTGGCGGAGCTGCTGGACATCGTGGGCCTGCCCGGCGCGGCGGCGGCGCGCTTCCCGCACGAATTCTCCGGCGGGCAGCGCCAGCGCATCTCGATCGCCCGCGCCCTCGCCCTGGGGCCAGACCTCGTGGTGGCGGATGAGCCGGTCTCGGCGCTGGACGTGAACATCCAGGCCCAGATCATCAACCTGATGGTGGAGCTGCAGGAGCGGCTGGGCCTGACCTACCTGTTCATCTCCCACGACCTCGCCGTGATCCGCCACGTCTGCGACCGGATCGTGGTGCTCTACCTCGGCCGCGTGATGGAGCAAGGCCGCGCGGCCGACCTGTTCAGCCGCCCGCTGCACCCCTACACGCGCACCCTGATCGCCGCCGCCCCGGTGCCCGATCCGCGCATCGAGCGCACGCGAAGGCATGTGCCGATGCAAGGCGAGCCGCCAAATGCCGCCAACCCGCCGAGCGGCTGCCGCTTCCGCACGCGTTGCCCCGCAGCGCAGGATATCTGCGCGGCAGAGGAGCCCAAGCTGCGACCAGGCGTTGAGGGGCAGATGGTGGCGTGCCATTTCCCCGGGGTATTGTAGCGGCCAAACGCACCATCGTCTTTTTCTGCCCGCACCGAATGCCCCACACCAAACGGCGGGGGGCGTATTCATTTTTTACTCAACCCACCAATTCCATCACCTCTCCTCAATCCTCGCCGCCACCGCCCGCGCCATCTCCCGCAGGAGGCCGGCATCGTCCACCTCCGCCAGCACCGCCCCAAGCCCCGGTGCGGCATCCAGCAGCGCCGGCGAGCCCGGCAGGTCCATTCCGTCCAGCGCCCGCCGCACCCGCACCAGATGCCGGCGCCGCGGATCCAGCGGCGGGTCCAGCACCAGGCGGAACCCCCGCCGCCCATCCCCCACCCCGGCCGCGGCAAGATCGGCGCGGTGCGCGTCCGCCACCACCGGCGGCAGCACGACCCCGTCCACCACCAGCTCCACCGCCACCGGGCCGGCATCCTCCTGCAACGCCACCCAGCCAGACACAGACTGCCGCGTCACCTCATCCAGCCGCCCCGCCAGCGCGCCGCCGGGCCCACCCGCGAGGGATTGCCGCAACGCGAACAGCACGCCCTCCTGCGGCAGGGCCGGCTCCACCGCATCCTCAGCCCATACGGCCGCGCCATCCGGCGCCTCTGCCCCGTCCAGCTCCAGGCTGAACACCTCCAGCGCCGCAACAGGCTCGGGGCGGGAAAGCACGCGCCCATCCACCAGCCAGCGCGCCGCCACGGGCGGAAAGCCATTCCTCTCCACCACCTGCCCCGGCAGCATCGCACCCTGCGGACCTATCACTGGCCACAACGCCGGCTGACCCGCCAACGCCGCGGCCGGCAGCTGCAACCGCCCCACCCAGCGCACCGCCAGCACACCGCCCTCGCGCCCCAGCACCAGATCACC
>CANHKG010000039.1 GCA_947460455.1 Rhodospirillales bacterium | reverse complement strand
GAAGTTGCGCGCCTCCACCTTCTTCTGCGCCTTCTCCAGCGCCTTGTTGATCCAGGGGTGGATGATGGCCTCGCCATCCTTCAGGCCGAGCTTCTGCAGCATGCCGCCCATGCGGTCGCTGCCGAAGATGCGCATCAGGTCGTCTTCCAAGGAGAGGAAGAAGCGGCTGCCGCCGGGGTCGCCCTGGCGGCCAGAGCGGCCACGCAGCTGGTTGTCGATGCGGCGGCTTTCGTGGCGCTCGGTGCCGATCACCAGCAGGCCGCCGGCGGCCTTCACCACGTCGTGGTTGGCGGTGACCTCGGCGCGGATCGCGGCTTCCTTCGCCGCGCGTTCGGCCTCGTCGGCAATGCCCGCCAGCTCGATCTTGACGCGCATCTCCACGTTGCCGCCGAGTTTGATGTCGGTGCCGCGGCCCGCCATGTTGGTGGCGATGGTGATGGCCCCGGGCGCCCCGGCCTGGGAGACGATCGTGGCCTCCTGCTCGTGGAAGCGGGCGTTCAGCACCTGGTGCGGGATGCGCTTGCGCTTCAGGATCTCCGACAGGTGCTCGGATTTCTCGATGCTGACGGTGCCAACCAGCACGGGCTGGCCGCGGGTGCGGGCTTCCTCGATCAGGGTCGCCACCGCCTCGTATTTCTCGGCCGCCGAGCGGTACACCTCGTCGTCGTTGTCCTTGCGGAGAACGGGCACGTTGGTGGGGATGTCGATCACGTCCAGCTTGTAGATCTCGGCCAGCTCGTCGGCCTCGGTCATGGCCGTGCCGGTCATGCCGGAAAGCTTGGGGTAGAGGCGGAAATAGTTCTGGAAGGTGATGGAGGCGAGCGTCTGGTTCTCGGCCTGGATGGTCACGTGTTCCTTGGCCTCCAGCGCCTGGTGCAGGCCCTCGGAATAGCGCCGGCCCTCCATCATGCGGCCGGTGAACTCGTCGATGATCACCACCTTGTCCTGCCGCACGATGTAGTCCACGTCGCGGGAGAACAGGGCGTGGGCGCGGAGCGACTGCGTGGCGTGGTGCAGGACGGAGACGTTGAACACGTCGTACAGATTGCCCTCGGCGATGATGCCGGCATCGCGCAGCATCTCCTCCAGCAGCTCGCTGCCGGCTTCCGTCATGTTGACGGTGCGGAACTTCTCGTCCTTCTCGTAGCGGTCCTTCTCCTTCACGAACTCCACCATCACGGCATCAACGCGGCGGTAGAGGTCGGAGCTGTCCTCCGCGGGGCCGGAGATGATCAGCGGGGTGCGTGCCTCGTCGATCAGGATGCTGTCCACCTCGTCGACGATGGCGTAGGCGAACTCGCGCTGAACCATGTCGTCCAGTCGGTACTTCATGTTGTCGCGCAGGTAGTCGAAGCCGAACTCGTTGTTGGTGCCGTAGGTGATGTCGGCCGCGTAGGCGTCGCGCCGCTCATATTCCTCCAGCCCGTGCACGATCACGCCCACGGACAGGCCGAGGTAGTTGTAGAGCACCCCCATCCACTCGGCATCGCGCTTGGCGAGGTAGTCGTTCACGGTCACGACATGCACGCCCTTGCCGGGCAGGGCGTTGAGATACACGGGCAGGGTGGCGACCAGGGTCTTGCCCTCGCCGGTCTTCATCTCGGCGATCTTGCCGTCGTGCAGCACCATGCCGCCGATCATCTGCACGTCGAAATGGCGCATGCCCAGCGCGCGCCGGCTGGCCTCGCGCACCACGGCGAAGGCCTCCGGCAGCAGGGAATCCAGCGTGGCGCCCTGGGCCAGGCGTTCGCGGAACACCGCGGTCTTGCCACGCAGGGCGTCGTCCGACAGGGCCTCCATGGCGGGCTCGAGCGCGTTGATCTGCGGCACGCGGCGCTGGTAGGCCTTCAGCGAGCGGTCGTTGGCGGTGCCGAAGATGGCGCGGGCAATGGCTGCGAACATGAACACCCTATACGGGAGAAGACCCCTCGCGGGATACGCGTCACAGGACGGGCGGCGCACGCCGCACAGCGCACGCCGGCCACCCCAAAGCGGTCAGATAGGACCCGGGCGGGGCGGGGTCAACGACAGCGGCGTGTCAAACGCCACGGCAGGCCTCCGCAGCCGCCGGTGTTCATGCCCTCTCATATGCCGTGCACGCATGCGTGGGCTGCTTGCTTGTCGCGCAAGGCGGGCTCGTCCATGATTGCGGCACTTCCATAAGGACCTTTCTGCATGCTGATCCACGGCTTCCGGCCGCGCCTGGCCGCCACACTGGCTGCCACCGCCCTGCCCCTGGCCCTCGTTTTCGCCGCCCCGTCCCTGGCCCAGGCGCCCGCACCGGCGCCCCCCGCTGCTCAGGCCCCCGCTGCTCAGGCCCCCGCCGCGCAGGCCCCGGCCGACCCGGTGGTGGCGCGGGTGAACGGCAAGGAAATCCGCCTGTCCGATCTGGCCGATGCCGCGCAGGGCCTGCCCGCCGAAATGCGCTCCATGCCGCCCGGCATGCTCTATCCGCTGCTGCTGGACCAATTGATCGACCGCGCGGCGATCGTGGATCTGGCCCGCAAGCGCGGCATGGACAAGGAAACGGCGGTGGCGCGGCAGATCGCGCGCGCCCAGGACCAGGCGCTGCAGCAGGCGCTGATCGGCCGGGAGGTGGGGCCGCTGGTGAACGAGACCGAGCTGCGCGCCCGCTACGACCGCGAGATCGCCGGCAAGCCGGGCGAGGAGGAAGTGCACGCGCGCCACATCCTGCTGGCCAGCGAGGCGGATGCGAAAGGCGTGATCGCCGAACTGAAGAAGGGCGGTGATTTCGCCGCGATCGCCAAGGCGCGCAGCAGCGACAAGGCCTCCGGCGATGGGGACCTGGGCTTCTTCAAGAAGGGCGACATGGTGGCGGAGTTCGCCGAGGCGGCATTCGGGCTGAAGGTGGGCCAGATCACGGAAACCCCCGTGAAGACGCAGTTCGGCTGGCACGTCATCCGCGTGGAAGGGCGCCGCAGCGCCCCGCCGCCGGCCTTCGAGGAGGCGTATGACGAGCTGCGCAGCAAAACCATCCAGGAAGGCGTGCAGAAGGTGCTGGCCGAGGCGCGGATGGGCCTGGCGGTGGAACGCTTCAACCTTGATGGCACGCCGCGGCGCGCCACCGATGAGGCACAGCCGCCGCCGGCGCCCGCGCGCAGGTAGGCAGGCGCTTCTTTTTCCAGGGAAAAGGAACGCGCCTCCATGGTTGGGTGCCGCCCCCGCGGTTCCTTCCGCCCCGGCGCGTCGATCCGCCGGGGGGGGGGGGGGGGGGGGCGCGGCGCGGCCGGGTGGCGTCCAGCCTGGCCCGGGTGCGCGGGGGATGGTGACGGGCCATGGCATCCAATGCGTCTCGGAACGCTTGGCGAAACCGCCTGATGGGCGCATAATGGAGTGGCTGACCCCGCTGTGGCGCCGCATCGGTCCAGGGGCGTGGCATCCCGCCGTGCCAGATGACGCACCACGATCCGGAGGCCCGCCATGGCGGTCGCAGAACGCATCATCTTCCAGCCTTACGTCCAGGGCCGCCGCGGTGGCCTGAAGCCCGGCCAGCCCGTGGCCTGCCGCAATGCCGCCGATGCCGAGCGCCGTGCGGAAAAGGCAATGGCGAGCGGAATGGCCATCGGCGCCCATGTCGTCCGCATCATGGCCGATGAGGAGGCCGGCGATTATGGCGAGCCGGAATTCCTGGGCGTGTTCGGTCAGGTGCCGGAGGCAGCGTGACCGGAAAGCAACACACACACACCGCCGCGCCGTGGGCGCTGGGCGGCCTCGCGCAATCATCACGTGTTGGGGCTTCAAGAAGTCCCGTTAGATCGCTATCTAGCCGTGCTGATGCCACTTGGACCGGCACTGGCGACGTGAACGAAGGAAGTCTTAGCCTTGCATAGATCGAAAGAGCACCGGCAGCGGCAGTCCCGCGGTTGGAACGACGATGACAGCAGCCGGTTCGGCAATGCCCCGGAAATGCCGTCCTTCCCGTCGTTCGCCCCCAGCAGCTCGGCACCCGAGGAACCGGCGACGGTCAATTGGTACAACGCCGAGAAGGGCTTCGGCTTCGTGTCCCTGGCCAGCGGCAAGGGCGATGCCTTCCTGCACATGAGCGCGCTGCGCGCCAGCGGTGTGCAGTCCGTGGCACCGGGTTCGGTGCTGAAGGTGCGCATCAGCAAGGGCCAGAAGGGTCTTCAGGTGGACGAGGTGCTGTCCATCACCGAAGGCACCGGCGGCGAGCAGCCGGCGCGCCGCGCGCCGGCGGGCCCCCGCCCCGAGCGCAGCGACCGCCCCCGCCGCCAGCTGGACATGAGCGACGCGACCGAGGTCGTGGGCATCGTGAAGTGGTACAACGCCCAGAAGGGCTTCGGCTTCGTCACGCCGGATACGGGCGGCAAGGACGTGTTCGTGCACGCCACGGCGCTGGAACGCGCTGGCCTCACCACGCTGAACGAAGGCCAGTCGGTGCGAATGAGCGTTGTCACGGGCTCCAAGGGGCCCGAAGCTGCTTCGGTCAGCCTGGCCTAGCCCAGGCTGCACAGCCTGGCCGGCGACGGCCAGGGCCGGTTCAATCGCTGGGTGAGGGATATCGCATATCCATTCTGGAGTGCGATATCCCAGCCCTGCGCCATCGGCTTGCCCGCGTTACGTCGTCGCGTTCGGCGATCCGCGCCTGGGCAGCAAGATGAATATGTGCAGGCCGGGATTTCGGCCATTTAAAACATAAATAAAAAATATTCTCAACTACACCATCACTGCCAGCGCAGCGAAGCAATCCAGCCCACCGACACCGCAGTGTCCCTCCCATGCTGGCAAGGCCCAAAAATAAAGTCTTTTTGTTTCTTTTTCTTCAGAAAAAGAAGACCCTTCCTACCCTTCACGTACGTAGCCACCCCCCTCTTGCGGTGACTAACATAGTTAGTTATATATCACCGCATGCAGACACACCCCTTCCCCCTCGCCGACCGTTTGGCCGCGCTCAAGCAGAGCACGGCGGAGCTGGGTGCGGCGCATGCGCTGGTGCTGGCGCTCCTGGTGCGTCTGTTCGATGGGTTGGTGGCGTTGGCCCGCCGCTGGCAATCCGCCCCCCGCCGCCGCCGGCACCCCCTGGCCGGCAAGGGCCCGATCCCGCGCGACTGGATGGTCCGCTGCCAGCCCGGCCGCGGCTTCCGCCCCGCCTTTCCCGCGCCCGTACTCCGTACCCCCGCCCACCGGCTGCGCACCCCGCCGGAGCCTGCCGGCAGCCACCCCGCACGCGCCATCTCCCCGCGAGTCTGACCACCCCAGCCCGATTTTTTGCGCCCCCACCCGGCACGCACCCGCATGGCGCCCTTAATGTTACGATATCAAAATCACAATCCTGTGCTTCTGCGCCCCCGAACCCCCATTTCATGTCCGCTTCTTCATCCGCCACCGCCCCCGCGGCGCCTTCATGTCCAACCGGACATGCAGCGGACATCCCGCCCCCCTTGTTCCGCCTGCAAATCCACCCGCCAACATGAACAATAGCCACCCCCGGGCCATGTCGGAGTCGTAACTGGAACCGTTCCGTGCCAGGCGTATTTGTGTTGCCGACCCCGTCGGAAACACGTCTCCGACTCCTTGGGAGGATCACACATGGCCCGTTCCGCCGCCCTCATCCCCATCTTCGCCCTCACCCTGGCCCTGCCCCTGGCCGCCCCCCCGGCCATGGCCCAGCGCCCCCCGGTGCCGGCTGCGGCCGCCATCGCGGCGCCCAGCAACTTCGCCGACCTCGTCGCCCAGGTCGGCCCCGCCGTCGTCCGCGTCGCCGTTGTCGGCCATCAGGACGTGCAGCAGGAGGTCCCGCCGGAACTGCGCGGCACTCCGCTGGAAGAGCTGTTCCGCCGTTACGGCCAGCGCCCGCAGGGTCCGCAAGCCGAGCGCCAGCGCCGCACCATGGGCCAGGGCTCCGGCTTCATCATCGACCCCGCCGGCTTCGTCGTCACCAACAACCACGTGGTGGGCGAGGCGGATCGCGTCACGGTCGAGCTGTCCGACGGCCGCCAGCTTCCCGCCCGCGTCGTCGGCGCCGATCCCAAGACCGATATCGCCCTGCTGAAGATCGAGGCCGGCAACCAGCTCCCCACCGTCCCGTGGGGCAATTCTGACACGCTGCGGGTGGGGGAGCCGGTGCTCGCCATGGGCAACCCCTTCGGCCTCGGCGGCTCCGCCACCGCCGGCATCGTCTCCGCCCGCGGCCGCCATATCGGCGCCGGCCCGTACGACGACTTCATCCAGACCGATGCCTCGATCAACCCCGGCAATTCCGGCGGCCCGCTGTTCAACAGCCAGGGCGAGGTGGTCGGCGTGAACACCGCCATCTTCTCCCCCTCCGGCGGCAATATCGGCATCGGCTTCGCCGTTCCGTCCAATCTCACCCACCGCGTGGTTGAAAGCCTCAAGCAATCAGGCAAGGTGGATCGCGGCTGGCTCGGCGTCTCGCTCCAGCCGATCGACCGCGAACTGGCCGCCGCCCTCGGCCTCGAGGAGCCCAAGGGCGCTATGATCGCCGGCGTGGAACCCGGCTCCCCCGCCGCCCGCGGCGGCCTGCGCGCCGGCGACGTGGTGACGGAGATCGACGGCCACCCGATCCGTGCCCCGCGCGACCTCGCCGGCACCATCGGCGACAGCAAGCCCGGCGCCACCATCGCCGTCACCGTCCAGCGCGAAGGCAAGCCCACCCTGCACCGCGTCGCCCTCGGCGAAGCGCCGGACCGCAAGGCCAGTGCCCAGGGCGCAGCCCAACCTGGCCGCGCCGGCTCCCTCGGCCTGGCCCTGCGCCCGAATCCGGAAGGGGAGGGGGCCGCGGTGATGCAGGTCGCCCCCGGCAGCATCGCCGAGACCCGCGGCCTGCAGCCCGGCGATATCATCCTGCACGCGGGCGATCGGGCGGTGAATACCCCGTCCGATGTCGCCGCCGCCGTTGAAGCCGCCCGCAAGGCCGGCCGCCCCGCCGTGGCCATCCAGCTCCAGCGCGGCGAGGCCAGCAGCTTCATTGCCCTGCCGCTGAACGGCGAGCGGGACCCCGGCTAGAGCGGTCGCCGACCTGATAGGCGGTCGGCCACCGCTCTGTCTTTGTTGGGGCGAGCAACTTAAGCCCATCAGACGAGTCCGTCTGATGGGCTGTTGCTCTAGTCCGCGGCCGAAAGCCGCGCCGGGGCAGCGAGGCGGGCCCGTACCGCCTCGCCGAAGGCCACGAAGATCTGGCGGGAAATCTCATCCCGCTCCCAATCGTATTCCGGGTGCCACTGCACCCCCACCGCGAAGCCGGGGCCGGAGGTGGCATGCACCGCCTCCACCGTCCCATCCGGGGCGGTGGCATCCACCACCAGCCCGGGTGCCAGGCGGTCCACCCCCTGGTTGTGCAAGGAATTCACCGGGATCTGGTCCCGCCCACAAACCCGGTGCAGCCACGACCCCGGCGCCACCCGCACCGCGTGCGATTTGCCGGTGCGCACCCTTGGGTGCGGCGACATCGGGGTGGAATGGTCGATCCGGTCCGGCAGGTCCTGCAGCCGCTGGTGCAGGCTGCCGCCGAGGGCCACGTTCATCTCCTGCATGCCGCGGCAGATCGCCAGCACCGGCAGCCCGGCGGCGACGGCGGCACGGATCAAGGGCAACGTTACGCCATCGCGGTCATGGTCCTCCGGCGTGCCCTCGGCATGCGCCGGCCCTTCGTAGTTGGTCGGCGCCACGTTGCTGCGGCTGCCGGTCAGGATCAGCCCATCCAGCCGGGAGACCAGCGTGGCGATATCCGCCAGCGCCCCGTTCGCCGGCACCAGGATCGGCACCCCGCCAACCACGTTGTCGGTGGCATGGATATAGGTGTGGGACGCAGCGTGGTTCGCGGTGCCGAACACGCCGAACTGCTTGACGCAGCAGGAAATGCCAATGAGCGGTTTCATGGGCCTCGAAACAGGATGCGCTGACGCAGGATGAAGCGGGATCGTGGCAAACAGATGAACACAATCCCGCGCGCCGCAACAGCTGGAGCGTGATCGTTGGAGGCGAAATCGCCGGAAACGTGAATCACGCGACCAAATTAGTCTCGCAGGCGCGGGTCCGCCGTGTCGAACAGCTTCTGGTCGAAGGTCCCGCCGACCGAGACATTGAACAGTGACACCGTCGTCTCGCGCTGCTGCGGGTCGGTGATCATCCATTGCCGCAGCGAAAGCGGCTCGTCCGCGAACACCAGCGTCAGCGTTCCGTCCCCGGGGGAGGCGGTGCGATACAGCACCACATGCACCTGCCCCGGCAGCCGCTCCACCGCGCTCACCGTCACCTCGCCGGCCAGCTTCAGATTCTCCGACAGCAGGATGCCCAGCGGCGTGGAGCTGAGCGGGAAGTAGCTCACCTGCTTCAGGGACTTGTCGTAGAACAGCCCGTTGCCGCCGCCCGCCACCAGCATCAGCGGGGAGGGCGGATCATATTCGAACCGCATCCGGCCCGGCCGCTGGATCCAGGCATTGCCCTCCGTCACCTGCCCATCCGGCGCCACCTGCAGGAAGCGCGAGCGCATGGTGCGCAGCGCGTTCAGATACGCCTCGATCCGCCCGATATCGGTCCTGTCCTGTGCGGAAAGCGTAGCCGGCCGCAGCGCCGGCGCGGGCGGGCGCGGCTGGGACAGGGCGGGCAGGGGGGACAGCAGGCCGAGGGCCAGCAGGGCGCGTCGCTTCATTTCCGCAAGATGGCGTGTGCGGCGGGCAAATCCAAGGCGACTATTCCGCCGCCGCCGGCACCCCACGGCGCGGCGCGTTTTCGGCCCATAGATCCGGGTTCAGCTCCTCGCGCCTGTTGGGGAAGAACCAGGCGCAGCACAGCGTGATCACCGCGAACCCCGCCAGCACCGAAAGGCACGCGCCCTGGCTGCCGGTGCGGGCATACAGGAAGGAGATCAACGGGGCAGAGGCGGCGCTGCCCAGGAAGCCGATGAAGAAGCGCACGGAATACATCCGCGTGCGCAGGGCAGGGGAGATGTAGCGCGCGGTCATTGTCTCGTTCACCGTCACCTGCCCGAACAGCACCGCGGCCACCACGCCGGCCACCGGCACCGCCAGCCAGCCATCGACGTAGGCGAGGGCGGCCAGCGCCGGCACCAGCACCACGGCCATCGGCAGGAACATCTGCCGCAGCGTGGTCCGGTCGATGAAGCGCCCCACCGTCAGCTGCGTTACCGCCCCGCACAGCGTGGCCACGGTGGCGGCCACGCCGGCCAGCGGCAGCAGCCCGGGATCGCCGGCCAGCCGCTCCTGCATCAGCTTGGGCAGCTGCAGGGTGAACGCGTTGAACACCAGGCCAGAGACGGCGGCGACCATCAGCAGCACGATCATCGCCCGGCGCACCAGATGCGGCGGAATCTCCGGGAACGGCTTGCCCGCCTTCATGGTGGAATGGTCGAACACCGGCTCCCGCAGCCAGACCAGCCCGGCCAGGGTGCACAGCACGCCGGGCAGGATGAAGGCCCACTGCCAGCCCCAGCGGAACGCCACGAAGGCGGTGATCATCGGCGCCATCGCCACGCCGACATTGCCGAACACGCCATTGAGCCCGATCGCCTGGCCCGGCTTCTCCCCGGCCACATCCACCAGCAGCGCGGTGCCGATCGGATGGTAGATCGCCGCGAACGACCCCGTCGCCGCCAGCGCCACCGCCAGCCACAGCGGCGAGGGCGCCAGCCCCGTGCCTATCATGGAAAGCCCGGCACCGAGGAAGAACACCGTCATCAGATTGTGCCGCCCGAACCGCGCGGCCAGCCACCCCTGCGGCAGGGAGAGCAGGCCGTAGAGCACGAAGCCGCCGGTGGCCAATGGCAGGATCAGCTCGTAGTCGTCGCCGAACGGCCCGTTGGGCATCAGCACCATTGCCAGCACGGCGGTGGGCAGGATCAGCAGGCAGTAATGGGTGAAGCTGTGGGCAAGGTTGATGAACGCCATCTGCCGCGCGGCGGGGGACATCGGGCTCTCCTGGGCGATCCTCTGACCTCGGAAAGGTGCGCCCGCCGCCCGATCAGGTCAATTCGGCGAGGAACCCGGCCGCATCGCTCGTGATCGCCGCTTTCCGCTCCGCCGACAGCGCATCGTAGGTGCGCCAGACCGGCCCCAACCGCGGGTTGCGGCCCAGCGTGGCCCGGTTGCGGGCCAGGAAGTCCCAGTAGAGGTAGTTGAACGGGCAGGCGGTGGGGCCGTTCTTCGCCTTCACGTCGAACCGGCAGCCGGTGCAGTAGTTGCTCATGCGGTCGATATAGGCGCCGCTGGCGGCATAGGGCTTGCTCGCCAAAACGCCGCCATCGGCGAACTGGCTCATGCCCAGGGTGTTGGGCAGCTCTACCCATTCATAGGCATCGGCATAGACGGCCAGGTACCATTCATGGACCTGCCTGGGCTCGATGCCGGCCAGCAAGGCGAAGTTGCCGGTGACCATCAGGCGCTGGATGTGGTGGGCATAGGCCTCGCGCCGGGTCTGCTTCACCACGGCGGCGAGGCAGGCCATGTCCGTCTCGCCGGACCAGTAGAAGCCGGGCAGGGGGCGCGTGGCGGCGAGCGCATTTTCCTCGGCATAGCCCGGCATCTTCAGCCAGTAGATGCCGCGGACATATTCGCGCCACCCCAGGATCTGGCGGATGAAGCCTTCCACCGAGGCCAGCGGGGCGCGGCCGGCGCGATACTCGGCTTCCGCCGCGCGGCACACCGCCAGGGGGGCGAGCAGGCCGCAATTGAGGTACTGGGCGATCACGGCGTGGAACAGGAAGGCCTCGCCGCGCAGCATGGCGTCCTGGTAGTCGCCGAAGCGGGGCAGGCCGAGGCCGAGGAAGCGGGCGAAGGCGGCCTCGGCATCGGCGCGGGTGGTGGCGAACCAGAACGGGTGGAGGTCGCCGAAGCGATCCGGGAAGCGCTGTTCCACCAGGGCCAGCACCTGTTGCGTGATCTCGTCCGGCTCGAAGCGGTGTGGTTCCGGCACTGCCATGCCCTTGGCGGGCGGCTTGCGGTTCTCGGCGTCGAAGTTCCAGCGTCCGCCTTCGGGCTCTGCTCCGTTCATCAGCAGGCCGGTTTCGCGGCGCATCTCGCGGTAGAAGAACTCCATGCGCAGCTGCTTCTTGCCGCGCGCCCAGGCTTCGAAGCGCGTGCGGGGGCAGAGGAAGCGGTCGTCCTCCAAAGGGATCACCGGGACGCCGAGTGTTGCTTCCCAGGTTCGCATGTCCTGCAGCACACGCCATTCGCCGGGCAGGGTGGCAACCACGCGGGTGGTGCCGTGTCGGGCGGCGGCGCGAGCCAGCTCACCCGAAAGGCTGCCGGTGTTGGCGGGATCGTCCAGCGCCACGTAGTCCACGCGCCAGCCAAGGGTGCGGAGTTCCTCGGCGAAGTGGCGCATGGCGCTGAACAGGAAGGCGAGCTTCTTGCGGTGGTGCGGCACGTAGCCGGCCTCCGCCGCCACCTCCGCCATCAGCACCACGGCATCAGCGGGGTCGGCGGCGCGGAGCGAGGCGAGGGTGGGGGTGAGCTGGTCGGCCAGGATGGGGAGGAGGGTGGGCATGAGCGGGGAGGTGGGAAGGATTCCAGGGAAGGGAAGAGTCTTCTTTTTTCTGAAGAAAAAAGAAGCAAAAAAGACTTCATTCGTTTGCATGCCGAGGGTTGCTCTGGCACGGCTCCAAGTCGGAAAAGTTTTTTGGTTCTTTTTTTCAAAAAAGAACGCGCTTTCTTGAATCCCCGGGCGGCCTGGGGTACGGCTTGGCCATGTTCGACCGCACCAAGCTTCCTCCTCGCCCCGCGCTCGTTCTCGGTGCCGCCGGGTTGTTGCCCACGGTGGCGGCGCTGCTGGTGATGCTGTTCGCGGCGCGGGCGCAGCAGGACATGGCGTTCCGGGCGGCGGCGACCTATGGCGCGGTGATCCTGAGTTTCCTGGGCGGGGCCTGGTGGGGGCTGGGCGCGGCGCGGGGGCATCCGCGGGATTTGATGCTGTGGCTGGGGATTGCGGTGCTGCCGTCGCTGGCGGCCTGGGGCGTGGTGTATGTGCTGACGCCGCTGAGCGTGGCGGTGCTCTCCGGACTGTTCCTGGCGGTGCTGTGGGGCGATCGGGAGCTGACGCGGCGCTACGTGGCGCCGGAGTGGTGGCTGATGATGCGGCTGCCGCTTTCGCTGTGCATGGCCGGGCTGCACATGATCATCGCGGTGGTGCGGGTGGTGCGGACATGATGGCGCTCGACGTGGCCCTGCTGCCGGAGGGCGTGCGGGCACGGCATGTGCAGGCGGGCGAGCTTGCCATGCATGTGCTGGAAGCCGGCGAGCCCGGCGCGCCGCTGGTGCTGCTGCTGCATGGGTTTCCGGAGCTGGCGTGGAGTTGGCGGCATGTGCTGCCGGCGCTGGGGCGGGCGGGCTTTCATGCCGTGGCGCCGGACCAGCGCGGCTATGGCCGCACCACGGGGTGGGTGGCGGAGTACGACGGCGACCTGGCGCCGTTCCGCATGGCCAACCTGGCGCGCGATGCCTTCCTGCTGGTGCGGGCGCTGGGGCATGAGCGCGCGGCCTGCGTGGTGGGGCATGATTTCGGGGCCTCGGTGGCGGGATGGAGCGCGCTGCTGCGGCCGGATGTGTATGGCGCGGTGGTGCTGATGAGCGCGCCCTTCACCGGCGCGCCGGGGCTGGGGGCGGGGGCGCCGGACATTGACGGCGCACTGGCGGCGCTGGCGCGGCCGCGCAAGCATTACCAGCGCTACTATTCCACCCGCCCGGCCGATGCGGACATGCTGCACGCACCGCAGGGGCTGCATGATTTCCTGCGCGCGTACTACCACCACAAATCTGCGGATTGGGCGGGGAACCGTCCGTTTCCGCTGGCGGGCTGGACGGCCGAGGAAATGGCGAAGCTGCCAACCTACTACGTGATGGACCACGGGCAGACGATGGCCGAGACGGTGGCGGCGCATATGCCATCCCCGGCGCAGGTGGCTTCGTGCCGGTGGCTGAGCGATGCGGAGCTGGCGGTGTATTCGGCGGAGTTTGGCCGCACGGGGTTCCAGGGCGGGCTCAACTGGTATCGCTGCCGCTTCGAGCCCGCGCTGGTGGCGGAGCAGCAGATGTTCGCGGGGCGCACGATCGACATCCCGGCGATGTTCGTGGCCGGGGCGCAGGATTGGGGCATCCATCAGTCGCCGGGGGCGCTGGAGCGGATGTGGACGCGCAGCTTCACCGACATGGGCCAACCGGTTCTGGTGGAGGGCGCCGGGCACTGGGTGCAGCAGGAGCAACCGCAGGCGGTTACGGCGGCGCTGCTGGCGTTTCTGGGGCGGGTGGCGCGGTAGCGACGAAGCGGCGGAATACGGCGCCGAGTGCGATCAGGCTGAGGCCGAGGCCGAGGAAGCTCAGCACGCGCCACAGCCCGCCCAGCTCCGCCATGTCCAGCAGGAAGACCTTGGCCACCACCACGGCGATCACGCCCAGCGCAGCCAGGCGCACGCTGCGGGCGCGCAGGCGGATGCCGGCGGCCATCAGTGCGGCGCCATAGGCGAGCCAGGCGCCGGAGAGGGTCCACATTTCGGCGTCGGTGACCACAACGCGGGCAAAGATGATGTACGGCTCCGGGTGGAACGCCAGTCGAACTGCGAGGCCGAGCCAAGCGAACCCGGCCAAGAGTGCATACGCACCGAGCACCAAGCGAGCGCGGGCGACGTCGGAACGGGTCAATGCTGCCCCGGCCAGCATGGCGGGAACAAGATAGTCGAAGACCAATTCCGTATGGGTGACGGTCTCGTCGGCCACGACCGTGAACGGATTGTAGAGAAGCAGAAGGGCCCCACCGAGCAATGCCAGTGTGCCCTGAATGCGCCATGCGAGATCCAGTATGCGTCGCCCCGCCCGGCGCCTCAGGAACAGTCCAGCCACCGCCTGCGCTCCGAGCGCCGAGACGTGCAATCCAAGTTCCAGCCGTCCGGAGTCGCCTCTCCGCAAGCCCAGCAGGTCGCCGCCCCCGGCCCAATGCCGGATCTCCAGCGCCACGAAGACGGTGGCGAAGGCGATGGCGCCGGCTTCCAGTACCGCCACGGCGAGGTCGTCGCCGTGGCGCAGGAACATGCGCGCGGCGAGCCAGAAACAGGCGGCGGGAACGGCGTAGGCGAGCCAGAGGCCGTTCGCCACCGGGGCGGTGCCGAAGCCGTAGTCGAGCACATACCAGTTGCCGAGCAGACGGATGATCACCAGCGCGGCCACGGCCAGCGCCACGCGGCGCAGGGCGGGCAGGTCGGTGCGCGCCTCGATCCAGGCCAGCGGGGGCAGCATCAGGGCGATCGCGAGCGTGACCCATTGGTCGTGCAGCACGATGGCGATGCCGACGCAGAGTGCGGCGATGGCGCCGGCGGCGTGGGCTCCGGCGCGTTGCAGGCCGCCTTCGCGCATCGCGGCCGTGGCGGCGGCGACGGAGACGGCGGCGAGCGCGGCGGCGGCCAGGGCCCATGCCGTATCGGCCTGGAAGCGCGCCACCTGCAGATAGGTGATGCCGAGGGTGACGACCGGCACCGCCGCCGCCAGCCCGGCCCAGCGCACCGGGCGGTCGCCCCAGCGTTCCAGCACGAAGCCGCACAGGGCGAAGAAGGCGGCCATCGAGATCGCGGTGAAGAACAGGGGCTGGATCACCTGCGGGGCCCAGGCGCCGGGCAGGAAGGCCTGCACCGCGCCTTCCACCGTGATCGTCTCTCCGGTGGGCTGCCAGGCGGGCATGGCCCAGACGAGCAAGGTGAGCAGGAACAGCAGGGCGGCGAGCCAGGGCAGGCGGTCCAGCCGGGCGTCGCGCGCGCCTACGGCCACGGCGAGGGGGGCGAGCAGCAGCACGCCGAGGCGCACGGAGAAATCCGCCACCTCGCCCGACAGGATCACACCGGCGAGGCCGAGGGCGAGGAACGGCACCCAGGAGAGGCGCAGGCCCACGGGATGATCCAGTGCCGCGCGCGGCAGGCCCAGCAAATGGAGGGCCGCGGCGGCGGGCACGAACAGGCCGGGCGCCCAGTATTCGGTGCCGAGTGCGCCGGTGGCCGAAAGCCCGACCCAGAAGGCGCCGGCGATGGTGGCGATCCAGCCCAGCCAGGCCCAGGCGCTGAAGCGCACCACGGCCACGGCGGCGGCGGTGACGAAGAGCAGGTAGCCGAACAGGCCTGGCGCGTTCGGGGTGGTGGTTTCCACCAGGGCCGGGGTGGCGAAGGCGGCGGCGATGCCCACCACGCCGACCAGCGGGCCGAAGCGCAGGGAGGCAAACAGGCCCATCAGGGATGCGGCGGCCATCAGCACGAAGCCGACCAGCGGTGGCACGAGGCCATACATCGCGCCGGTGGCATAGGCGGCGCCGAACAGCACCGCGGCCCCGCCGGCCGCCAGCGCCGCGGGCCCGTGGTCGGCCAGCAGCGGTTCGGGGGGGATCGGGGCTTCGGGATCGGCGGGTTCGTCGCGCAGGGGGGCGGGGCGGCGGCGCAGCCATTCGGCGCCGGCCAGCAGGGCGAGGCCGAGCAGCATGGCCAGGAAGCAGCGCACGGCGGGGCCGAGCCAGCCTTCCTCCACCGCGTAGCGCACCAGGAACACGCCGGCGAGGAGCAGGGCGGCCGCACCCAGCCATACGCCCCAGCGCATGGTGAGCAGGGCCTCGATATCGATCTTCGGCCCCGGGGGAGGGGGCGGCGGTTCGGGCGCCGCTTCCGGCACCGGGCCGGCCTGGGGCACGGAGCCGCGCTGGGTGGGCGGCGGGCCGAAGGGGGAGGGGCGGGCGCCTGGCGGCAGTGCTGGTTCGGGGGAGGGCGCGGCCTCGCCGGCCACAATGGGATCGGCCTCGGCGGTGATCGGGCGGCTTTCGGCCAGTGCGGCGCGCAGCTCCCGCACCTCTCGCCGCGCGCTGCGGGCCTGGAAGAACCCGACAATGCCGAGCACCCATCCGACGACGACGGCCAGCGCCACCAGGACCAGGAATTCCATAGGCGCAATGAGGCCCGCATGCCTCCCCACCGGTCAAGGCATTTGCGCGCGACCGCCGGGCTTGCTACATCGCCGCCGCCCCCCGATCGGGTGGCAACCGAAAAGTCTAGGCGCCGGCACCCCTGGAGGCCGGCGCTTTACGTTCATCTGGAGCGAGAAAATGGCCAACTTCGTGACGATCGAGGCCGCTTCGCGCGAGCGTGCAGGTAAGGGGGCAGCACGCGCGACCCGGCGGCAGGGCCTTGTGCCCGCTGTTATCTACGGTGCCAAGCAGGCGCCGACCCTGATCGCCCTGGAACCCAAGGCGGTGATGAAGGAAATCACCCAGTCCGGCTGGCGCTCGCGCCTGTTCGAGCTGAAGGTGGGCAATGACAGCACCCGCGCCCTGATCCGCGACGTGCAGTTCCACCCGGTGACCGACAAGCCGGAACATGTGGATTTCCAGCGCCTTGCCCCCGGCGAGAAGATCCGCGTGGCGGTGTCTGTCGTGTTCCACAACGAGCTGACCTCCGTGGGCCTGAAGCGCGGTGGTATGCTGAACGTGGTGCGCCACACCGTGGAATGCCTGGTGGACCCCGATACCGTGCCGCCGAATTTCGATGCCGACCTGGGCGCGCTGGACATCAACGACAACGTTCGCTGGTCTGACCTGAAGGGCACCGAGGGCATCAAGCCGACCATCAGCGACCGCGATTTCGTGATCGCCACGGTGGCCGCACCGACCAAGATGGCCGAGACGGCGGAAGCCACCCCGGCCGGCGGCTCCAAGGCGCCGTCGAAGCCCGCCGCCAAGAAAAAGTAATCCTGCCCAAGGACTGACATTGGGAGGCCGATGACGTGAAGCTGTGGGTGGGGCTGGGCAATCCTGAGCCCGGCATGCTGCGCCAGCGCCACAACATCGGCTTCATGGCGCTGGACCGGATTGCGCACCGCCACGGGTTCTCCCCGTGGCGGCAGCGTTTCAAGGGCCTGGTGGCCGAAGGCAGCATCGGCGGCATCAAGGTGCTGGCGTTGAAGCCGATGACCTACATGAACGCCTCTGGCGAGAGCGTTCAGCCGGCTGCCGGGTTCTTCAAGCTGGCGCCCACTGACATCACCGCCTTCCACGACGAACTGGATCTGGCACCCGGCAAGGTGCGGGTGAAGAAGGGCGGCGGGGCGGCGGGGCATAACGGCCTGCGCAGCATGGACCGCCAGCTGGGCACGCCGGATTACTGGCGCGTGCGGCTGGGCATCGGCCACCCCGGCGACAAGGCGCGGGTGACCGGGCACGTGCTGGGCGATTTCCACAAGGTGGACCAGGACTGGCTGATCGCGCTGCTGGATGCCGTGGCCGATGCCGCGCCGATGCTGGCGGCCGACAAACCCGAAGATTTCATGACGCGCGTAGCGCTTCTGACGCAGGAAACGAAATAATGGGCTTCAACTGCGGCATCGTCGGCCTGCCCAATGTCGGCAAGAGCACGCTGTTCAACGCGCTGACCGCCACCGTGGCGGCGCAGGCGGCGAACTACCCGTTCTGCACCATCGAGCCCAATGTGGGCCGGGTGGCGGTGCCCGATCCGCGGCTCGACATGCTCACCAAGATCGGCAAGTCGCAGAAGACCGTGCCGACCAGCCTGGAATTCGTGGACATCGCCGGCTTGGTGCGTGGCGCCAGCAAGGGTGAGGGGCTGGGCAACCAGTTCCTGGCGAATATCCGCGAGGTGGATGCCATCGTGCACGTGCTGCGCTGCTTCGAGGATGGTGACGTGACCCATGTGGAAGGCAGCGTGGACCCGATCCGCGATGCCGAGACGGTGGAGACGGAGCTGATGCTCTCTGACCTCGACAGCCTGGAGAAGCGGCTGATCGCCGCACAGAAGAAGGCGCGCGGCGGGGACAAGGAGAGCATCGCCCAGGTGGCGCTGATGGAGCCGATCGTGGCGGCGCTGACCGAAGGCCGCATGGCGCGCACGGCGATCCCGAAGGGGCAGGAGGAGGCAGTGCGCCAGCTCAACCTGCTCACCTCCAAGCCCGTGCTGTACGTGTGCAACGTGGCGGAATCCGAGGCCGCCACCGGCAACGCCCATTCCGCCCGCGTGGCCGAGCGGGCCAAATCCGAGGGCGCGCGCCATGTGATCGTTTCCGCCGCCATTGAGGCGGAGGTGGCGCAGTTGCCGGAGGAGGATCGCAAGGACTTCCTGGATGGCCTGGGGCTGGAGGATAGCGGTCTGGACCGCGTGATCCGTGAGGGCTACGCGCTGCTGGGGCTGATCACCTACTTCACCTGCGGGCCGAAGGAAGCGCGGGCCTGGACGATCATTGCCGGCACCAAGGCGCCCGCCGCCGCCGGCGTGATCCATGGCGATTTCGAGCGCGGCTTCATCGCGGCGGAGACGATCGGGTACGAGGACTACGTGGCCTGCAAGGGCGAAGTGGGCGCGAAGGCGACTGGCAAGATGCACGTGGAAGGCAAGGAATACATCGTGCGCGATGGCGACGTGATGCTGTTCCGCTTCAATGTGTAGGCAAGCGTCTTCTTTTAGTGAGCCCCTTGCGCCCGTAGATCACTCAAACGAGGCGCAGTTCATGAAGTTTTTTTTGCTTCTTTTTTGTTCACAAAAAAGAAGATTCTTCTGATGGCTGCCGATCCCACCCGCCTCGCCGCCTTTGATCTGCTGTCGGCGGTGCTGGAGAAGCATCGCACGCTGGAACACGCGCTGGATTCCCTGCCGCGCATCGATCCGCGCGACAAGGCCGCCGCGCATCGCCTGGCCGCCAGCGTGCTGCGCCGGGCCGGCACGCTGGATGCGGTGCTGGAGCCGTTCCTGCGCCGGGCGCCGCCCGATCCCGTCCGCAACATCCTGCGTCTTGGTGCCGCGGGCCTGCTGCTGCTGGAAACGCCCGCCCATGCCGCCGTGGCCACCGCCGTGGACCTCGCGCGCGCCCGTGGCCTCGCCCCCTTCACCGGCCTCATCAACGCCGTGCTGCGCAAGCTCACCCCGGCCGCCCTGGAAGGGCTCGATGCGCCGCGGCTGGATACGCCGCCGTGGCTCTGGGCCAGCTGGGGGCGCGGGGCCCGCGCGATCGGGGAGGCGCACCAGCAGGAGGCGCCGCTCGATCTCTCCCTGAAGCCCGGCGCGGAACCGCCGCCGGGGGGCGAGGCGCTGCCCACCGGCTCGTATCGCTACCCGCCGGGCACCCGCGTGGCTGATCTGCCGGGCTTTGCCGAGGGCAGCTTCTGGGTGCAGGACGCCGCTGCGGCGCTGCCGGCCTTTCTGCTGGCGCCGCGGCCCGGGGAGCGCATCGTCGATCTCTGCGCCGCGCCCGGCGGCAAGACCGCCCAGCTGGCCGCTGCCGGCGCGGAAGTGACCGCGGTGGAGCAGAACCCCTCCCGCCTCGCCCGGCTGCGCGAGAACCTGGCGCGCCTCCAGCTCTCGGCCGAGACCGTGGAGGCCGATGCCACCACCTGGCAGCCGCCGGCGCTGTTCGATGCCGTGTTGCTGGATGCGCCCTGCAGCGCCACCGGCACCATCCGCCGCCATCCGGAAATCCCGCATCTGCGCCGCCCGCGCGATGTGGCCGCCATGGCCGAAGCGCAGGACAAGCTGCTGGCCGCCGCCGCCGCCATGCTGAAACCCGGCGGGCGGCTGATCTACGCGGTGTGCTCCCTGCAGCCGGAGGAAGGCCCGGATCGCCTGCAGGCGGCGCTGGACCGCCTGCCGCTGGTCGCCGACCCCTTCACGGATGCGGAATCCCCCCTGCCAGACGCCCTGTTCCTGGACGGCACGCTGCGCACCAGCCCCGCCCTGTGGCCCGAACGCGGCGGGATGGACGGGTTCTTCATCGCGCGGATGCGGCGGAGGTAAGGAAGGCCAGGGGCTCTGCCTTCGCCTTCCTCGCCGCGCCCGCACCCGTTGGTTGACAGGCTGGCGGTGGCCCGCCCAGGGTCGGAGAACGTGAGAAGGAGGATGGTTCATGGCGCACGATGAGTCTGGCGACGACGGGCGGCTGCGCAGCCAGCGCTGGTTCGACAATCCCGGCAACCCTTCGATGACGGCGCTGTATCTGGAACGGCAGCTGAATTTCGGGCTGACGCGGGAGGAGTTGCAGGCGGGGCGGCCGATCATCGGGATTGCGCAGACGGGCAGCGACATCGCGCCCTGCAACCGGCACCACATCGCGTTGGCGGAGCGCACGAAGGCGGGCATTCGCGATGCCGGCGGCATTCCGCTGGAATTCCCGATCCATCCGATCCAGGAGACCCTGAAGCGGCCAACGGCGGCGCTGGACCGGAACCTGGCGTATCTCTCGCTGGTGGAGGTGCTGCACGGCTACCCGATCGATGGCGTGGTGCTGACCACCGGGTGCGACAAGACGACGCCGGCCTGCCTGATGGGCGCGGCCACCATGAACATTCCCGCCATCGCGCTCTCCGGCGGGCCGATGCTGGACGGCTGGTGGAAGGGGCGGCTTTCGGGCTCCGGCACCATCGTGTGGGAGGGGCGCAAGCTCCATGCCGAGGGCAAGATCGGCTACGAGGAATTCATGGAGATGGTGTGCTCCTCCGCACCCTCCATCGGCCATTGCAACACGATGGGCACGGCGACCTCGATGAACTCGCTGGCCGAGGCGCTGGGGATGAGCCTGCCGGGCAGTGCGGCGATTCCGGCGCCGTACCGCGAGCGCGGGCAGGTGGCGTACTACACCGGCAAGCGCATCGTGGAGATGGTGCGCGAGAAGCTGCGGCCTTCGGACATCATGACCAAGAAGGCGTTCGAGAACGCGGTGGTGGCCGCCGCGGCGCTGGGGGCCAGCTCCAACTGCCCGATCCACATGGTGGCGATCGCGCGGCACATGGGCGTGGAGCATACGCTGGACGATTGGCAGCGACTGGGCCCGGAGATTCCGCTGCTGGTGGATCTGCAGCCGGCCGGGCGCTTCCTGGGCGAGATGTTCTATCGCGCGGGCGGCGTGCCGGCAGTGATGAAGGAGCTGGCCAACGCGGGCAAGCTGCACCTGGATGTGATGACGGTGAACGGCAAGACGCTGGGCGAGAACCTGGAGCGCGTGCCGGACGGGGACCGCGAGGTGATCCGCAGCTACGGCAAGCCGATGATGGAGCGGGCCGGCTACGTGGTGCTCTCCGGCAACATCTTCGACAGCGCGGTGATGAAGATCAGCGTGATCGACAAGGAGTTCCGCAGCCGGTTCCTCTCGGATCCCAGCCGCCCGAACGTGTTCGAGGGCAAGGCGATCGTGTTCGAGGGGCCGGAGGACTACCACGACCGGCTGGATGACCCGGCGCTGGGGGTGGAGGAGCAGTCCGTGCTCATCATCCGCAATTGCGGGCCGGTGGGATATCCGGGCAGCGCCGAGGTGGTGAACATGCAGCCGCCGGCGGCGATGCTGAAGGCGGGGATCAACGCCCTGCCGACCATGGGCGATGGGCGGCAGAGCGGGACCTCGGGTTCGCCGAGCATCCTGAACGTGTCGCCCGAGGCGGCGGTTGGGGGCGGGTTGGCGCTGCTGCAGACCGGGGATCGGATCCGCATCGATCTCAACACCCAGAAGGTGGACGTGCTGCTGCCGGAAGGCGAGATGGAGCGCCGGCGCGCGGCCTGGACACCGCCGCAGCTGGTGCACAAAACGCCGTGGGAGGAGATCTATCGTTCCATGGTGGGGCAGTTGGGCTCGGGCGGGTGCCTGGAGCCGGCGACGCTGTATCTGAACATCCTGGAGACGCGGGGGGAGAGCCGGGACAACCACTGAGGGGTTGGGGCGGAGAAGGGTTAACCGCCAAGGCGCCAAGGACGCCAAGCAGGACGCCAAGGAGGGCCAGCGGCGAAGCACCCTTGGCGCCTTCCTTTGCGTCCTTGGCGCCTTGGCGGTTGACCTTGCTTGCTGTTCTCCACACCTTGCCCCGGCATATGTCACACGAAACGAACCAGGAGCGCCCGATGTCCATGCGCCTCAAAGGCAAGACTGCCCTCGTGACCGCCGCTGCCCAGGGGATCGGGCGGGCGACGGCTTTGGCGTTCGCCGCCGAGGGCGCGCAGGTTTATGCCACCGACCTCAACGCCGCGAAGCTGGCGGAGATTGTCGGGCCCGGCATTCGCACCATGGCGCTGGACGTGCGCGATACCGCGGCGGTGCACGCGGCCGCCGAGGCGATCGGGCAGATCGACATCCTGTTCAACTGCGCCGGGTTCGTGCACCAGGGCTCGGTGCTGGAGGCGACGGAGGCGGAATGGGACTTCGCCTTCGACCTCAATGTGAAATCCATGCTGCGCACCACGCAGGCCTTCCTGCCGGGGATGCTGGCGAAGGGCGGCGGCAGCGTGATCAACATGGCCAGCGTGGCCAGTTCGGTGAAGGGAATCGTCAACCGCGCGATCTATGGGGCCAGCAAGGCCGCGGTGATCGGGCTGACGAAATCCATCGCGGCGGATTATGCGACCCGTGGCGTGCGCTGCAACGCGATCTGCCCGGGCACGGTGCAATCGCCTTCGCTGGATGATCGGATCGCGGCCAATGCGGCGGCGGCGGGATCGCTGGAAGCGGCGCGGGCAGCGTTCATCGCGCGCCAGCCGATGGGGCGGCTGGGGCGGGCGGACGAGATCGCGGCCCTGGCGGTGTATCTGGCCAGCGAGGACAGCGTGTTCGTCACCGGCCAGGCGCTGGTGATTGACGGCGGCATTTCGCTGTAGTCTCTCGGCACAATCGGTCTTTACGAGGAAACGGAAGAATGAAGCTCGTTCGCTATGGCGCCCCCGGCGCCGAGAAGCCCGGCGTGCTCGACGCCGACGGCCAGCTGCGCGACCTGTCGGACATCGTGTCCGACATCAACGGCGCCTCGCTGTCGCCGGCCGGCCTGGCCAAGATCGCCGGGGCCAACCCGGCCACGCTGCCGCTGGTGCGCAGCAACCCGCGCATGGGGCCGTGCATCGCGCGCCCGCTGAACTTCGTGTGCATCGGCCTGAACTATGCCGACCACGCCGCCGAAACCGGCGCCACGCCGCCGACCGAGCCGATCATCTTCCTGAAGTCGCTTGGCGCCTTCCAGGGCCCGAACGACGACGTGGTGATCCCCAAGGGCTCCACCAAGCCGGATTGGGAAGTGGAGCTGGGCATCGTGATCGGCACCAAGGCCAAGTACGTGTCGGAAGCCGACGCGATGAACCACGTGGCCGGGTATTGCGTGGTGAACGACGTCTCCGAGCGCAACTTCCAGACCGAGCGTGGCGGCACCTGGGACAAGGGCAAGGGCTGCGACACCTTCGGCCCCACCGGCCCGTGGATGGTGACCAAGGATGAGATCCCCGATCCGCAGGCGCTGGGCATGTGGCTGGACCTGAACGGCGAGCGCATGCAGACCGGCAGCACCAAGACCATGATCTTCAACGTGGTGCAGATCGTGAGCTACGTGAGCCACTTCATCACGCTGCACCCCGGCGACATCATCGCCACCGGCACCCCGCCGGGCGTGGGCATGGGCAAGAAGCCGAACCCGATCTGGCTGAAGGCCGGCGACGTGATGACGCTGGGCATCGACGGGCTGGGCGAGCAGAAGCAGAACGTCCTGGCGGACTGAGCCGGCATGGACCTTGAGGTCCTGCTGGTGTTCTGGGCGGGGTTCGCGCTCGCGGTGATGTCGCCGGGGCCGAACTTCGCCATGCTGCTGGGCACCGCGGCGCGCGATGGCCGTGGGCCGGCGGTGCGGGCGGCGGTGGGCATGGCCACGGGCGAGATCGCCTGGGGCCTGGCCGCCGTGTGGGGGGTGGCGACGCTGGCTGCCTCCCATCCCTGGTTCATGACGGCCTTGGCCTGGGGCGGCGGGACGTTCCTGCTCTACTTGGCGATCCAATGTTGGCGGGCTGCGTGGCGCGGGGCGCCGGTGGAGATTCGTGCCGAGGCCGGTTCGGCGGGTGGCGGGTTTCGGCGCGGGCTGCTGGTGATGCTGCTGAACGGCAAGGCGGGTGCGTTCTGGGCGGCGCTGGCGGGCGTGCTGGTGGGTGCCGGGGCTGGGACGGCCACGCTGGTGGCGGCGATCCTGGGGGCGACACTGATCTCCCTGGTCTGGCACGGGTTGCTGGCGGTAGCACTTTCGGCCGAGGCCGTGACGCGGCTCTACCGCCGCATCCAGCGCGGCTTCGATGCGATGCTGGGCACGGTATTGGCCGGGCTGGGCGTGCGCCTGCTCGGTTCCAACTGAACGTGCCTGTCCATCGCTGGCTTGTGCTGCTGATCCTGGGCACGGCCGCGTTCCGGCTGGTGCTGGCGGGCACGACGGGGCTGGGGATCGACGAAAGCTACATGGTGGCGGCGGGGCGGGACCTCGCCTGGGGGTATTTCGATCATCCGCCAATTCCATGGTGGCTTTCGGCCGGGGCGGCGAAGCTGCTGGGCACGGAAGCACCGCTGGCGGTGCGGCTGCCATTCGTGGCGCTGTTCGCGCTAACGACGTGGCTGATGTTCCGGCTCACATCGGAGATGTTCGGCGAGCGGGCAGGGCTGTGGGCGGCGGTGACGCTGAACATGGCGCCGGTGCTGGGCGTCACCACCGCCACCTGGGTGCTGCCGGATGGGCCGCTGGTGGCGGCGTTGCTGGGTTTCGGCTGGGCGTTCCACCGGGCAATACGCGGCGATTCCTGGGCGGCGTGGCTGGCCGCCGGGCTGTGTGCGGCGCTGGCCCTGCTGTCGAAATACACCGCGGCGCTGACCCTCGCGGGCGCCTTCGTGGCGTTGCTCACGCTGGCGCCGCGGCGGTTGCTCGGGCCGAAGCCATGGGTCGCCGGGCTGGTGGCGCTGGCCGGCTTCCTGCCGGTGCTGGCCTGGAATGCGGCGAATGGCTGGGCAAGCTTCGCCTTCCAGGGGGCGCGGGCCGGGGTGCGCAAGCTGGCGCTGGGGGCGCCGTTCGCGACCATCGCGGGGGAGGCACTGTTCCTGCTGCCGTGGATCTGGCTGCCGCTGGCGTGGCTGTGGCTGCGGGCGCTGCGGAATGGGCCGAAGGAGGCAGGGCCGTGGCTGCTGGCGTGGCTCGGCTTCGTGCCGATCACGCTGTTCGTGGTGATCTCCGCCTGGTCGCCGCGCGTGCTGTACCACTGGGCGGCGCCGGGCTACCTGTTCGTCTTTCCGCTGCTGGGGGCGTGGGTGGCGGCAAACCTGCATCGCGTGGCGCTGCGGCGCACGCTGGCGGGCACGGCAATGTTCCTGGTGGGCGCGCTCTCGCTGGCGGCGGTGGAGATGAACCTCAACCTGCTGCGCCTGCCGGGCGATCCGCTGCGCCAGGGGCTGGACTGGGTGCCGCTGCGCGCGGCGCTGGCCCAGCGCGGGTTGCTCTCCCATCCCGTCGCCGCACCGTCCTGGTCCGATGCCGGGAAGCTGGACTACGCGCTGGGCAACGCGCCGCCAGTGTACTGCCTGAATGCCGATTGCCGGCAGTTCGCGCATCGGCCGCGCACGGCCGCCGGGTTGATCGGGCAGGATGTGTTGCTGCTGGCGCCGCGGCAGGATGAGGCGCGCATCCGGGCTTCCTATGGCCCGCTGTTCCAGTCGATCGAGGCGCTGCCGCCGGTGGCCTTCGCGCTGCCCGGGCGGGCGGAGGTAACGATGGGCGCCTATCTCGGCCGGGGGCTGCGCGACATCCCGCGTTGACCAAACGCCTTGCAGGGCGGACTCTGCGGCCACTGCAAGGAGCGAGTTCCGATGGCCTTCGTCTGCACCATTCCCGCCGTGCCCACCACCGTGCGCGACGATGCCGATGTGCGCATCACGCGCTGGGATTTCGCGCCTGGCGCCGTGACCGGCTGGCACCAGCATGCCTTCCCGTATTTCGTGGTGCTGCTGACCAAGGGGATCATGAAGGTGCATAACGGCACCGAGGTGAGCGAGACCCATGTGGATGTCGGCACCGCCTATGGCCGCCCGTTCGGTGCCGAGCACGACGTGATGAACGGCGGCACGGAGCCGTTGAGCTTCATCGAGATCGAGCTGAAGCGGCCGGAATCCGTGGCCTTCGCGCCGGGCTGAGCGCAGGCATGGCGCTGCCCCTGCTCCGCCGGCTGGGCTTCTTCACCCGGGTGCTGGATGCGGCCCCGGCAGCGGAGCGTTACCGTCTGGCGGCGGAGCAGATCATCCACGCCGAGCGCTGCGGCTTCGACAGCGCCTGGGTGGCGCAGCACCATTTCCATGAGGCCGAGGGCGGGCTGCCGGCGCCGCTGGTGTTCCTGGCGCATGTGGCCGCGCAAACCCACCGCATCCGGCTCGGCACGGGCATCATCACCCTGCCGCTGGAACTGCCGCTGCGCGTGGCCGAAGATACCGCGGTGCTGGATATGCTCAGCGGCGGCCGGCTGGAGGTGGGGATCGGGCCGGGCGGCAACATGGCCGCCTTCCGCGCCTTCGGGCTGGACAGCGACGATCGCGGAAAGCTGACGGCCGACCATCTCGCCCTGATCCGCACCGCCTGGGCCGGCGATGCCCTGCCGGGCGGAGACAAGCTGTATCCCGCGCATGCCGGCCTCGATGCCCGGGTGTGGCAGGCGAGCTTCGGGGTGGAGGGCGCGCGCCGGGCGGGGCTGGCCGGAGACGGGCTGCTGCTGTCGCGCACCCAGCCGCGGCCGGACCAGCGCTGGGGCATGACACTGGCCGAGATCCAGGAGCCGATGCTGGATGCGTATTTCGCGGCACTGCCCTCTGGCGTGGCGCCGCGCGTGCTGGGCTCACGCAGCGTGTTCGTGGCCGATACGCGCGCCGAGGCGTTGCGGCTGGCCGAGCTGGGGCTGGGCCGGATGCGCCCGCGCCTGGCCGCGCAGGGCCACCCGGCGGCACAGGGCGGCGTGCAGGACCTGATCGCCGCCTATGACGTGCATTGCGGCACGGCAGAGGACGTGATCGCCTCCCTGCTCGCCGAACCCACGTTGCAGCGGGCCACCGACCTTGCGGTGCAGGTGCATTCCATCGACCCGCCGCATCCGCTGGTCTTGCGCTCGATCGAACTGATGGCAGACCGCGTCGCGCCCGCGCTGGGCTGGCGCCGCACCGAAGCACGGAACGCCGCATGACAGACATCATCGACCACCTCGCCGGCATCCCCCCTGGCTCCGCGCTGGACGAGGCCCGGCGCAAGCGGGCGGAGGCGCGGGTGCATGCCCAGGCCAGCCACGACCTGCTGCTGCTGCCAGCGGAGCCCGGCGGGTTCACGGTGGCGGAACGCTGGGCGGTGGCGGCCTTCGTGGCCGGGCTGCACAACCAGGCGGAGACTGCCGCCTACTACGCGCAAGGCCTGGTCGAACGCGCGCCCGAACTGGCCTCGCCCGTGGCCGATGCCGCCGCGCGCGGGCAGGCGACCGGGCCGCACGGCGCCTATCCCGCCGGGCCGCTCTCGAAGGAGAACACGCCGGCGCCGGGCTTCGCCGCCGATGCCGGGTCGCTGGGGCCGCGCCTCGCCGCGGCGCTCAACCACGCGCACATGCTGGTGTTCCACCCGCGCGATGCCTCGGCAGAGCATTTGCAGCGCCTCGTCGATGCCGGGTGGCGCACGGCTGAGATCGTGACGCTGTCTCAGCTTGTGGCCTTCCTGTCCTTCCAGATCCGCGCCGTGGCCGGCTTCCGCGCCATGCTGGCGGCCTGAGGTTCCCATGACCGAGACCGTGCACCACCCCGAAGGCCACGCCATCCCGAACGCCTTCACCAAGGCCATGCTGGATTGGCTGCCCTGGCTGGAGCCGATGGCCGAGGCCGAGCTCACGCCGCGGCACATGGCGGGGCTGGTCGATGCTTCCCGCGCCAAATCCGCCTATTTCCGCCTTCTGGCGCATGACCCGGAGGTGCTGGGCGCGCGTACCCGCACCGACAAGGACATCTTCTACAACACCCAGGGCGGGCTGCCGCGGGCGGAGCGGGAGCTGGCGGCCACCGCGGCCAGCCGCCTCAATGGCTGCATCTACTGCGCCTCCGTCCACGCCCGCCACGCCACCACCTATTCCAAGCGCGGCGAGGACGTGCAGCGCCTGCTGGACGAAGGCACCGGGGTGGATCTCGGCGAGCGCTGGAACGCCGTGGTGGCGGCCTCCGTGGCGCTGACGGAGCTGCCGATGACATTCGGGCCCGCACACGTGGCGCGGCTGCGCGCGGCAGGGATGGACGAGTTGGCGATCGCCGATGCCATCCAGGCGGCGGCCTTCTTCAACTGGGCCAACCGGCTGATGCTCTCCCTGGGCGAGCCCACGCCACAGGGATAGCCGCCCAGCCTTCGAGCTGCGCCTCGCGGGGCTGCGCCCCTGCCGGCGTTGCGGCGTTTGCCCCGGAGGGGGTCCGCCGCTATGGTCCGGCCCGATCGCGCCCGGCCAGAGAAAGGATTCGCGTGCCCGATATCTTCGACGAGGTCAGCGAGGACCTGCGCGCCGAACGCGCGCAGCAGATGCTGAAGAAATACGGCGGCCTGCTGGTCGCTGCCGCCGCCCT